>CAZLRK010000038.1:0-26795 GCA_964561845.1 uncultured Desulfobacterales bacterium | reverse complement strand
GCTCTCCTCAGGCCCAAAAGATCATGATCACCCGTCTGGCAGATCTGGAGTCCGCCAAGGCTATGGCATTCCACCTATGCGGGATTTGAAGTGGAGGTTAGAGGTTCCTTATTATTACCTAAAATAATTTATCTGAGCGATACCTATAAAATCAAAAGGGAAGGAGGTAATCATGGGTGGTTTTCCTGAATTTGATCGATATGACGCGATGGGAATGGCCGAGCTTGTAAGGCAAGGTCAAGTAACTCCGGCGGAATTGTGCGAGGAGGCCATCGAAAGGATTGAAAGGGTCAATCCGAAACTTAATGCTGTTGTGACACGAATGTACGATCAGGGCCGTAAGGAAGCTTCGAAACCGCTCCCTGAAGGCTTTGGGTATAGTTGACAATCTTGCAGAGAAAAGCCTTGAAAGGACACCCTTTACCCAACTAGCGAATCTTTGCGGGCTTCCGGCAATTTCCGTTCCCCTTTACTGGACAACCGAGGGACTACCTTTAGGGGCTCAATTCATCGGACCTTTCGGAAATGAAGCAGTGCTGTTCCGATTAGCTGGACAGTTAGAAAAGGCCCAACCTTGGTTCGACAGGAAACCAGAAGTGACTCCCTAACAAATGTCTCTGTATTTGCAAGAGCCATTAATGGAACTTGTCAGAGTGTAAAATAAAATAATAATGATTTCAGCAAACTTTCTTTGAAAAAAATACATTATATGATATTCAGACTACATATAACGAAATAATATAATTTCATTTCGTGTTTTCGTGATTATTTTTAAATGTCTTGCAAAACACTTCAAGCTCTTAAATTAATGATAATATGTAACCGTATTTATGAATGCGGGTTAGTGCCTGAATTGCACCATATTTTCAAACAGCTATAATGGTAAAAAATGGAAATTTCTGTAAGAATTAAATATAAAAACTTCTTATTTTACTGGCTCCCGGTTCTAATTTATTGCATTTTTATTTTTATTCAGTCTTCCTATCCATCCCCTGAAGATATTCCGAACATACCATATTTAGACAAATTCCTTCACTTTTGCGCTTATGCCCTTCTTGGTGCTCTTTTTTTAAGGGCCTACTTGACACTACGAATCAAAAATAACACTAATCTTGTGATAATACTAGGCATACTTTCATCTGCAATCTATGGAATAAGCGATGAAATTCACCAATATTATGTTCCGTTCAGGGATGCTGATCTGATGGATGTGCTTGCAGATACATTGGGCAGCATATTTGGGGTCTGGATTTATTATCTATTTATTGTAAAATACTATTCATATATTCTGAAAATCCCTGGATTGACAAAATTGGGAATATCATATATAAAAAAAGCAAATGATTAATTTCAGAGCTAAAGCCCCAGCTATGCTGTGAAGAATGGCAAAAGCTATGCTGTAGTATTTATTTGTTCGTAAACATAAGCGTACACGTACACGTGCTCGTGCTCGTGAACGAAAGTAATAATTAATGTTAGATCATTTTAATAGGGAGGAGTCTATTAACACAAATTGTATCAATACTCAAAAAAATGTGTCAATTATCAGCAATTCTAATTTTGGCAGATTGCCAGATTGCATTGACTTGGCGCAAGATGTAAATTGAATATCGATTTCCATTGTTAAAACCATTCCTATAATAAGGCATATTTTCCATAATTAAAATTGCTGGTCAATTATAAATGAATATGCGTTCACGAGCACGAGCACGTGTACGTGTACGAGCACGGGAGAAAACCATAAGGGGTTCATGTATAGGGCTATAATCAAGCCACCGGCATGCCGGTGGTCATGACTTCATCAGGAGACACAATTACAATGGGCACACAAAATTTAATTGTTATAAATGGAAATGAATTTTCTTTTGAGCATGGAGAAACGATTCTCCAAGTCGCACGTAAAAATGACATAGATATACCGACATTGTGCCACTTAAAGGGAACAACCCCAACAGGTTCATGCAGGGTATGTGTAGTTGAAGTAGAAGGAGCACGAAGCCTTATTGCTTCATGTTCAGCTCCTGCATCAAGCAACATGGTCGTTCATACAGAGTCCCTTCCGGTTATCCAGGCCAGAAAGGTAATCATACAGCTTCTTTTATCATCAGGGAATCACAACTGTGCAGTTCGTGGGTCAGACGGCGAAGACTGGACCCAGTTTCAGCTTCAAGTTCAAAAGGATGATGACAGCAGCGAATTATGTCCTGTGTGGGGTGATTGTCAGCTTCAGGATCTTGCATACAGATATCAAGTATCAGGAGAGAGCTTTTCAGCAACTGAAACCAAAACTCCAATGGAGACCGTAAACCCTTTTATTGTCAGAGATTTTTCAAGGTGTATCAACTGTGGCAGATGTGTCCAGGCGTGTAATGAAATCCAGGTAAACAATGCTATCAATTTCGGATACAGGGGGTCATCGACTAAAATAATTGCCGCCGGAGACAGACCGCTTAAAGATGCGGATTGTGTCTTCTGCGGTGAATGTGTACAGGTCTGCCCTGTAGGAGCGCTTGTTGAAAAGGATGTCCGCTATCAAGTTCGACCGTGGGAAACGGAGCAAACCCGCACCACTTGCAGCTATTGCGGTGTCGGATGCCAACTTTGTTTACACGTAGAAGATAATAAGGTAGTAAAAGTTACGGGCGTGGAGGATGAGCCGCCCAATTACGGCAGTCTGTGTGTGAAGGGAAGATTCGGATTCGACTTTATAAATTCCGCAGAACGCTTGACGACCCCTCTTATAAAAGAGAATGGCAATCTTAGAGATGCGACGTGGGAGGAAGCGCTTGATCTGGTTGCCAACAGGTTCAAAAAAATAAAAGATGAGAACGGGCCCGATAGCATTGGCGTTTTGACCTCTGCCAGAATTTCAAATGAAGAGAATTATATTGCTAATAAATTTACGCGAGGGGTATTGAAAACCAACAATATCGATCATTGCGCCCGTCTCTGACATTCTTCTACCGTGGCCGGTCTGGCCGCAGCATTCGGAAGCGGTGCAATGACAAATACAATTGAGTGTATTGAAAAAGCGGACGTAATCCTCATCACCGGATCCAATACAACCGAAAACCATCCGGTTCTTTCAAGCTTTGTAAAACGAGCTGTAATGTTTAAAGGAGCAAGGCTTATCGTTATTGATCCAAGACGCATTAATATTGCCGGGTTTGCCCATCATTGGCTAAGACCCAACCTTGGAACGGACGTTGCCTGGATTAACGGCTTGATGCACGTAATTATCAAGGAAGAACTTTATGATAAGGATTTTGTAGAAAACCGTACCGAAAGTTTTGATGAATTAAAAAGCATCGTCGAAAAATTTACTCCCGAATTTGTGGAGAGCATCACCGGAATCCCTGCACAGGGCATTATAGACGTCGCCAGACTTTATGCAGGCGCAAAAGCAGGCAGTATTCTTTACTGTATGGGAATCACCCAGCATACTACCGGTACTGATAATGTCAAATCCCTGGCAAACCTTGCCATGCTTTGCGGCAATCTGGGTAAAGAGGGAGGAGGAGTTAATCCCTTGAGAGGACAGAACAATGTCCAGGGGGCTTGTGATATGGGTGGACTTCCGAACGTTTTTTCGGGATATCAAATTGTTACAGATACTGGAATTCGAAATAAAATGGAGGAAGCATGGGGGGTTTCAGATCTTCCGGACCAAATCGGTTTAACGGCAACAAAAATGATTCCAAAAGCACATGACGGTGAAATTAAAGCCATGTATATCATCGGAGAAAACCCGCTTGTTTCCGATCCGGACCTTAATCACGCCCAAAAAAGCTTAGAAAATCTTGAGTTTCTCATAGTACAAGATATATTCCTGACGGAAACAGCCAAACTTGCTGATGTTGTGCTCCCTTCGGCTTGTTTCGCAGAAAAAGAAGGTACGTTTACAAATACAGAGCGAAGAGTTCAGCGGATACGAAAGGCGGTAGACCCTCCTGGTCAGGCTCTTGAGGATTGGGAAATAACCTGTGAAATCGGGACACGGATGGGATATCCCATGTCTTACGAAAATGCCAAAGCTATCATGGAAGAAATATCCGGTGTTACTCCTTCTTATGCCGGGATAACATACAAACGAATAGAACAAGAAGGAATTTTTTGGCCGTGCCCGGATGTAGAACACCCCGGAACGCCTATTCTGCATCGTGATAAATTTACCCGTGGCAAGGGAATGTTTCACGCCATCGATTACATTCCACCTGCAGAACAAATTGATGAAGAATATCCAATGTATCTGACAACAGGTCGTCTTTTGTACCAGTACCACACAGGCACCATGTCAATGAAAACGGATGGTCTTAATGAACGAGCACCGGAGAGTTTTGTTGAAATATCGTTTCAGGATGCTAATAGATTCGATATTGAAGACGGATCCCTGGTTAATATAGCTTCCAGAAGGGGTAAGATAAATGCCAGAGTTAAAGTGTCCGGTAAAGCTGTTCCGGGAACGGTTTTTATCCCTTTTCACTATGCACAGGCTGCCGCTAATAAACTTACAAACGCAGCACTGGATCCTATTTCCGGGATACCCGAATATAAAGTTTGTGCGGTGAAGCTGTCAAAGGCTGCTTAAAGAATCTTTTAGATACGTGTAAATATCTTTTACTTCAAGATTCAATTCGGTACCGCTTTGGGCGCATGCCAGGTGGATCCGGCATTTTGGGCAAGCAGTGATAAGGGTTTGGGCGCCTGTTTGTACAGCCTCATAAATCCTCTCCATTTGCATAGCTTTTGAACAACTGGAACACTCCATCCAGGCACTGGTACCGCAACAAAGCGCATTTTCTCTATTCCGTTCCATTTCTACAAGTTGAGTTTCAGGAAGAAATTGTAAAATCTGCCGGGGTGCTTCATAAATTCCTGAACACCGACCCAATCTACAAGGATCATGAAATGTAACAGGACCATTTGAAGACGGTTTAAATGAAATTCCTGCACTCGGAAGTTCGCGCGCCAGAAACTGTGTCATAGTAAGCACTTCAAATGGAAGCTTTCCAAAATATTTTGGATAGTGATTTTTAAAAGTGAAATAACCTTCAGGGCAACTAAAGATTACTGTTTTGGCCCCGGAGGAGCTAATTATATCCAGGTTCCATTTTGCCAATTTACGAAATGTTGTTTCATTCCCGCTCCATAATGCATCATGACCACAACAGCGTTCATGGTTGCTGATAACAGGATTTATTCCCATCCTGTTTAACAATATGAGCACGCTTCGTGCGGTCTCAAGTGAAGACAACTTCAAATAGCGAAATGTAACATCAAAAAAGGGAAGGCAACCCACAAAATAAAAGTATTCCCCTGTGTCCTGGAAATTTCCTGCCTTTTCCGCCCACGCGATTCGATTTTGTTCTATATTATGGGTTTGTATATCGGAGACTGCCTGAAGAATGCCGTGGTGACTTTCTAAAGGTAAATTGCCTCCTTTTCGGGCATCAACACGATGAGCACGGATGAGTTCCGGAAAATCAATCTTAACGGGGCAGCGCTCACTACACTGCGCACAAGTCAAGCATGCCCATAGTTCACGGCTTTGGACTAAACTCTTGTCAGGGTCTATTGTAGTCCGTTTTATGATTTGTCGTGGTGAAAAACCAGTAAGTTCACGACTTACAGGACAGGTTCCTGAGCATATACTGCATTCCATACAGTATTCGATTTGTTTTCTGGTTAGTTGCATTTTCTATTGCATCTATTCATTCAATTTAAGAGTTTTAAGTGCATCATGATACGAGACCTTTGCAAAACGCCCCCTTTTGCCCAATTTCTGTGTTAGTCTCAAATTTTAATCCTCGAAATACTCAATGTATGCCTGTGGTTAAAATTTTCGCCTGCCTTGAACTTGAACAAAATTGAGCATTTTTCAAAGATCTCGATATAATACCATTGGGGCTATTTTATTACAAGATGAATATAATTGTGTCAATTGCACTGAAGGTCAGAATAGATTTTTACCATTTCAAATTGAATTTAATGGTAAGAGGAGATTGCCGGCGTTGACATTTTTAGGCATAAAAAGTGACGATTATTGTCACATCGTGATGAACCCTTTGGCCCTTCAATCTTTATAAATAATTGAAATTTATATTAATATAAAAAATTTTCTTTTTGGCATGAATATTGGGTAAAGATATAGGTATAGATAACAGTGATAAGAGACCTTTGCAAAACGCACCCGTTTGACCAATTTTTACGGGATAAATCTCAAAAGTGAATGAGAAAATTATTACCTGGATCTTGCAGGTATTACCCCAATTGATTAAAAACCAATTGGGAGTTATTCGTTATTTGTTATCAGTTAATCGGTTAAAAGGAATAAAATCCGTTTTTATATTTCATCAGTCATAGATTTATAAAATGAGACGATCATCAAATTTTAATAACAAATAACTATTAACAATTAACGCCTAATTGAGCTGTATTTTCGCTCAATTAGGGTATTAAAAACCATAATAAGGAGGTAATTAAAATGAAAAAGAAAAGTTTAATAGCTAGTCTCATGGTATTATTTTTTATCGCTCTTGTTTTTGGAGTAACAGGCTGTGATTGCAGTGATATGAACGGAGGAGGCACGATTAATACGGGTACGAATCAAAAAGCAACTTTTGCTTTCCAGATTAAATGTGATGACTCTTCGGGTACTCCTTTGGCTTCAGGAATGCTGCAATTCAATGATCACGGTGAAAATATTAAGTTTCACGCTGCTATTGAAGGTGTGTCTATTCCTGCTGGGTTTCTTGAAGAAAATTCAAATGAAGGCGCATATCAGGGCACTTATACTCCTCAACCTAAAAAACTTGGTGAAGGAGGCAATTTCACAATTTTCCTAAGGGATGAAGGTGAAGGTGGCCTTGCAGACGATTATGTTGAAATTAACCTTACCGGCGGCATATATGCTGGTTACTCTATTAGCGGTAACCTGGCAGGTGGAAACATTAAGGATAAATAATCTTAATAATAATATTTTTTTACGAGGAAGATACCCCGGTAGTTACTTTGAGAGGATTTTCTTTAAGCTCTTTAAGTAATTGAACAAAAGATCTAATCTCTTCGGCAAAAACGGCTCCTTGGGAAGCTGAAATAAACTTTAAACGCAAACGTCGCTCATCTATCCCAAGGAGTCCTAGTATCTCGTGAGTATCTTGAATCACCTTTTGGCATTTTACATTACCTTCCAGGTAATGACAGTCTCCTATGTGTCAACCGGAGACAAAAACCCCGTCTGCTCCATTAATAAAAGCTTTAAGTAGAAAGCCGTGATTTACTCTTCCGGTACACATCAGGCGGATTAAGCGAACATTTGTCGGATACTGCATGCGTGACACTCCAGCAAGATCTGCACCTGCATAAGCGCACCAGTTACATAGAAAAGCTACAATTTTAGGTTGTTTTGAAGAAGACATGCTCTGTTCTTTCTTTACACTCACTTATGTGCTAGTTTTACACGATTTAAACTGAGTGTTTTATTTAACCACGAAGATCACGAAGACCACAAAGGAAAAAAATTTCGTGTTTCTTCGTGTACTTCGTGGTATAAAATTTGCCACCACATCGACAAAACTTTGTCGATGTTGCACTTCTAACCGGACTCTTCAATCATCACATTGATCTGCTCGTCACGGAAATGGGCTAATGATGCCGCCCCTGTGGGGCATGCTACATTACAAACTCCACAACCGGTGCAGAGTGCCTCTGTTACTTCAGCCAGCTTTTTTCCTTCTTGTGTTTCTTTAACTTTGATTGCTTCAAAAATACAGTTTTTCTCGCATTCACCACATGCACGACAAAGATTGGAATCCACATGATTTATTACACCTTCGGCTACGATCTTTTTCTTTGAAAGCACCATAGTCGCACGCGAAACCGCACCGCGAGCCTGGGCAATTGCTTCATTGGCAAATTTAGGGCCCTGTGATAACCCACAAAGATAAAACCCTGCCGTGGTAAAATCCAGGGGCCTGAGTTTAGGATGCGCTTCCATAAAAAAACCATCCTCATCAAGTGGAAGCCGCATAATTTCAGCAATTTGTTTACTTTCTTTCCTTGGCCGTACGGCCACACTCAAAACAAGTAAATCCGATTCAAGTTGAACATGAGTTTGTAACTGGGCATCAAAGACCGAAACATTGAGCATATCATCTTGCGGTGCCACATGCGGTTTCTGTTCTTTTTCAAATTGATAAAAACGGACTCCCTGCCGGCGTGCCTTAAGATAATACGTCTCCTTTAAACCAAAAGTACGCATATCACGGTACAGAATAGAAACACGGGCATCAGGTTTCATTGTTTTTAATTTTAAACTGTTCTTGACGGCAGCCGTACAGCAAACCCTGCTGCAGTAAAGATGTTCCGGCTCCCGAGATCCCACACATTGAATCATTACCACATGTTTTAACTCCTTTACCTCATCAGGTTTTGACATTAGCATCGATTCAAATTCTCTTTGAGTCACCACACGGGCGTGCTTTCCATAAAGATATTCCGTGGTCATATACTCCTCTCCACCGGTTGCTATAATCACAACGCCGTGAGAGATTTCCTTTAACTCTTCTTGAACGAAAATATTAGAGGTTAAATTACCGCAACTTCCCGTAATGGAAAGCACTTTTGATTCTTTGTATACGGTGATTAAAGGTTCTTTTTTAACTTTTTGAATAAGTTCCCGGACGTATTGAGCAGGATTGGAACCGTCTTCCGTATAATGAAGCTTGAGTGCATTGCCTCCTAATTCGGATGCTTGTTCAACCAATATGGCTGGAAAACCTTGTTCCGCAACAGAGATCGCCGCAGTAAGTCCGGCAAGGCCGCCTCCGATTACCAGCGCGCTTTGAATCACTTTATAGGCAACATCGTGTAGCGGTTCTAAGAGACGAATACGGGAAACAGACATGCGCACGAGATCTTTTGCTTTTTCCGTTGCGGCTTCAGGTTCCGCCTTGTGGACCCAGGAATCTTGTTCCCGGATATTGGCCATTTCAAAAAGATAAGGATTTAGTCCTGCTTCACGCAGCGTGTTTCTAAATAAAGGTTCGTGGGTTCGAGGCGTACAAGAGGCTACCAATATACGATTGAGGCTATACTCATTGATTGCATGTTTAATATCCTGTTGCTGATCAACAGAGCATGCAAACATACAGTTGGTAGCATAGGCCACACAGGGTAAAGAACGAGAATAATCGGCAACAGCTTCAACGTCTACAACCCCGGCGATATTAATTCCGCAATGACAGATAAAGACGCCGATTCGAGGCTCTTTGCCGGTCACATCTTTTTCCGCCGGTATGGATGGAGATGCAACAACAGATCCTCTTACATCAGAAAGGAGTGACGTTGCCCTGCCTGCCGCGCTGCTCCCCTGTTGGACTGAATCCGGAATATCTTTGGGGCCTTGAGCCGCACCACAAACATAAATGCCTTTTCTGGATGTAGTCACCATGTCCATTGGGTCGGTGATAAAAAATCCATGTGTATCCAATTTAAGACCCATCCGTTCTGCCAATCCTATGGCGGAAGAATTCGGATAAAGGCCGATGGAAAGTACTACCATATCAAAAGTTTCTTCACGTAGATTATGCTCTTGTGTGGTATAGGAGATACTCAGAGTGTCATCCTCCGGATTAGGGATAACTCGGGAGATCATGGAGCGAATATATCGAACATTATTTTCTGATTTTGATCTTTCATAAAAACGATCAAATCCTTTGCCGTGAGCCCTGATATCAATATAAAAAACAGCAGTGTCGATGTCGCCGTCATGTTCCTTGGTTATCATGGCTTGTTTGGTTGCATACATGCAGCATACGGAAGAACAGTATTCTTTTCCCATATGACTATCTCTGGAACCTGCGCACTGTATCCATGCGATACGCTTCGGTGTTTTGCCGTCGGAAACGCGTTGAATATGACCCTGAAATGGCCCGGCAGCCGAAAGAATCCTTTCGTATTCCAGACTTGTAATCACATTTGGCCACCGTCTGTAGCCGTATTCCCCTTTTAAACATGCGTCAAAGGGCTCGAATCCCGGAGCCAGAATCACAGCCCCGGTTTCCAGTTGAACAATTTCATCTTCCTGAATGAAAAGAACAGCCTTATTTTCACAAAGCTTTTCACAAATGCGGCATTTTCCCTTTGTGAAATATCTGCAATGCTCTTTATCAATGGTATAGACAAGCGGAACTGCTTGAGGATATGAAACATAAATGGCTTTACGATTATTTAAATCCAAATTGAATGGATCAGATACTTTTACAGGACATTTTTCAGCACAGAGCCCGCAACCTACACACCTTTCAGAATCCACTCCACGGGCTTTCTTTTTAAGTGTCAATTGAAAACAGCCTGCCTCTCCATCCACATTGAGGATGTCGGTATAGGAAAAAATCTCAATATTAGGATGATTGGCCGTTTCCACCAGTTTTGGTCCCATCATACAGGCCGAACAGTCGTTTGTGGGAAATGTCTTGTCAAGCTGGGCCATGACCCCGCCCAAACTTGGCTTTTCTTCAACCAGATATACTTTAAAACCGGAATTGGCAATATCCAGGGCAGTCTGAATGCCTGCAATCCCGCCACCCACAATGGTAATTGAACCGATTTTCTTCTTTTTTTGATTTATTCGTTTCATTTATTATTCAGCCACTAAGGCACAAAGGACCGGGCTTTAATTTCACCCCATAGGTATATAAGCGTTGACTTAACAATTAATAATCAATTGTGAATGGTTAATGGTTAATTTCTTTGTTTAAATTAGCGTTTATGCTTTTTAAGGATAAAATCATTAACTTAACAATTAATTATTAACAATCAATTATTAATTATTAATATCTTTTATAGCCTCATGCTATTCAAGAAAGCCCAGTTCCTGCAGGAGAGAAAAGGGATTCGTAATATGTCTTGAAAGCCATTTCCTTACATCCTTTACATTGCACGCAAGTCCTATCAACTCAGAAAAATAATAAACAGGCAAAGAAAAACGTTTTCCCAATTCAGATGCAATCTTTTTCTGATACATGTCGAGATTCGCTTGACACATCTGGCAAGAAACAACAATGGCCTGGGCCCCAACCCGTTGTGCCATATCATAAAGCTTCCCGACTAGCAGGGAAACAATGTCCGGTTTAGAAAGCAACAGGGAAGCTCCGCAACAGTCGGTCTTATAAGGCCAGGAGATAGCGGTGCCTCCAAGATTCTTAATGATTCGATCTAAGCCCTGCGGATCTTCAAAGTCCGTGGTTTCAGTGATTTCAGGTGGGCGATTGGCCATGCAGCCGTAATAGCATACCACCTTTAGGCCCTCGAGAGGTCTTTTAACATGTTTTGCCACCATTTCCAGCATATTTTCAGCATCAAAGAAATCGGCAAGATCGCGGATTTTCGGTAAAGAAGTTTCCAGATTAATACTATATTGCTCTTTATTATCACCCTGCAATTCAAAGGCAGCCCTTTTCAATCGATTAAAACACAGGGGGCATGGAACAAGCATGTCCGAGTTGGGCATTTGAGCAGCTAAATTGAGGTTTCTGCCTGCCAATTCTATGCTTGCATGATGGTCAATGCTATGCGCTGATGTTGCACCACAACAATTCCAATCGGGAACCTCTTCCAATTGAATATTCAGGAGAGTGCAAACCTCTAGAATCGATTCAGAATAATCTATTGCTGTTCCTTCCAGCGAACAGCCCGGGTAGTAAGTTACTTTCATAAAGAAAACTTGCTCTCTGTGGTTAAAATATCACTTAAAACGCTTGAGAATTGTGCGAATTTCGTTTTTTCTTTTAATTGTTTTTGGGAAAAGAGACAATCTTCCTTTGAAGAACATTTTCCAAGCCAATTTCAATTCACTTAGCCACGTTCCTTTTTTCCATTTACGTAGAAGCTCACCGCTTTGCAGCATATAAGCCGGGAGGAACGTTCCTTCAAAAAGTCGCCCCCGTTTCTTTACATTTTTTAAAAATGTTTTATGCAAGGTTAAGATCTGTGGTTCCGGAGAAGGAACGCTCTCTTGAACGGCCATCTCTTTAAGACAGTCCATCAATTCTGCTATTTTAACCTCGTTTGGACAGCGTGTCGTGCATGTTTCGCAGGCCGAGCATATCCAAATTGTGCGACAACTCACAACTGCTTTCCGTTGCCCTAAAATTACCATTCGGATAACTTCGTCCGGAAAAAGATCCATAGCAAAGGTAAGAGGGCAGCCGTTTGTACACTTGCGGCACTGAAAGCATGCACTCGCTTGAAATGGTCCAAGAGTTTCCAGATGTTCTAAAAGTTGATAATCCGGGTGTAAAGTTTTAAGTTTCTCTGACATGAGTTTTAAGTTAGTTCGCTTTGATCTTCATTGTATCGTTTAGGATAATCAAAAAAGACAGATTCGCCCTTTCCTTCTTTTACATTTTTCCATTTATTTACATCAAATCTAATGCAGTAAACTCCTGTAGTAGGAATATTTGATACCGGATTATGTTTAAGCAGCATATCTGCAAAAGTATTAAAATCAGGATTGTGCCCAAAAATCATAATCGTTTCATATTTGTCATCCTGATTTTGAACCATTTCCATCATATACCATGCTCCTGCATGGTACAGATTATTGTCAAATACAATTTTCTTTTTAAGATAACCGATCTCTGCGGCAATAGATATGGCTGTCTTTTTAGCTCTTTTTGCAGGGCTCGAGAGTATAAGATCGGGCTTAATTCCCCTTGCTTTTAATTTTTGCCCCATAAATGGTGCATTTCGCTTTCCTCTTTTATTCAATGACCTGTCAAAATCATCAAGACTTAGGTCTTTCCAGCTCGATTTTGCGTGCCTAACAAGAATTATTGTTTTCATTTTTTAGGGGCTCCTTTTTATTTTTTTCACTCTCCGATAATTTTTACCATTACTCTCTTTTTCCTTCGACCGTCAAATTCGCCGTAAAAGATCTGTTCCCAGGTACCAAAATCTAGTTTCCCATCTGTAATAGCAATAACAACCTCACGGCCCATTACCTGTCTTTTCATGTGTGCATCTGCATTGACCTCTCCCACATTATGCCGATACTGTGATACAGGTTCGTGAGGCGCCAGTTTTTCAAGCCAGATATCATAATCGTGGTGAAGGCCTGGTTCATCATCATTGATAAATACGGAAGCCGTGATGTGCATAGCGTTAACAAGTACCAGGCCATCCCTGATTTTGCTTTCTCCCAAACATTTTTCCACGTTAGGTGTAATGTTGATAAAAGCTCTTCGAGTGGGCACATTAAACCAGAGCTCTTTGCGATAGCTTTTCATTATCTCCTCCTTTTAAATGGTAAAAGGCAATTTTTATTGTTGAGTATAATATATAATTTTTTTTATATTTGGTAGGTTTTTTTTTCAAACAACCAAAATATTAATAACGTTCAAAAGTGTGCGCATAATTGCTTTTCCAATAAATGTGATCAATTTAACAATCATTCGGTAATGCATATTTCCAAAAGGCGATATCAATTTACCTATTAGGAGGTGATCAAATATTTGGGATTTAACAGACAGTATCTTGAACAATAAGGCTTATGTAGCGCAAATTCCAAATATTTAATCTATGTGAGCAGTCGAGGAATTATACAGTGATATAGTCTTTTGGAAACATCCATTACCTTTTCAAATTTTAACCGCTTACAAAGAAATGCGCACACTTTTGAACGTTACCAAAATATTACTCTTCAGCACGTTTAACTTGACGTGTCATCATAATTCGTATAAATAACCAGCTTCACGGATAAATTATTCATATTAAAATTAAAATCAGATCAGGGGGTAGAAATGAGACCATATTTTGAAAAAATGACGGAGTTTGGTAATGAGCTAAAAAAAGGAAAAATTATAAGCTCAGAGGAAAATCTTAAAAAGATCAAAGAAGTGGAGGCTGAGATCGAGGCCGAAGTAGAAAAGGTCAAAAATGTAGGATTCCCTACTGAAAAGATCAATGCAAGGGGGCAATTGACTGTTTGGCAGCGCCTTGAATATCTGTTGGATCCCGGCACCTGGTGCCCGCTGCACACCCTTTATAATCCGGACGATAATGCCGAAGGGACAACCAATGTGTTTGACGGTCTTGGCAAAATATCCGGCAAATGGGCGGTTATCATCGGTTTTGACAATAAAGTCCTGGCCGGAGCCTGGGTTCCCGGACAATATGAAAACATTTTAAGGGTAACCAATCTTTCAAAACGATTGAACATTCCCCTGGTATGGCTTGTCAATTGCAGTGGTGTTAAGTTAACAGAGCAAGAAAAATTTTATGCTGATCGCCGAGGTGGCGGCACTGCTTTCTTTAGGCATGCGGAACTGGAACAGCTTGGAATTCCCATACTTGCCGGTATTTACGGTACAAATCCAGCCGGCGGCGGATATCAGGGAATTAGCCCTACCATCCTTTTTGCCCACAAGAACTGCAATATTGCGGTGGGCGGCGGCGGTATATTAAGCGGGATGTCTCCAAAGGGTTATTTTGACGAAGATGGCGCCGAACAATTGATCGATGCGGCAAGAAAATTTAAGGCCAAGCCTCCGGGTTCTGTTAATATTCATTACGATGAAACCGGATTTTTCAGGTATGTCTATGATAAAGAAGAAGAAGTACTGGACGGACTTAAAGATTACATGAAGGATATGCCAGCCTATAATCCTAAATTTTTTCGTGTTGCAGAACCAAAGGAACCCCGATTTCCCGCAGAAGATCTCTATCGTCTTATCCCATTTAACCAAAAGCAAATGTATGATTTTGATGAGGTGCTGGCACGCCTGGTAGATGGGAGCGAACACATGGAATTTAGGCCTGGCTATGGCCCCGAGATTTATACAGGACTATGTAAAGTTGATGGATATCTGGTGGGCTGCATCGGAAACCGTCAGGGTTTTTTTGGTGAAGATTATCCTGAATATGCCCCTTATCCGGGTATAGGGGGAAAACTTTATCGCCAGGGATTGATAAAATTAAACGAATTCGTGACCCTTTGCGGAAGAGACAGGGTACCGATCATATGGTTCCAGGATACCACAGGAATTGATGTGGGAGACATCGCTGAAAAAGCAGAACTTTTAGGATTGGGTCAATCCTTAATCTATTCGATTCAACAGACAGACGTTCCACAAACGCTGATATTACTTAGAAAAGGAACGGCTGCCGCCCACTATATCATGGGAGGCCCCACTGGAAACCGACACAACGCCTTCACTCTGGGAGTTCCCACAACGGAGATATATGTGATGCATGGCGAAACAGCTGCTGCTGCAAGCTTCTCACGCAGGTTGGTTAAGGAGCAAGATGCCGAAAGACCCCTTGCTCCGGTGATTGAGAGTATGAATAAAATGGTCAAGGAATATCATGACTATTCCAGGCCCTTATATTGCGCACAAAAAGGTCTTGTAGATGAAATATCACAAATGAGTGATATAAGAAAATACATGGCGGCCTTTGCAGGTTCTGTTTACCAAAACCCAAAATCAATCTGTCCTCAGCACCAGATGCTCCTGCCGCGAAGTATAAAGGGATAGTGGGACGAATTGTTATTCGTTATTGGTTATTTGTTAATGGTTGATGGTAAAATGAAAGTGCACCACCTAAAAGGTGATGCACTTTCATCTGGCATTTAACCGTTAATGGATAAACTTGCTCGCAAATAACGAATAACAAATAACGAATAACTATTCCGGCCTTGCCGGATTCTGCCTTCCGGCTATAGCGACCCACTTATCTTTTGTGCGTGTATCAATTATTTCTAAACCGAGTGCCTTCATCTTTTCTGTAACACGATGCGTGTTTCCTTCAATCATTCCTGAACAGATAAATATTCCGCTCTCCGTCAGAATCCTTTGAATGTCATCCAGCAAAACGACAATGATTTCCATCAAAATGTTGGCAACAACAAAATCAAAGCGTTCTTCCACTTCTTTTACGAGATTACCGGTTTTAACCTTAAACAATTCTTTCTCTACATTGTTTAGTAATAAATTTTTTTCTGCAATTTCCACGGCAACTTCATTATTATCAATACCAAAAACTTTCCCTGCGCCAAATTTTGCAGCGGTAATCATAAGTATTCCGGAACCGGTCCCCACGTCCAAGAAAGAATTGCCGGGAATCAAATATTTTTCGATCATGTTTATACATAGATTGGTAGTGGGGTGGGTTCCTGTTCCAAAGGCCATTCCAGGATCTATTTCAATTATGATTTCATTTGTATTGGAGTCATATTCCCGCCATGTCGGCTTTACTAAAATGTTTTTGCTAATCTTCTCAGGCCAAAAATGCTCCTTCCATGATTCTGCCCAGTCTTTTTCATCTATTTCATTAAAGACAATACTATATAAAATTCCGTTTTCTTTTTCCAACCTTGCCAGTTCTTTTTTTAAAACCTCTTGTTTTTCTTCTGCCTGTTTATTTATCGGAAAATAACCAATTACCGCATAATGCTCCGGAACCGTTTGAACATCATCCGCCCAGTCTTCTTCAGGTTCAAGACTTGGATCTTCCACAACAACTCCCTGCAACCCAAAGTCGTAAAAAATATTTGAGATAAGATCCGTTGCAATCTCTTTATCATCAAATTCAAATATAACTTTTGCCTCAAGCCATTTCATAGATTATACTCTATGTAACCGGTGAACTTTTAAACTTTTCTTTGGGTGGATTAAAATAGCCGTATTTCAGATTGGGAAATGATTTTTTAACCCTGCTAAGAACATTTGTCATACCCATCGGTCTGCTGTGTGTTGCTATGCCATTCATTATTTTCCAGTATCTTACAGGATCAAAGTTCAGGTTACGCCACTGTATCATATTTATCGGATGGCTTTTAATAAAGTTCTTCAGCGCCTTAACTTCTTCAGGAGTATCTGTAAAACCCGGACAGTTCAGGTAGTTAATGGATACAAATTTATTCTTTAGAATCGCCTTTTCTATACTTTTTACAACATCGGAAAAACCGTATCCTTTTGGGCGGAAATATGCGTCATAATATTCTTTTCTTACACTGTTCATACTTATGCGGATGCTGTCCAGACCAGCATCAAACAATTTTTCCAGTGTGTCAGGTATACTTCCGTTTGTATTCATGTTTATCGTGCCTCGGCTGGTTTTCGATCTAATTATACGTATAGCAGAGTCGATGACATCAGATGCCAGTAAAGGATCACCCTCACATCCCTGCCCAAAACTGACCACACTTTGCTTTACCCGTCTTATATGCTCAAGCGCCACCTCTGCTATTTCTTTCGGTGACGGAGTAAAGGAAATCCTCTCCTGGCTGTTTGAGATATCGTTATTCTTCTGAAGCGATATACACCCCAGACATCCGGCATTGCAGAGTTTGGACGTAGGAAGCGGCGCTTCATATCTTCCCAGAAAAAAATTTTTGCCTGCCGGACATCCATATTTCAAGGCACATTTCTCAAGGTGCTCCCTTAGCCTGTTATCCGGCATCTTCTTTTTCATTCGGCGAATTCCAGCATCGATGTCTTTAGGTTTCATCAGTCTTAAATCCTGACGCCTCTCTTTGTCCACAAGAATGACGGCAGATCTGAATTTGCCTTTGTACCACCCGACAGTCCCATAAGAAAAAAGAGGAAGAAACTTTGCGCCTTTATCTTCTTTAAAAGCACTAACATAAGAAATGACATATCCGGGAGAGTTAAATGCCGCAACCGGATATATTATCTCGCCTTGTACATAGGGATTTTCCCTTATTGTTTCGAATCTTTCTTTGTCAGTATTGTATAGAATGGGGACTCTATCAGGTAAAAACATAAGCTCTCCCCCATACGGCATGTTTACGGTTTTATCCAGGGACAAAGGGACAAGGGATGAATCTGTCATACCTGCTGAAGCATATCCTTTAAGGTCGAATATTTCTCCCTTCCCGTTCGCAACAACAGCCGTTATAAAACTAGTTTTCTTTTTAAGTGTCTTTTTCAACCGGTCTTTTTTCACAATAACAATCTTTAATAAAAATGAATATTATCCTTAATGAATTCGTCTTTTTACGCATTCATTAATAATTTTTCTACAGATGACTGAATAGAGTCCTTCTTGACACCCATATTTATTGAGTGTAAATTTATTAGTAACGTTCAAAAGTTACGACTTTTTTTCATAAGCGTTCAAAGTTGGAAAAAGTGATGCTTGTTTCTGAAAGGCGATATCACGATTAAACTCATACGGATTGAATGTATCATTTCAACATATCGCAGAAAAATAAAGCTTCAACCTATTAAGAAACTACAAGTGGATATAATTCCAGAGCTAAACCCTCAGCTATGCTGTAGCATTTATTTATTCGTAAACGTATACGTGTACGAGCACGTGAGAAAAACCGTAAGGAGTGCATGTATTTTATGCCCTTTTAGGGCTATAATAAAGCCACCGGCCATGCTATTGGTCATGACTATCGAAAAGGAACAGATATGTCAAAAACTTATCAAGCAAATCTTGGAAAATACCAGGCAATAGTGGACAATGCTCTATCACAAATTAAAGAGAATAACATCATCAAACGTATTTGGGAACATGATCATACCGTATGGAAAGATGACCCCAAAGAAATCAGTAATCGCTTAGGCTGGTTGCATAGTCCTGAGGAGATAATCGGCACAGCTGATGAAATCAATGCTTTTGTTGATGAAGTTCGTGCATCCGGATATACACATGCATTGCTTCTGGGGATGGGGGGATCCAGCATGGCGCCGGAAGTGTTTAGGTTTACTTTTGGAGTAAAGGATGGATATTTGGACCTTGCGGTGTTGGACAGCACAGAACCCTCAGCAGTGTTGGAAAAAACAAAAAGATTTGAGCCGGCTAAAACCCTTTATATTGTTTCCAGCAAATCGGGCGGCACAGTGGAAACATTTTCATTTATGAAACATTTCTATAACGAGACAGTAGCAGCTCTAAGCGCAAACAATGCAGGGGCGCATTTTGTTGCCATTACCGATCCCGGCAGCAGTTTGGAAGCCGCCGGTAAGGAACTGGGTTTTAGAAAAAATTTTTTGAATAATCCTGACATTGGAGGTCGTTATTCGGTCTTATCTTTTTTTGGATTGGTACCGGCGGCGCTTATAGGAATGGATCTCCATCTGATTTTTGAAAAGGCGTCTATGATGGCTGAAAATGCCGGTTATCTAAATTGTCCTGTAAACGGTGATAATACCGCTGTCTGGCTGGGTGCAGCCATGGGGGAACTGGCCATGACAGGGCGGGACAAAGTAACGCTGATAACTTCTCCATCTCTTTCTCATTTTGGCGCATGGTTGGAGCAGTTGATTGCAGAGAGTACCGGAAATGAGGGTAAAGGCATCCTGCCCGTTACCGGAGAAACCGTCAGCTCACCGAAAAAATATGCAAAAGATCGCTTGTTTATATATATGCGTTTAAATGGTGACAACACTCATGATGCAAACATCCGGACTTTAAAGAATGATGGTCAGCCGGTAATTCAATTGGATTTACGCGATATTTATGATCTGTGTGGTGAATTTTTTCGCTGGGAAATGGCAACGGCTATCGCGGGGATGCGTCTTGGAATTAATCCCTTTTATCAGCCAAATGTGGAATCTGCCAAGGTCTTGACACGAAATATGGTGGCCGCTTATAAAAAGGAAGGCAAATTGCCGGAATTAGCACCTAAATTTCAATCATATGGAATCAGTGTCTATTCAGATTTTGAAGCAGATAGTCTTGATGAAGCGCTTGAAAGATTTCTTTTTCTGGCTGAGCCGGGGAAAGGTGAATCAGTAGGAAGAAGTTATGTTGCCATTCAAGCTTATCTACAACCAAATTTAGAAACCGATGCAGTTTTACAATATTTGCGAACAAAAATTCAACAAAAATATCGTATGGCAGTTACAATCGGATATGGGCCACGGTTTCTACATTCAACCGGCCAGCTTCACAAAGGAGACGCCGGTATTGGGCTGTTTATTCAATTCACCGCCGATATAGAAAATGACCTTCCCATTCCGGATCAAATAGGAGATTATACTTCTTCTATTACCTTTGGGGTTTTAATAAACGCCCAGGCGCTTGGTGATAGACAGGCATTAATAGACGCAAATCGCAATGTAATTCGTTTCCACTTGGGTAAAGATATAATAGGGAATTTGAAACAATTGGCTGATAAAGTGTAAGGAAGGAGGGTAGGGTAAATGGGCAAAATATATATACCAAAGCATGATGATTTTACCAAAGCGGATGTGGTGGTCATAGGAGGTGGTATTGTTGGAACGGCCACGGCCTTTTGGCTTTCAAAGGCGGGTCTCGATGTTATTCTCATAGAAATGCGCGATGGGCTCTCTACTTTGACAACCCCGGCATCAGCGGAATGTTTTCGTGCTCAGTTTACGGAACCTGCCATGTCAGAGCTGGCAAAACCGAGCATCGAGATGTTTGAAAACTTTGCGGATGTTATCGGTATTCCAGGTTATGACATATCCATCCGCCAACAGGGATATCTCTTTCTTACCGATAATCCGGATATGGTAAAGGATCTTCAGGAAAATGTAAAAAAGGTACATAAATTGGGAGTAACCGATTCGGAATTTCTTGAACGTGATGAAATCCTTTCCCGGTTTCCCTTTCTTGCACCATCCGTTGTTGCAGCTACCTTTCGTCAACGTGACGGATGGTTGTCCTGCCATGAGACTACGCAAGGATTTGCAAAAGGATGCGATGCAAGATTTTTTCTTAAAACAAAGGCAACCAAAATTAATCTTGATGAAAAGGGTGTCTGTGGCGTCGAGACGAATCGGGGGAATATCCGGACGCGTACGGTGATTAACGCAGCAGGTCCTTTTGCAGGACCGGTTGGGCGCATGGTTGATATAGACTTACCTTTGGAACCTGTTCGTCGGCAAAAAGTTTTTATCGCCACTGATGTACCTATTCCTCAAAATGCACCTTTTACCGTGAATGTGGATAATAACTCCTATTGGCGGCCGGAACCAGGAGGGGTGCTTATCGCCTGGGTAGATTCGGATGAACCGGTCAGCGAGCCGTCAGAGAATTTAAAAACAGACTGGGATTTTCCGGCTGTTACACTTGATAAGGTAATGCATCTTACCCCCCTTTTTGAAAAAGTGGCTGAGAAGTTAACGCAGCCGAATATCAACATTTCAGCAGGGCATTATGTTTATACGCCGGATGATCAACCTTTAATAGGACCAGTTGATGAAGTGCCGGGATTTTATCTGAATTGCGGATATTGGGCAGGGGTGATGCTGTCTCCTCAAGCAGGCAAACGAATTGCGGATCTCGTAACGGGAAAAATGGATAATAAGGACAACCCCTTGCGCCTGAGCCGCTTTAAGGAGGGAACTATTGAAAGAGGCAAAACTTTAATGAGTCACTAATAAAATAGATATTTTAGTAAAAAGTAATTTGTGGTTAAAAAAATCCCTGGGTCATGGATGTCCTGTCATTTGACATCTAATAGTTAAACTTTGAGGAGGAATCGTGGGTTCAAGCAAAAAAAGTATGATCGAAATACGTGAAATTGAAGCACTCATAGCTGTACCGTTGATCAAGGGCTATATAAAGGAACTTGGCCGGGACAAGGCTGTTGAAGTGGCAACCAAAGTTATCCAGGAAAAAAGCAGACAGGCGGGAAGACAGATGGCAAAGGAACTTGGCTCCAATACCATGTCTGATTTGGCACGTGTAATGAGTGCATGGACCGAAGGGGGTGCCTTGGAAGAAGAAATTCTGGAACAGAAGGATAAAACATATTCCTTCAATGTTACCCGTTGCCGCTATGCTGAGAAGTATGATGAGATGGGTATCAAGGAATTCGGATACTGCCTTTCATGCTGCAGGGATAAACCTTTTATTGAAGGTTTCAATTCCAACATTAAATTCAAACGAACTCAGATCATTATGGAAGACGCACCATATTGTGACTTTCGTTTGACAATGGAGTAGTATGTCAATTTAGTTTTCTGAAAATAGGACCACATCAAAGGTAATGAAAAGTTATCAATATGAAAATTTCAGATAAAAGTCGTTCTCTCCATGAATCTTCCATAATAATCGATGGGCTTCAAATAAGCAACTGGGGCAAAACAATTTTTCGCAACAATCGCCGGGGTGGATTGACGGCGCTTACCGCCACTGTCGCCGTTCATGAAGGGTTCCGACAAACTATTAAAAATATTGCCTGGTGGCACCAGATGTTCACAAAGCATCATGATCTGATAGTGCCCATAAAAAGTACGGACGATATCATATCAGCTAAAGAAGACGGAAAGACGGGCATCATATTTGGTTTTCAAAATACATCTCCCGTGGAAGATGATCCGGACTTTCTATCTGTTTTTCATGCCCTGGGCGTACGCGTAATCCAGTTGACCTACATGAATGCCAATTACGTGGGCCAAGGGTGTCTGGAAAGAATCGATGCAGGTTTGACAGACCTTGGCCTGGAAGTTGTCGAGGAGATGAACCGATTGGGAATCCTTATTGATTTGTCCCATGTCGGATATCAAACTACCATGGACGCCATAGAAGCCTCAAAGAAACCGGTGGCTTTTACACATGCCAACCCCAAAAGCCTCTGGGACCATCCCAGAAACAAGACCGATGATCAGATAAAAAGCCTCGCAAAACGGGGTGGAGTTATAGGGGCCAATATTTTCCCGGCCTTTCTGCCCTCGGGCAACAACGCAACCATTAAAGAGTATATCGATGTAATTGATTATTTGGTTAAGATGGTGGGAATAGAGCATGTAGCAATAGGTACAGACTTTACGGAAGATCAACCTCGGGAGTTTTTTAACTGGCTTCTGACCGGCAAGAGCAAAAAAGGCCCTGGCATGGAACTTGATCATCCTCTAATATACCCTGAGGGGATTCAGAGTTCAAGCGATTTTCCCAACATTACTCAGGCACTTTTGGATCTAGGCTACTCCCATTCAGACATAAAGCAGATTATGGGTAAAAACTGGTTCAGACTTTTTAAAAACGTTTGGGAGGAGTAGATACAACCCATCCTTTTATATCATAAAATGCCTGATTTCCGCAGGCGCTACCCCGATTACTTGTACGGTTTCAGAGCTTTGTCCTGTTTCAACAGAAACAGTAACAGGCTCGGTATTTGGGGCTTTACTGTAACCCGTGCATATGGAGGCAGCCAGAAAAATAATACTTTTACTACTTCCCTGTGTCAGTAAGACTGTTGGTCCCGGATAATCATCTACTTTAATGAGAATATTTTCGCTCGGATTGTAATTCTTGATTATATTATCATTATCCTCTTTTGTACGTCCAACTATGATTTTGGACTTTTCATTCAAACGAAAGTGACGCCCGTATTTTAAAAGGTATAGTTCTTTTTCACTATAGCTATCCTGGTGTTCAAAGAGATCTTTAAGTCGTTTTGAATAACATTTGTCAGTAAGGAGACATCCGCCTGCAGGAGAAGGATAGTCTGAAATCCCGAATTCTTTGACCAGTTTTATTTGCGGCTTGCGAGACCTTCCTGATATGTCTAACAAAAGTTCCCTGTTAACCAGACCCTCTTTTTCAGGAATGGACACAGGAAGTTTTTTAGCGCTCAAAGGACGCAATATATAGCCGTCATATTCGGAATGTTTTTCCACATATCTAAGAGATGGTTTTGTCTGAGACATGGGTCGCTGCCCGAGAACTTCACCACTGAATAGAAAATCTACCATCTTTTTTTTCATTAAAGCGCCGGCCTGCCTGAACATTAAAGTATGACAGTCCAGACAGGGATTCATGTGCTGTCCATAACCGCATGGAGGATTTTTAAGCATCTTAAGATAAATTTGAGTTATTTTTTCCACGGTTAGAGGTATTCCTGTTTTACGCGCCGCCGCCCTTGCCTTTTCAGATGAAAAAAAGGGTGTTTCGAAAGTTATCCATTCAACTTCTATACCCTGGTTTCGTAAAACCAATGCAGAAAGTATGCTGTCGAGACCACCGGAACACAAACCTAGAGCTCGTACTTTTATTTTGGATAAATTCATGGTAATATTTTGGTAACGTTCATAAGTGTGCGCATTTCTTTGTAAGCGGTTAAAATTTGAAAAGGTAATGGATGTTTCCAAAAGACGATATCACTGTATAATTCCTCGACTGCTCACAGTGATTAAATATTTGGGATTTGCGCTACATAAGCCATATTGTTCAAGATACTGTCTGTTAAATCCCAAATATTTGAGCACCTCCTAATAGGTAAATTGATATCGCCTTTTGGAAATATGCATTGCCGAATGATTGTTAAATTGATCACATTTATTGGGAAAACAATTATGCGCACACTTTTGAACATTATTAATATTTTAGCTTTTTGAAAAAAAGCAGCTTCAAAGGTAATTAAATTTTAAACCGTGTAAAACTCTCACTAATACGCTCAGGCAGTTACACAATCTTGCTAATTCTAATTGTTCTCAGAAGACTAAATTAATGCAATTTATGATATAAGATTGATGAACTCGTAAAAAGTCCGATTTAGACGGTTTCGTAAAAAGCCGAATTCATCACGTTTTTGTTGCTTAACAATAAATTTTGTGTATTTTATGGTAAAAATTTTTTTCTCACCACAAAGTCCAGAAGAAACACGAAGATTTTTATATCCTTATTATCCTTCATGGTCTTCGTGATCTTCGTGGTTAGCTAAAATACACTTTCAAGGAAACTAACCATGTCAAAAAGTAATTCCCGTGCTGATAAGATACGTAAAATATTAAGAGCCACCTATCCGAATGTCAAGACTCAGTTGTATTATAAAAATCCTTTTGAACTTCTCGTTTCAACTATTTTATCTGCCCAGTGTACGGACAAACAGGTAAATTCGGTAACTCCAAACCTTTTTAAAAAGCTGAAAACCCCAAATGACTTTGCCAATATACCCAACGAAATCCTAGAAAAACTGATTCGTTCCACAGGTTTTTTTCATAATAAGGCAAAAAATATAAAAAATTGTTCAAAAGCACTTCTAGAAAATTATAACGGCAAGGTGCCTAAGACTTTGGATGAAATGGTCAAGCTTCCAGGCGTGGGACGTAAAACTGCCAATGTGGTTCTTGGCGCCGCCTTCGGGATTCCGGGAATGGTTGTTGACACACATGTTGCAAGGATTTCAAAAAGACTAGGACTAACGGAAAACAACAATCCGGTAAAGATAGAATTTGATCTAATGAAAATAATACCAAAAAAAGAATGGAGCGACTTTTCCCTTTACCTTGTTTATTTCGGAAGGGCGATTTGCAAGGCAAGAAAACCCAATTGTCCGGCGTGTCCTCTTAATGGCCTGTGCGATTCTGCAGAAAATAATGCTTCCCTGCCAAAAGAAACATTATTTTCTACCACGAAGATCACGAAGAAATAGAATATTCGTAATATTTTAGCTGTTTGAAAACAAAGCAGCTTCAAAGCTTGTTATTTCTAATTGTTTTCAGAAGGCTAAATTAATACGAAGATTCAAATTATCATTTATATTTATTTTCTTCGTGCCTTGGTGCCTTTGTGGCAAAATAATTTTTTTAATATAAACGATTTGAGCAGTAAACAAATGAAAACATTATGCCTGCTTGGAGCACATTTTTCCATCTTAAAGGGTCTTCATGATGCCGTTTATACGGCAAAATCTTACGACTGCAACGCCCTCCAACTCTTTACAAAAAATGCCAGCACATGGAAAGAGCGGGACCTCTCCAAGGAAGAGATTGATCTTTTTGAGAAGTCAAAAAATGAAACAGGAATCAAGTTAATTGCTTCACACACGTCCTATCTTATTAATCTGGCCTCCCCTGAAAAGAAAAAGCATTTCATGTCATGCAAGGCATTAAAAAAGGAGCTTTTAAGGTCTTCAGGGCTCGGTATTCCATATGTTGTCCTTCATCCGGGGTCTCACATGGGAAGTGGCGAAAAAGAAGGGATAAGCAGGATCGCAGACAGCATTAATGTTATATTCACGGAAACGGAGGACATACAGACATGCCTTCTACTTGAAACCACGGCCGGACAGGGTTCCAGTATAGGGTATAAATTTGAACAGCTTGCATCAATTTTGGGAAGAGTCGATAACAAAAACAGGGTTGGAGTCTGCCTCGACACATGCCATATTTTTGCGGCAGGATATGACATCAGAACTGAGGATTCATATAATAAAACCTTTGATATTTTCGAATCGATAGTCGGCCTTAAAAATCTTTATCTGATCCACTTAAACGATTCGAAAAAAAGCTTTGCATCCAGGGTTGATAGACACGAACATATAGGGGAAGGATTGATCGGAACAAAGCCCTTTGAATATTTCATGAGGGATGAAAGACTTTCCCGTATTGCAAAAATTATCGAAACTCCAAAAGAAAAGGACGGAAAAGACCGGGACAAAACAAATCTTAATATGTTAAGGTCAATGATTGGAGTAGTCAGGTGATCGGTGAACGGTAATCGGTTATCGGTGCTATATTGAGAACAGAAGCTATCAGTCCGCCGAAGGCCGGATTAATCTTTGAATTCAAAATTCCTCCGACTAAAGCATAGCGTTACGGACAAACTCCGATTACTGATCACCGATTACAGATCACCGGGCGCCACAGCGTTTACAATAACTTTTTGAAAAGTTACAAACTGACTTCTAATCTACTTGAAATTACAAAATTTTCAAGATGTTACAATCTGCACTTTTTATAAAATTCTACGACTTTTCGATCTGTTACTATCATTTTGTGGGATTTAAGGGATATCTTGAATTCCGATATAAGGATCAAAAAAAATGCATATTTTTTCAAAAATAC
>CAZLRK010000037.1:0-27505 GCA_964561845.1 uncultured Desulfobacterales bacterium | reverse complement strand
CTTTTTCTTGGAAACACACCTTAACAAACTGTCTCATTTTTGGGGTCCACTATACCGCTCAATAAATTCCGACATCTCGCCTGCTACTTTAGCTTCAAAAAATTGTCCAAAACCCCAGTTTTTATGGTAGTAAATTGCATGCAATTCCACAATCCGACCAATCGCTCCCGGAATATATCCTAATAATTCAATATTATTCATTGCGAATCCTAACCCGGATAAACCGGAAAGAATAGCCACCAAGACACAAAGACACAAAGAATAATTGTTTATTCTAATTTAACTTCGTGTCTTGGTGTCTTGGTGGCGAAAATATTTTGATAGATAAATAAAGCCTAGAGGTTATTACTAAGTTGCAATTTTACAAGCAAAATGCCTTAAGTCAAGGAGAACATTTATTCTTTTTACGAATAAATAATCACTTTTCTTTTTGAATTTAGTGATTAATGTAATATAGATGTAACTGGTGAATTTGGAAAAGATTGAATTTATAATATTTTAAATTTTAAGTGTTTGGTTTGAAGTTATTATTTTAAGCTGATTAACCAAACTACTTTAAGAGACCTTTGGAAAATGCTCAATTTTGTTCAAGTTCAAGGCAGGCTAAAATTTTAACCACAGGCATACATTGAGTATTTCGAGGATTAAAATTTTAGCCTAACACAGAAATTGGACAAAAGGGGGCGTTTTGCAAAGGTCTCTTTAACAGTTATAGAGGAGGATACCATGTGGGAATATACGGAAAAAGTAAAAGATCATTTCCTTAATCCGCGCAACGTGGGAGTGATTGGTAATGCCGATGGCATAGGAGAAGTCGGTTCCCTGGCATGCGGAGATGCCCTGAAATTAACATTTAAGCTCGATGAAAATGAAAGAATCAAGGATGCGAAATTTCAAACATTTGGATGTGCAAGCGCCATTGCATCCTCCTCGGCCTTAACTGAAATAATCAAAGGCCTTACTCTAGAGGAAGCCCAAAAAATTACAAATGAAGATATTGCAAAATATCTTGGCGATCTTCCAAAAGAGAAGATGCACTGCTCGGTTATGGGAAGAGATGCCCTTGAACAGGCGATTACCAACTACCGCGGTGAGGCTGAAAAAGAGGTTGAGGGCGAAATCGTATGTGAGTGTTTCGGAGTAACAGATCTTGAAATTGAAAGGGCTATAAAGGAAAATAATCTTTCTACGATTGAAGATGTAACGGATTATGTAAAAGCAGGAGGAGGCTGCGGAAACTGTCACGAAAAAATCCAGGAAATAATTGACTCTATTCATGGCAGAGAGCCTCGCGCAAAGAAAAAGTCCGAAAGGTTGACAAATATTCAGAAGATCAAGCTGATTGAAGAAACTTTAGACCGAGAGGTCAAACCGGCTCTGAAAAAAGACGGAGGTGATATAGAGCTAATCGACGTAGATGGAAACATCGTTCTTGTCAAAATGCGCGGTACGTGTGCAACCTGCTCTGCTTCCGAGGTTACGCTTAAGAATTATGTGGAAACAAAGCTGAGAGAACTTGTTACATCTGAACTTGTAGTAGAGGAGGTACAATAATGAATGTTATCTATTTAGACAACAATGCCACAACCAAAGTAGCTCCTGAAGTTCTTGATGAGATGATTCCTTATTTTAGTGAACTTTACGGGAACCCATCCAGTATGCATACTTTTGGCGGTAATGTAGGCCGGAAGATACGTGAAGCACGTGAAAAGGTTGCAACAATGTTAGGCGCCGCCCCGGAAGAAATTGTATTTACCAGTTGTGGAACTGAAAGTGACAGTACGGCTATTCGGGCGGCCATACTCTCGAATCCTGATAAAAAGCATATTATTACAACCAGAGTTGAGCACCCTGCGGTCAAAAATCTGGGTGAATATTTTTCTAAAAACGGTTTTCGTGTGACCTTTGTTCCAGTTGACCGAAAAGGCTGTCTTGACATTGATTATCTGTATAAAAACCTTACTGATGATACTGCAATTGTCAGTATAATGTGGGCCAACAATGAGTCCGGTACGGTTTTCCCAGTCGAAGAAATTTCCAAGACTGTAAAGGAAAGAGGGATCGTTTTCCATACCGATGCTGTTCAGGTTATCGGAAAGATTCCAATTGATGTAAGCAAGACAGGAGTTGATATGCTCTCCCTTTCAGGCCATAAATTTCATGGGCCTAAAGGAATAGGGGTGCTTTACATACGCAAAGGCACAAAATTTTCTCCTTATATCATTGGAGGGCATCAGGAAGGCGGTCGAAGAGGCGGAACTGAAAATGTTGCCTCTATTATCGGAATCGGGAAGGCATGCGAGTTGGCCGTGGATAATCTGGGCGATGAGAACACCAGGGTAAAAAATTTGAGGGACAAGCTTGAAAAAGAATTATTAAAACGTATCCCGAATACTATAATAAATGGTGATCCGGAAAATCGCCTCCCAAACACAACAAGCATAGCATTTGAGTACGTTGAAGGTGAGTCTATTCTTTTAATGATGGATGAATTTGGTATATGCGCTTCATCAGGATCTGCATGTACATCCGGTTCCTTAGAACCGTCACATGTTTTAAGGGCAATGGGAGTGCCTTTTACTGCTGCACACGGCTCGATTCGTTTCAGCCTCAGTATTTACAATACCGAAGAAGAAATTGACTTTGTCATAGAAAAACTTCCTCCGATTATTGAACGGCTGCGAGAAATGTCTCCATTCTGGCATGATAAGTGACTGGTGAATGGTGATAAGTGACCGGTGATCAGTGATCAGTAAGTGGTGATCGGTGATAAGTGATCGGTGAGTGGTGACTGGTGATCGGTTATTGGTTTCTATATTGAGAACAAAAGCTATCAGCTTTGTTTATCATTGAATTCAACATTCGTCCAACGGAATCATAACGTTTCAGCCAGTCTTTGCTATTTATTGCTGATAAATAACCGCAATCAAGGGCTGTTTCGATCCAATGTTGTGTCTCTTGCTGTTCTCCATCAGCGTCTGTCAATTTGCTGGTAAAATGCTTTTTATAGCGACGTTTGGCCCAGGCTTCGGCAATTTGGGCACCAACAGAGCGTGATGAGTGCCTAATCTGATCAGTAAGAGAATACATTTCTTCTTTAGGGAAACTTTTAGATATCTTAAAAATTTCAAGCGATAATTGACGAGCTAATTTATAAACTTCCAAATCCCTAAAACTTTTTGCAAGCATTTACTTATCCCTATTAACGACCCGATCACCGACCACTGATCACCGGTTACCAGTTACCACTCACCACTCACCACTCACCGATCACCGCTCACTTTCCCTTTAATCCAATCAATCCATGGAGCGAATCCCTCTTCCGTTTTTGCTGATATTTCAAAGACAGGCATATCCGAATGAATCCGGTGAATATATTCTACGGCCTGTTCTTTGTCATAATCAAGAAAGGGTAATAAATCTATTTTATTTAGTAGGGCTGCGTTACATTCACGGAACATAAGAGGATACTTAACAGGTTTATCCTCACCTTCCGTGACACTTAGTACCACTATCCTTGCACTCTCACCGATATCAAACTCGGCCGGGCATACCAAATTCCCAACGTTTTCCACAATCAAGAAATCAATTTCATCAAGATCAAGGTTGTTTGCAGCATTTCCTATTACATGAGCGGCAAGATGACAGTCACCTCCGAATTCGTCCGTATTTACCTGCACAACCGGAACACCAGTTTTGGCAAGCCTGTCAGCATCATTTGAGGTGCAGATATCTCCGACAATAACAGCACTTTTAATCTCAGGCATTATAAACGACAGGGTTCTTTCAAGGATAGCGGTTTTACCTGATCCGGGGGAACTCATTACATTAAGAACAAAGATTCCTTTTTCAGAAAACAATTTTCTATTCTGTTCAGCCATTGTATCGTTAACATCAAGAACTTTACGAACTACTTTAATTTCCATGTCAATCCTCTGCCAATTCTATTGATTCAACATTAAGCTCACGTCCTGAAATAATTTCTAGTGAGCCGCTTTTACATTTTATGCATGTAAAAACAGGTTTTTCTATGGTCCACTTAGTATTGCATTCTTTGCATTTTGCAACAACCGGTATCTCTTCAATATTAAGTTTAGCGCCTGATAAAAGAGTATCCTTGGCCACAATGTCAAAACAGAAGCGAAGGTTTTGAGGTATAACTGCTGCCAGTTTCCCTACTTTTAGATTGACACTTTCAACTTGAGTATTCTTCATTTTATCGGGTATTGAAGATGTTGCAATTTCAACAATTTGCATTGCAATTCCCAATTCGTGCATCACTCTTGTCCAAATTAAATGATCGGTAATATTTTAGCTGTTTGAAAACTTGGCCGCTTCCAAGGTAATTAAATTTTGAATGTGTAAAACTCGCATATAAGTGAGAGTAAAGAAAGAACAGTGCATGACATATTAATAAAACAAGTAAGCAATAAATGCCGATTAGCCTTTGAAACACACCAATTCAATCCCTGTTTTTTCTTAACTCTCACTAATATGCTCAGACAGTTACACGATTAAAAATTTAAAAACCTTTGAAGCTTGATAGTTACTTTCAGTAGGCTAAAATATTACACTTTTTAAGAATTCATCAGAACACCTTGGCGCACAATTCACCAAGGGTGCCAAGATTTTCACAAACATGAATTCCGCTTTCCTTCATTACCGCAATCTTTCCCTGGGCAGTGCCGCTGCCCCCACTTACAATTGCGCCTGCATGACCCATGCGACGTCCCGGAGGAGCAGTTAAACCGGCGATAAATCCCACAACAGGCTTTGTGACACTTTTTGTTATAAATTCAGACACTTCTTCTTCGGCAGTGCCGCCAATTTCACCAACAATAACAACCCCTTCGGTTTCTTCATCTTTTTCAAATGCCTCAAGGCAGTCAATAAAGTTTGTACCAATTATTGGATCACCACCGACACCTATACACGTAGTCTGCCCAATTCCTTGCTGAGTTAACTGATGAACTACTTCATAGGTCAGAGTGCCGGAACGGGAAACCACTCCAATGGGGCCGCCCGGTTTATGTATTGGGCCCGGCATAATACCGGCTTTACATTGGCCGGGAGTAATAATTCCAGGGCAATTTGGACCAATTAGACGTGTCTTTTTACCCTCCATATAATTTTTTACTCTCATCATGTCCATAACCGGAATGCCTTCAGTTATTGCCACAATAAGTGCTATTCCTGAATCTACAGACTCCATAATAGCATCCGCTGCAAAGGGAGGAGGCACAAAAATCAGAGCGCAGTTTGCATCAACTTTATCAACTGCTTCCTTTACAGTATTAAATACAGGGACATTGTCCATTTTCTGATTTCCCTTACCCGGAGTCACCCCTGCAACCACATTTGTGCCGTATTCAATACATTGCCTTGTGTGAAACATTCCTTCTTTGCCTGTTATTCCCTGCACCACCAGCCGTGTGCTATTATCAATAAATATGCTCATTCTATGTTTCTCTCTTAATATTTTTTAATTCATAAATAGACGAATTCATCAAGTTTTAGGTTTTAAGTTTTAGGTGTTAGGTTTTGGCTTTCACATTATTTAAACAGATACTTAAAACCTAAAACTTAACACTTAAAACCAAAGCGTAGCGTTATCACCTTACAATTTCAGCAACCTTTTGTGCTGCATCCTTCATGTCTACTGCCGTAATCAGGTTAAGCCCTGATTCAGAGAGAATTTTTTTGCCCTCTTCAACATTGGTCCCTTCCATACGGATGACTACAGGGACGTTGATACCAGTCTTTTTTGCAGCTTCAACAACACCTTCCGCCAGAACATCACAGCGCAATATTCCACCAAAAATGTTAATTAAAATCCCTTTTACATTTTTATCGTTTAGTATGATCCTGAATCCGTTTTCAACCATTTCCGCGCTGGCGCCGCCCCCTACATCAAGAAAGTTTGCAGGTTCCGCACCCGCGAGTTTTATTGTATCCATGGTAGCCATAGCCAGACCTGCGCCGTTAACCATATTCCCCACGTTTCCATCTAAATTTATATAGTTAAGGTTAAACTTTGATGCTTCAACTTCTAACGGATCCTCTTCATCAATATCCCGAAACTCAAGGATATCTTTGTGGCGGTAGAGAGCATTATCATCGAAATTAATCTTAGCATCCAGCGCTATAATGGTTTCATCTTCTGTGATAACAAGCGGATTTATCTCAACCAGTGAGCAATCGTAATCAACAAGAAGACGATAAAGACTTTCAAGCATTGAAACGAACGTTTTAATCAAAGCGGGCGCTATTTGTAGCCCAAACGCAACCTGCCGGCAATGGTAGGATTGAATACCCATAAGAGGGTCAATGTAAACTTTAATGATTTTTTCAGGGGTTTCGACAGCCACCTTTTCAATATCCACTCCTCCGGCTTTGCTGGCCATAATAACAATTTTAGAAGTTGCTCTATCCGGGATAAGGCTTAAATAAAGTTCTTTTGCGATATTGAGCCCTTGTTCTACAAGAATCTTTTTGACTAATTTTCCTTCCGGCCCTGTTTGATGAGTAATCAGATTCATTCCAATGATATCACCGGCAACAATTGTAGTTTCATCTTCTGATTCCGCAAGTTTTACACCACCACCTTTACCCCTGCCGCCGGCATGAATCTGGGCTTTAACAACAACCGGGAACCGTCCTAAATTTTTGGCGATCTTGCCGGCTTCATCCGGGGTAAATGCAACACCGCCTTCCGGTATTGGGATGTTATATTTCTTGAACAATTGCTTTGCCTGGTATTCATGAATCTTCATAATATTTGCCTTTATTTTAATCTGTGACTTCAGTGTGCTCTGAGGTCAACAATTACCTTTCACATAGTTCAACAAGTACGCCGTTTGTCGATTTTGGGTGTAAAAAAGCAATTTTTGCGCCTCCTGCGCCTTTTCTGGGTTTTTCATCAATAAGCCTTATACCCTTTTCCTTCAGCTCTTTTAATGACTTTTCAACATTATCTACACGAAAGGCAACATGCTGAATCCCCTCTCCCTTTTTTTCTATATACCTGGCAATAGGTCCATTAGAATCAGTCGATTCCAGAAGTTCCACTTCACTTTCACCCACCGGAAAAAAAGCAGTTGTTACTTTTTGCTCTTGAACAGTTTCTGAACCTTCAAACTCAAGTCCCAAAACATCTTTCCAAAAATTTTGTCCGGTTTCAATACTATTTACAGCAATTCCAAGATGATCGATCTTAAGTACTTTCATTAAACGCTTCCTTTCATTACCCTCTTAAATCCGGGAATAGAGTTTTTAATTGTATCGTCATCAACGCAAAAAGCGATTCTGAAATGGCCGGGTCCACCAAAACCGCTACCGGGAACAGCAAGTATCAATTCTTTCTGAAGAGACCGAACAAATTCAACATCATCTGGTATGGGAGTTTTGGGAAATAGATAAAATGCACCGGAGGGTTTCACAAATTCATACCCTGAATCGGCAAGACCATCACAAATAAGGTCTCTTTTCCTGGCATATTCAGATATATCCACACTCACGCCTTGTAAACGGGCAATGACCCGCTGCATGAGAGCGGGTGCGTTAACAAATCCGATAATCCTGTTGGTAATGGCCATTGCTGCTTTTAAATTTTCTTTAAAGGATGCATCCGGATTAATAGCAACAAAGCCGAGACGTTCACCCGGAATGGATATATCTTTAGAATATGAAGTTGTAATGATGCTCTCATTGTAACAAGTGAAAACACTCGGCACCGTGATTCCATCATAAACGATCTTGCGATATGGTTCATCGGAAACAAGATATATGGTTCGGTTTAGTTTTTCCCCTTTTATTTTCAAAAGCTCACCAAGCTCGTTGAGGTTTTCTTCAGAGTAAACATGGCCGGTTGGATTATGAGGAGAATTAATGAGTATGGCCTTGGTCTTTTCTGATATTGCTGCAGAAATAGCTTCAACATCTAAATCAAAATCAGGTTTTGTTGAAACAGTCTTTAAAATTCCTCCATGGTTATCGACATAAGCATTGTATTCAACAAAATAAGGTGCAGGTGTGATGACCTCATCTCCCGGATCGAGTATCGCTTTTAAAATAACATTAAGGCCGCCTGCCGCACCGCAGGTCATTAGAACTTCTTTCTGAGTAATATTGACTTGCTGCTCTTTTGAAAGGTACTCAGCAACAGCTGCGCAAACTTGAGGATATCCCATGTTTGGCATGTAGCCATGATCTCCCGGACCGATAGAATCAACCGTATCCTTTAAAACCTCTTTAAATTTTTCCGGAGGTGGAATGTTTGGATTTCCCAGGCTGAAATCATACACATTTTGAGCGCCGTGTTCCGCCTTCAATCGTGCCCCTTCTTCAAACATCTTTCGTATCCAGGATTGTTTAGCAATCAAATTATCGATTTTTTTTGCAATTGTCATGAAATTTTCCTCCTGTATTTAGCTATACTTAAATCGTTCTTATTTTATTTTTAATTCTGCATCAGAGTCATTCTATGGATATTCAATGGAAATTCGGTAGAAATTCAGTGGATATTCAATAGTCATTGAATATTGATGGCGAATGAAAAATGACAATAGAATTTCAGCGAAGCGAATTTCAACCGAATGAAAGAGAAGCGAATAACAGATAGCAAAAAACAAAATCCAAAAGCGAAGATTATACTCGTTTACAGTATATTTTATTCCACAGACTCTACAGAAACAACCCCTGCAACTTCCTCTTTTAAAACCTTTTCTATCCCATTTTTTAAGGTCATCTGGGACATGGGGCATCCTGCACATGCACCTTTAAGGCGTACTTTTACCACTCCGCCTTCAATATCGACAAGTTCCACATCACCGCCATCTGCCTGAAGCATAGGTCTTATTCTATCAATTACTTCTTTAACTTTTTCATACATGGTTTTCTCCTTTATTCGTAACAGTTCAACGCAGAGACGCAGAGGGCGCAGAGGGTTAGTTTTTTTACTTTCCGGTTAGAAGCCGGAAAGTAAAAAGATCCATCCGCTTTAGGCAAATTATTTCTTTAATTCTTTTACAATTCGAACCATGCCGTCTCTCATATATAGCCGCACCGATAATTTTCCGCTCAATTTATTGATATCTATTATCATATAGTTTCGTAAGGGTTTTAATGCATGAGATTTTTTCTTTCTGCCCCCTCAGCAGAAAGAAAAATATTAATTTTCTCTGCGTGCTCTGCGTCTCTGCGGTGAACTATTACCTTTTTCCTAAAAAATCCTTTTTAAAAGATTCGAACTTATCTTTTAATATCGCATTTCGCATACTCTCCATTAAGGATATATAGTAATGAATATTATGTATAGTATTTAAACGATAGGCAAGCAATTCTTTAGCCATATAAAGATGTCGCAAATAGGCTCTTGAATAATTTTGACATGTATAGCAAGTGCAGCCTTGCTCTATCGGATCTTTATCAAGCTTATAACGTGAATTGCAGATGTTTATCGTTCCATACTTTGTGAACATCTGACCATTTCTGGCGTTTCTTGTGGGAAGAACGCAGTCGAACATGTCTGCTCCAATGTTAACAAGTTCTACAAGATCTTCGGGAGTTCCTGTGCCCATAATATATTTCGGCTTGGAATTCGGCAGTATTTCGAGAGTAAAATCGGCGATTTCAAACATGAGATTCTTCGGCTCCCCAACGCTTAAACCACCAATTGCATAACCGCTGAAACCGACATCTACTAAAGCACTAGCTGATATTTTACGAAGATCCTTGAACATACCACCCTGTACAATACCAAACAACCCGTTGTTCCCATTTCCCCAGGTCTTTTTGCACCTTTTTGCCCAGTGCGTGGTAAGCTCCATGGCATCTTTTGCTTCTTCACGGCTAGAGGGATATTTTATGCAATCATCCAGGCACATAATAATATCGGAACCAAGGCAGATTTGTGTTTCAACCACATTCTCAGGAGTCAACATATGCCTGGAACCGTCAATATGAGATTGAAAAACAACACCTTCATCGCTTATTTTTGAAAGCTTTGCAAGTGAAAAAACCTGGAATCCACCGCTGTCGGTCAGAATAGGCTTTTTCCAATTCATAAACTCATGGAGCCCTGAAAATTGGCTGATCACTTCACAACCGGGCCTTAAATATAAATGATAGGTATTCCCAAGGATTATCTGGGCTTTTGATTCTAGAAGTTCCTCCGGTGATAATGATTTTACTGTGCCAAGGGTTCCAACCGGCATAAAAACAGGAGTTTCTATGGCGCCATGCGGTGTATGCAACAGTCCTGCTCTTGCTCTTGTGTTTTTCGATTCTGCAATTACTTCGAAAGTAAACATAAACCGACCGTAATAGTTAAGTTATTTAGACAGGATAACAGGATTTACCGGATATTTTTTTTATCCTGTTCATCAGTTAAATTAAATCCTTAATTTTGCGCTTTATTTCAACTTTCCTTTCTCCAAAATTAAGTATTAAGCCTACTGGTTTTCCTGTAGCAACAAGATAATTAACCAATTGTACTTCATGCGCTCTAATAATTCGCCTTATCGATTTCAATTCTAAAATAATTGTATCATTAACAATAATATCAGCGATAAATTCACCTACAATCTCATTGTCATAGTAGACTGTAATTGGTTTTTCCGCTTCTGCCTCAAGGTCTGCTCTACATAGTTCTATAAGCATACATTTTTTGTAGACACTCTCGAGGAAACCAAATCCCATTCTATTGTAAACACGATAAGCACAGCCAATAATTTGTTCCGTCAATTCTCTATATTCCATTTAGCCTCCATTAGGTTATGATAAATTTTTTGATTAACTGGATTTATATCATGTCTATCCTGTTATCCTGTCAAATATTTTTCTTACGGTGAGCTATTATAAATGCACTATGCGATGAACATTGCATCACCGTAACTATAAAATCTGTATCCTTTATTAATAGCTACTTTATATGCTTCCAGTACCTTTTTTCGTCCGGCAAATGCAGATACTAGCATGAGAAGTGTCGATTCGGGAAGATGAAAATTTGTGATCATCGCATCTATAACTTTAAAGTTGTATCCGGGATAAATAAAAAGATCGCAGTTCCCGCTGCCTGGAGCGATCTTTCCTCTGGTATCCGATGCATACTCTAGAGTTCGCACACAAGTCGTTCCAACGGCTATTATGCGATTTTTTTCATCTATTGCACTGTTTAAAGTATCTGCCGCCTCTTTAGAAATGGAGAATCGCTCAGAGTGCATGTTGTGGTTTCTTATATCAGAAGCTCTTACAGGAAGAAAGGAAGCGTACCCCACATGTAAAGTAATTTCAACTATTCTGACACCATTTGATTCTAATTTTTCGAGAAGTGCTTTTGAAAAGTGAAGTCCTGCCGTAGGTGCAGCAATAGCTCCCTTTTGTGATGCATACACTGTTTGGTAAGAAGTATTATCATTGTATGTTTTATTGTCCTGTCCGCGTTTTATGTACGGAGGAAGCGGCACTTTTCCAATCCGGTAAAGGAGGTTCTCGAAATTGCCTTTGCAAGAAAATTTTACTTCATAAATTCCGTCTCGAAAATTTAAAACTTCAGCTTGTAATCCTTTATTAAAACAAATTAATGTCCCGCTTTTTGGGCGTTTTGATGCCCTTATAAGACATTCGCACGTAAATGTTATATTGTCTGCCTTTCTTTTGGAATCATCAGCATAATTTAGAATAAGGAGCTCTGCTTTTCCCCCTGTAGCCTTGTTTCCTAACAGACGTCCCGGAATAACCTCGGTGTTATTTATAACCAGCAAATCTGATGGGGATAGAAGATCAGGAAGTTTATAAAACCGATGGTGCGAAAGTGCTCCAACCTTACGATGAAGAAAGAGGAGCCTGGAACGATCCCTATGATCCTCTGGCTTTTGTGCAATAAGCTCTTCGGAAAGATCGTAGCTGTAGTCTTTAAGAGAAAACATGATTCTTATCTATTAAACGTTCGCGGGTTACATTTATGCCGCACGGAGTTGTTTTGAAAGATGAAGGTCGAGCATGTTAAAAGATGAACGTCCAACATCGAACATCGAACGTCGAATAATGATGTTGCTCCGCTCCTCAATTTATTTTAAAATCGAATAAAAAACCGATACGAATATTCAACACGACTATTTCTTTTTCTTTTCAGCTTTTTTGATGCTTACAACAAAAATCTTAATTAATTTTTCTGTTTCTTCATCTTTTCCCATTCAACATTCGATGTTGGACGTTCGATGTTCGATGTTCATTTCTTTTAGTAAAGCTTCCACAGTCCATCCTGGGAAAAAAATAACTTAGCGCTTATTCCCCGGAGGGGGTTATATTACATTTTTCCCAGGTAGACCATGAAAAGGCCGATAACCATAAGCACAAAGCCAAATTTTCGCAAAGCGCCGTCAGGTATCTCTAAAAGTTTTTGAACCCATATTTTCATTTTATCGGGAATTGCAAAATATGGAAGTCCTTCTATAATCATTACCATTCCAAGTACGCAAAGGAAAAATTTCATAAGCATTTCTCTTTAATTATGTTGTGAGAACACTGATAGTCTCGTAAAAACCGGAAATGTGATCTTTTTATACTTTCTGAATATGATTTGTCAAAACAAAATGGCTTGACTGGAGAGCAATGTCAGAGTAAATTTGAAACAATTTACCACTGAAGGGCACGGAATATCACTGAAAGTATAAAAATGAACTATTCAGTGTAATTCCGTGAAAATCCGTGGTAAACTATACCGAATTGGCAAAAGGTGAAAAATGGAATTTGAAGCAGTTATCGGGCTTGAAATTCATGCCCAGTTAAAAACAAAAACAAAGATATTTTGCAGTTGTTCAACATCGTTCGGGGCTTCTCCCAACACACACACATGTCCTGTTTGTTTGGGCATGCCTGGAGTGCTTCCCGTGCTTAATAAAAAAGTTGTTGAATTTACAACCCGTATGGCTTTGGCAACAGACTGTGAAATTAACTATGAGAGCAGATTTGCGCGCAAAAATTATTTTTATCCGGATCTTCCAAAAGGGTATCAAATTTCACAATATGAACTGCCCATTGCCTTTAATGGTTACATCGATATTGAAACAGACGGCAACATTAAAAGAATCGGAATTACAAGGATTCACATGGAAGAAGATGCCGGCAAGCTGACCCATGATCAGGATCGACATTTTTCCATGGTTGATTTCAACAGAACAGGCGTACCTCTCATCGAGATTGTAAGTGAACCGGACATCAGATCCCCTGAAGAGGCAGGGGCTTATCTTAGAAAACTAAGGTCAATTGTTCGTTACATAGATATCTGCGATGGAAATATGGAAGAGGGAAGTTTCAGATGTGACGCAAACGTATCCGTGAGACCTAAAGGAACTGAAACTTTTGGAACCCGGGCAGAGCTTAAAAACTTGAACTCTTTTAAAAACGTTGAAAAATCACTCCATTTTGAGATTGAAAGACAAAAAGATATTATATTGGATGGAGGTAAAGTGATCCAGGAGACAAGATTGTGGGATCCTATCAAAAATAGAACAACTTCAATGCGGGAAAAAGAAGAGGCTCATGATTATCGCTATTTTCCTGATCCTGATCTGTTGCCTCTATTGGTCGATGAAGACTGGATCGACTCAATAAAAAAGACTCTGCCTGAACTTCCTGATGAAAAAAAGAATCGCTTTATAGAGGAACACAATCTGCCTTTGTACGATGCCGGTGTACTAACAACAAGCCGCGAACTGGCGAACTATTTTGAAGAATGTTTAAAAGAATTTTCCAATCCTAAACAGGTCAGCAACTGGATCATGGGCTCACTTTTAGGGCTGCTTAATGTTGAAGAAAAAACAATAGACCAATCTCCTATTTCCCCTATAAACCTTGCTATGCTGCTTAAGCTCATTGACGAGGGTGTTATAAGCGGCAAGATTGCAAAGACAGTATTTGAAGAGATGGCGCAATCCGGCAAGCCGCCGAAGGATATCGTTGAAGAAAAAGGCCTTGTTCAGGTTTCAGATACATCTGCCATCGATGAGGTTGTTACAAAGGTGCTTTCGCGCTGTCCGGAAGAGGTTGGAAAATATAAAACCGGAAAAACAAAGCTCATGGGCTTTTTCGTAGGCCAGGTGATGAAAGAGACAAAGGGAAAAGCAAATCCGAAAATTGTAAACGAAATTCTGAAGGATAAACTTGGGAGCCAGTAGGTACGCAGAGAATAATTATCACGAAAGCACGAAAATACGAAAGCACGAAAAATATATATAATGGACAATTACAATTTCAGAGAAATCAGTTTTAAAAATATTAAAAAGAAAAAAGAAAAACATGAGTTTGATGAGTTAAGCAAGAAGATCATTGGAGCTGCAATTGAAGTCCATAGAGAACTTGGACCAGGTTTTTTAGAAAGCATTTATGAAAGAGCTTTAAAGGTTGAATTGTCTGAACACGGACTTTACTATATTTGCCAAAAAGAAATAAAAATAGAATATCTTGGAGTAGAGGTTGGCTCCCACCGTCTTGATTTGGTTGTTGAAAACAAAATTGTTGTAGAATTAAAGGCAGTAAAGGAACTTACCGACATACATTTTGCTCAACTTCGATCTTATCTAAAAGCTACTGGTCTAAAAATAGGCCTACTACTTAATTTTGCAAAGCCTACTTTAGAGATAAGAAGAATAGTTAACTAACTTTCGTGTTTTCGTGATAATAGTCAACTGGTTTTCGTGCTTTCAAACTTTCGTGCTTTCGTGATTAATTTCTTTGTAAGTATAACCATTAATGTGAATGACAGAACAATTTTATTATCAAATAACTGACAATGAACATTTTATAAGGGAGGATTTTCGTTGAAAAAATCATTTTATACAAAAGGAATGTTTTTTATTTTGTGCTTTTCAGTATTTGCTTTGGTTATCGGTAACGCCGTTGTTGCTGCCGCAGAACCGAAGCGTGTTGTAATTGTACCCTTTAAAGTAAATGCGGAAAAGGATCTTACGTTTTTAGAAGAAGGCATTGCTGATATGCTTGAATCCCGGCTATCCTGGGATGACAAAGTGACAGTCGTAAACAGGGAAGAGACGAAAAGGGCGCTGGAATCTGTTGAAGGACCTTTAAATGAAACAAAAGCCCGTGAAATAGGCGCCAAACTGGATGCGGAACATGTTCTTTTCGGCAGTCTTACCGTCTTTGGAAACAGCTTGAGTATCGATGCAAAATTGGTTTATGTTTCAGAAGACAAGCCTTCTTTTACATTTTTTAGCCAGAGTCAGAGTTTGGATGAAGTGATACCGCAAATTAACCTTTTTGCCGGAAATATTAATGAAAAGGTATTTGGCCGTGTTTTGCAAGTCAAGACACAGACGGTTCAACCACAAGAGACACAGAGCAATATACAGGTGCACCCTGAAAAACTAATTGAAGACGGTTTTGTCAGTGAAGATCAAACGGATATGACAAAAATGGTTTTGCCCAAAGGAAGCAAAAAACTATCTCAAGAATTCTGGAAAAGCAGAAACTTTACGCATCTTATAAACGGTTTGGCTCTTGGTGACGTAGATGGAGACGGTAAACTTGAAACTGTTATTGCGACCCCTCATGAAGTTCATGTTTACAGGTCTGAAAATAACCGATTTTCTAAAATAAAAGAAATCGTAAAAGCCCGGTCTAAATATTTCATTGGCCTTGACATTGCAGATATAAACAACAACGGTTATCCTGAAATTTTTGTAACAAGCCTCAATGCTCATCGAAACGGGGTTAGTTCATTTGTTATCGAATACAATGGAAAAGAATATATAAAAATCGTTAAGAAGAGTTATTGGTACTATAGAGTAGTAGAACTTCCCTTGCGGGGGAAAGTTTTGTTTGGTCAAAAACAAAAGACAGGCGGCCCTCACCCTTTTTCAAGCGGTATTTTTGAGATGATCTGGCGCGATTCCGAATACGAACCGGAAACACAAATCATGCGGAGAAATCGCGCAAATTTGATGGGTTTTACCCTGGGAGATGTGATGAATAACGACCAGGAAACAGCTGTGGCATATAGCAGAAACGATTATATACAGATAATGGATCAATCAGGTCGTGTGATATCTAAAGGGAGTGAAAAATATGGAGGAAGCACTCTCTATTTTAATATGCCCAAATCAGAAGCAGGTGAGATCGAAAACAGACTTTATTTTCCCATGCGTATTTTGGTTAGAGATCTGAACGGAAACAGTAAATATGAAGTTATTGCCGTCAGGAACCATGAAATGACAGGAAAGCTCCTGGAAAAGTTCAGAAAATATACCAACTCTCAAATCGAATCGCTTTCCTGGGATGGAATAGGTTTGGTTTCAAACTGGGAAACACGCAAGATTTCAGGCCATATTCGGGATTATGCATTCGGAGATTTTGACAATGACGGAAAAGATGAGTTAATTGCGGCCGTTATCATAAAAGAAGGTACTCTGGTGGGGACAAAGCCCAAAAGTACAATTATTGCGTATGATCTCGTCAGTGAGTAGAAAAGATGAACACCCGCCTGCCATGCATAGTGCGTTGGGTTGGTGTAATTATTGATTTATAAATCAAATGATTAAATTTGCTTCACATCGGTTTCAAGGCATTGCGGGCAGGTCGAACATCGAACGTCCAACATCGAATGATGAATAAAAAAACCCGGGACGTAATCGCCCCGGGTTTTTTATTTTAAACTAACTTTGGCTAATTAGCAGTCTTAGAAGTTCATCTGCCATTTTGCGCCTAAGTATGTCATTGAACCTTGATCGGCTCCAGCAGAATCTTCGCCAAAATTATATCCGCCGATTTCCGGAACGATGAAGAAACCATCCGCAAGAGCAATTGATGCCTGCGCATAATAGGCCATCGTGCCGTCTGGATCTGCGCCAGTGGTTCCGGGTGTATGGGTCACTTGGCCAACACCAAGCTCGAGTTTCATTGTGTCACTGGCTTTAAAACCGGCAGCAACTAGGAAACCTAAAGTAGATGCATCTTTAACATCAGTGTCTTCAATAGCGGCAGCTCCAGATGCTCCTGCCCCAGGATCAAACCATGACGGTAAACCATAGTTTGTGTAATTTGAGGCAGAAACGACATTAGCATTAACATATCCAGCCCCAAAATTAGCACTACCGAGAACACCAACGACATAGGAATTAACAGCAATATCGCCTGCGGCTGTGCCTTCTACATTAATAGAGTTGTATCCAAATACTACTTGTACAGATCCCGGGCCAAAGGCAGTGCTCCAGGATGCTTCGATTTTCGGAAGCATGGTGTCTGTATCGCCAGCAGCGGGAGTAGTAGTAGATGGCTCAATCGCTGCGACCTTAAAAGCTCCTGTCTTCAGCATGATCATATCCAAACGGCCGCCATAGAGTCCACCAACATCCAGCAGGCCAGCATCACCACCATATGTCTGGCTGCTGGTCCAGAGGTTACACGGCACATAATTTTGGCCTAACCCTAAAGAACCATTGCCATAATTCCATTCAGCCCAGAGTACCCTCAGGTTTACGCCGGTTCCGTATTCAAATTTACCGCTGATATCGCCACTTGTAGTACTTCCACCGATACGGCTGTTTCCCTGCTGTGCCCATTCCATGTCCGAGTCACCATCAGGTGGTACCAATGTATCATCGCTAGTTGTAATAAAGGTTGCCATTCGTGAACTGCCGTAAAAACTCCAGTCTCCTGCAGCTGCCGGTAGTGCAAATGCGCTAACCAGGGCAATTGCTGCAATAAGTACTAATAATTTTTTCATCTTAAATTCCTCCTTAAAGAATTTGTTTTAAAATAGTTTAACTAACAATTTTTTTAATCTTTTTTCAATCGTTTAACTTTTTCTTTTTCACCTCCTTTCAAATCAAAATAAGTGTAAACCTATTCCAACACGCTGATTTACTTAAAAATAATTATATTAATAGGCGTGAAGAGAATAAGTATGCAGAATTTCTAACAGCCATCAGGCAGTATGTCAAGGTTTTTTTTATATTTTTTTTCAATATTTCAACTATTTGCTGTACAAAGTATTATGGTAGCCGTTCAAGGGTTTGGGGTTTACTGAAAAAGATGAACATCGAACATCGAACGTCCAACATCGAATGATGAATGGGAAAAGAAATAGTCATTCAAAGTTTGAAATCGGATTTTTAAAAAAAAATAAAATTAAATTGCGGAGCGAGCAGACTTCGCCATAGTGGCTACGACGGCTGAAAGCGACATCATTATTCGATGTTCGACGTTGGGCGTTCAATGTTGAACGTTCATCTTAAAAAAAACAACCCCGTACAAGGTAAGTTCTATAGAGGCTGCCGGAAAATGTAAGGACACACCAGCTTTTCTCAATCCATCTCAATGCCCTTGTTTGGCAATTCTTTTTTCTCTTTTTTTAATTCGTGATATGTTCTTCAGCTAGTAATGCAGCATACTCAAGGCAGACATATATATCTTCAATCGTTAATGAGGGATACTCTTCAAGGATCTCTCCGGTTTTATCTCCGCTTGCAAGCATACGGATGATCTGATGCACCGGGATCCTTGTTCCTTTTATACAAGCCTGTCCATGACAGATTTTAGGGTTTATTGAAATACGCTCAATCATAATAAGGCTCCATTTGTTTTAAATCATGTAAACTTTGTTGTTGCAACCCACCGTTTGGGTTTATGTTTAAAGACTATCTATAATTTTACCAGGGGTAACAGTTTGGGTCAAATGTTTTCTTGGCACCACAGATTCCAATTCAGCACGAGCCTTGCGCCAAATTGGATGAATACGATCTTTGTACTTAACCACTCAACTATTTGACGATGAATGATCATACAATCCTGCTAAAGGATTTTTCAATTAACTGTGTTGTCCATTTGACCCATGTCGGTCGTCCGTGAGGACAGTGGGATGGATTGTCACATTCATCAAGCTGTTTAAGCAAAGCTTTCATTTGCATGTCTGAAAGATGCTGGTTGGCTCTGATTGCTCCATGACATGCCATAAGTATCAGGCATTGATCGATGGTTTTTTGAAAGCCGGAACTAAAACCTGTTTCAGCCGTCTTTTCTACGAGACCAATAACCAGCTGTTTGATTTCTCTATTTATGATAAGAGAAGGCACGGATTTTATTGAAAAGGTGTTTCCTCCAAAAGGCTCGATATCCAAGCCCAGATCTTTAAGACCCGGTATCAGTCTGTTGAGTATCTCAGCTTCTTTGTATCCCACATCAAACGTTTCAGGAATTAAAAGGTTCTGACTTGCGCTTTTATGAGTTTTTGACCTTTTTTTGAGTTGTTCAAAAAGGATCCGCTCATGAGCTGCATGTTGATCAATGAGAATAAGTCCTTCGTCCGACTCGCATAGTATATATGTATTCCGAAGCTGGCCTATTACCCTTAGATCGCCAAATTGCTTTTTCTTCCACAGTACATCCTGCTTCACAGGCAAATCAAATTTTAAACGCCGTCCTCCATCTTCCGATCTCGGAGCTCCGACCTCTGACCTCCGACCTCTGACCTCTGACACCTGACCTCCGACCTCTGCTCTCTTATCTCCGACCTCCGATCTCCGACCTCTGCTCTCTGCTTCCCCATAACCCACAACAGGTTCCGAAATATAATGTTTCTCCTTATGCTGAAACTTAGCCGAAGACCACTTAGTCCGATCAGAAAGCTTTAAAGTTTCCGATACTATTCTTTCAATTTTTTCATGAACTTTGTTCTTATTTGCAAATCGGATTTCGTTTTTTGTAGGATGAACATTTACATCCACCTGGTTAAAGGGAATATATATAAAGAGGGCTGCCAGAGGAAATTGTCCCTTCACTAATCTTTCCTTATATCCATTTAAGAGTGCATGCTGAATTACCCTGTCACGCACAAATCTGTCGTTAACATATACATAAATCCCCCTTGAAGTTTTTCGAGTGAAACGGGGAGACGATATCCAGCCGGAAACGGTAAGGGTATTGTCTTGGAATTCTATCCTCTGCAGATAATCTTTTATATCCTTTCCAAGAATATCTATGACCCTGTCCAGTGAATCTGATACTTGAAACCAGTTTTTTACAATCTTTCCATTGTGAAGTAGTTTGAATTGGACATCTGGTCTGCCCATTGCAATACTTGATGTAATATCTGCAATATTGCCCATTTCCGTGTTGACTGTTTTTAAAAATTTTCGTCTTGCCGGTGTGTTATAGAAAAGCTGTTTTACGGTTATCATGGTTCCTGGAGGGGCGCCGACTTCAGAAACGGTTTTTATTTTGCCACCTTCAACAATAATTTCTGTTCCCGTTTCAGATGTTTCTTCTCTTGTAACAATGGAAAACCGGGAGACAGCAGCAATACTTGGAAGCGCTTCACCTCTAAAGCCAAGAGTGTTTATTGAAAAAAGATCTCCCTCTTTTTTTATTTTGCTTGTTGCGTAACGCTCAATGGCAAGAAGGGCATCATCACGGCTCATGCCGGTCCCATCGTCAGAAACCCGGATCAATGATCGTCCACCATTAGCTACTTCAATAATTAGCCTGGTACTGCCGGCGTCCAGTGCATTTTCAATAAGCTCCTTCACAACAGAAGAAGGACGTTCAACAACTTCACCGGCAGCGATCTTGTTTGAAAGGGATTCAGGGAGTATTTTTATTTTGGACATAGTATATATTGTTTTAGATATTAGTAGTTTATATCTATTTTTTGCGTTTTTATGTCAAAAAAACAAAAGAAATTAAACTCATAACAAATAAATCACAATAATCAAAAAACAAATAACAAATAAATCACAATAACCAAAAGACAAATACCAAACAATTGGTTTTTGATCTTATTTGAGATTTGGATATTGTAATTTGGAATTTATTTGTAATTTGGTGCTTGTGTTTTGTAATTTATTTGTAATTTGAGATTTGTTATTTCTCTCCGAGCCGTAGGCCGGGTTATCCGGTTTTTAATCTTCATCACTCTTTACAAATCGCGCTAAAAAATCTCCATCTTTTGGTGAGAGATTGAATTTTATACAGGCCTCTTCGATCAATTTATGCAAATTTATTTCCGGTTTAAACTTTCGTTCTTCAGAAATCCACTTGACCGCTTTCCTCAAAGCTTCACCTTCCGGCTGAATGCTCATAGTACTTCTCCTTTTTAACAGTTCACCGCAGAGACGCAGAGTACGCAGAAGGCTAATTTCTTTACTTTCCGGTGCCCCCCAGTTAAATGGACTTCGTATTTAACTGGGTAGGGATGCAGGAAAGTAAAAATCCATCCGCTTAATACGTATTATTCCTTTAATTCGTTTACAACTCGCACTATGCCGTTTCTCATAACGGCCACATTAAAATTCAAGAGCAGTCCCAAATTAAGACCAGATAGTTTAAGGTATGTTAAAAGTTGCGCCTTATGAATGGGCTCAATCTTTTCGCATGATTTCAGTTCAAGGATGATTGTGTTTTCAACAACTATATCCAGCCTGTAGCCACAATCTAGTTTGATTCCCTTATACCGAACAGGTAAAGGCTTCTGCCTTTCTAATGAGAAGCCTTCGAGACTTAGCTCGTGACATATGCATGATTCGTATGTGGATTCAAGCAACCCAGGCCCAAGGGCCTTATGCACCTCTATAGCTGCACCGATAATTTTACCGCTCAATTTATTGATATCCATTATCATATAGTGGCATAAGGGTTTTAATGCATGAGTTTTTTTTCTTTCTGCCCCCTCAGCAGAAAGAAAAATATTAATTTTCTCTGCGTACTCTGCGTCTCTGCGGTGAACTATTACTTTGTGGTTATAGTTTAGGCTTTTTATGGTGAAAATCCGTGTTTTGTTCAAAATTGTATGCTACCTTGAAAAGCATCGCCTCATTAAAATGTTTTCCCATTAACTGAAGTCCAATCGGGAGGCCCTCCGCTGAAAATCCGCATGGTACGGACATGCCTGGTATTCCTGCAAGGTTTGCAGATAGTGTAAATATATCGGACAAATACATGGTAAGGGGATCGTCGGTATTTTCTCCTATCCTGAATGCCGGTGTAGGAGCTACGGGAGACAAAAGTACATCACAGGTTTCAAAAGCCTTTTTAAAATCTTCCATAATCAATGTGCGTACCTGGGAGGCTTTTCCATAATAAGCATCATAATACCCTGCTGAAAGAGAATAAGTCCCTATGATAATACGCCGTTGAACTTCCTGGCCGAATCCTTTGGACCGGGTAGTTTTATACATGTTAATGATATTTTTCTCGTTTTTGTTCCTGAAACCGTATTTCACGCCATCATACCTGGCAAGATTTGAGCTGGCTTCTGAAGGTGCAATAACATAATAGACGGCCACTACAAATTTCGTATGAGGCAGAGAGACTTCAATGCATTTAGCGCCGAGCTTTTCGATAACCTCAACAGCGTTTTTTACCGCTGCAGAAACATCTGAATCAAGACCGTCTACCGCATTATACTCACGGGGAATTCCGACGGTAACCCCCTTTAGATCGTCTTCAAGAAAAGATGTAAAATCAGGCACATCTTTTGGTACTGACGTAGAATCTTTTTCATCGTAACCTGAGATTGCATTCATCAGCCAGGCGCAATCTGTAACATTTTTTGCAAGGGGGCCAATCTGATCAAGAGATGAAGCAAAGGCAACAAGCCCGAAACGAGATACTCTCCCATATGTAGGCTTTATCCCGACAATTCCGCAATGTGATGCAGGTTGACGAATAGATCCCCCGGTATCTGAACCCAAGGCACCAAAACACATGTCGGCTGCAACTGCAGCTGCGGACCCTCCGCTTGATCCGCCTGGAATACGCGTCAAGTCCCATGGATTGTGGGTTAATTTTAAACTTGAATGCTCTGTGGATGATCCCATGGCAAATTCATCCATGTTCGTTTTTCCAAGAATCACGGTGCCTGCTCGTTTCAGCTTCCTTATAACAGTTGCATCATAAGGAGGCACAAAATTTTCTAATATTTTTGAAGCACAGGTTGTGCGAAGGTTTTTTGTACATATAAGATCTTTAATTGCCAGGGGAATTCCCGTGAGGGGCGAAATATTTCCTTCGCCAATTGCATTATCTGCAAGCTCGGCCTGGGTCATAGCCATATCTCGTGCCGTGGTAATATAGGCGCCTATTTTTTCATCAAGGGAATCTATTCGGTCAAGAACAGCCCCGGTCAATTCCTGTGAAGATATATCTTTTTGCTTTAAAAGCTTGTGGGCCTTTTTTATGGTAAGTTCATGCAGATTCATATAGTGGAACTCCTTTTTAAAAGAGTGTTTTGATAAATTCGTATTTTTTACGAATTTATAACCTTTGGAACCAAAAAGTTCTCATCTTCTTTTTCCGGGGCGTTGGCAAGCGCCGTTTTTCTATCCAGATGCTCTTTTATCTCGTCTTCTCTAAACGCATTTGTCAGAAAAATCGCATGAGAGGTTGGCGGAACGCCTTTAGTGTCAACCAGATTAAGCGTGTCGACATATTCCAATATGGTTCCTATCTGTTGAGCGAATTTATCTATGGATTCCTCATCCATGTCGAGGCGGGCAAGGTTCGCCACATAGAGCACTTCTTCTTTAGTAATCTTCATGGGTTGCACTCCGTTATTCGTTATTCGTTATTAGTTATCCGTTGTTTGTTACACGTTATTCGTTATTAGTTTTTATTTCTTGAATAATTATTACCCTTTTTATTAACCAACAATTATTTCAATCCTGCCTCTTCACATAAATTAGCTTTCAAAGGATTCATCCTGTCTAACAAACAATGAAAAATTTCATCCTAATTTAATAACCGATAACAGATAACAAATAACTATTCTTTGCGATACATGAGAATCCCTTTTCGATTCTCCTTTTTTAATCTTTTTAGAATCTTTTCGGCTTCAGCTTTGTTTTTGAAATATCCTATCCTGACCCTATGCCAGGTTCCTTTTCCGGAAATATCAGCAGTTATCCTATATGCAGCATATCCATTTTTCTTGAGTTTTGATACCAACTTATCGGCAGCTTTCGGATCTTTTAAGGAAGCTACCTGGATTGTAATAATTTTCCCGGTATCGGTTTTTTTGCTATCAGGCACTCTTTTCTTTTTTGTTCCTGTAACAACCTTTTTTGACAAAGTTTTTCTTTTTTGTTTAGACTTATCCTGATACAGTTTAGCATCATTATTTTTTTCTTTCAGTGTTTTATAAAAACCGAAGGTTTTAGGGTCAGATGTTGATTTGGAGCTGATTTTATATCTTCTTTCTTCCTTTTCGATTGCAGCTAGTTTTAAAGCGGCTAATTCTTTTTGAAGTTTTTTAATATCAAAATGAACAGGGGCGGTATCTCTTCCTACAAATACCCCCAACACAAACATCCATCCGGAGGCGAACAAAATCAAAAAAAGCCAGAATCCAAATCCTTTTTGAGAAAGTTTTGAAGGAGGTTTTTTCTTTTTTGGCAAAGGTTTCGTTTTTTTTTTCATTTACATTTTTTCAGGGGCGGACACACCCAGGAGATCGAGAGCGTTTCGGATAATTATTTTTACTGCAAGTACAAGGTAAAGCCTAGCTTGGGTTAATCCAGAATCGTCCGACAGAACTCTGTGTTTATTGTAATATGCGTGAAAAGATGATGCAAGGTTCATCAGGTAAAACGTAATGCGATGAGGTTCCATAAATTCTGCGCTGGATTTAACAATCTCTGGATAACGGGCCATAACTTTAATGAGATTGATCTCTTCAGGTTCTTTTAACATAGCTATAGCATCGTCATCCCACGTTACCTTGTCAATTCCTTGCTCCTGCCCTTTGCGAAATATGCTGGATATTCTGGCATGTACATATTGCACATAGTAAACAGGATTCTCATTAGTCTCTTTTTTTGCAAGTTCCAGATCAAAATCTAAGGGGCTTTCATAATGTCGCGTTAGAAATATGAACCTTGCCGCATCACGCCCCACTTCGCTGATTACATCTTTTAATGTAACAAATTCACCGGCTCTGGTCGACATGGCAACCGGTTTTCCATCCCTTAAAAGATTTACAAGCTTAACCAGGATGACATTAAACTGATCTCTTTTTCTGCCGGATGCTTCTATTGACGCCGTCATTCGTGGAATATACCCATGATGATCAGCTCCCCATACATCTATAACTCGCTGAAAATGACGGTTATACTTATCCTGATGATATGCGATATCTGAAGCAAAATAGGTTGGATCACCATTTTTTTTTACAACTACGCGATCCTTTTCGTCTCCGAAATTGCTTGTTCTAAACCAGAGCGCCCCGTCTTTTTCATAAACGATTTTCCGGCTTTTAAAATCCTTAATCACCTCATCTACCATGCCGGAATCATAAAGACTTTGTTCGCTAAACCAATTGTCAAATTCTACGCCAAAAGATTTCAGATCAGCCCTGATTCCTTCAATAATTTCACCGGCCGCGAAACGCGCGCAATAAGAAACAGCTTCCGCCTCTTCTTGATTAAGGAGATCGCCACCTTGTTGTTTCTTTATTTTTTTTGCATAATCAATTATATACATTCCCTGGTAACAATCCGACGGGAACTTTACATCTTCTCCAAATAATTCTTTATAGCGAAGAAAAACAGAACGTCCCAGGGTATTTATCTGCCTTCCCGAATCATTGATATAGTATTCCTTTTGGACATTATATCCGCTGAATAAAAGGATATTAGCTACACTGTCACCTACAGCGGCTCCTCTGCCGTGTCCGACATGAAGAGGTCCCGTGGGGTTAGAACTAACGTATTCAACCTGGATATTTTCCCCATTACCAATATTCGAGGCGCCGTATCGGGTATCTTCTTTATGTATTGTACGCAACACTGGATACCAGGAGGATGGTTTCATGAAAAAATTAATAAAACCGGGTCCTGCGATTTCAGATTTGGCAATAATTCCATCCTGATCGTTTAAATTTTTTATTATCTTTTCAGCAATCTTTCTGGGCGGCATCTTCTGCGCGGATGACATAACCATTGCGATGTTTGTTGAAAAATCACCATGTGTGGCTATCTTTGGTTCATTAACTTCAACAACAGGGAATGCTGAAAAAGGAAAATATCCACTTTCAAATGCGCTTTTCGCAGCGTCAAGGATCAACTTTTTTATTTTTTGTTTCATTTGTACTTTCTCATATTTTGCCACAAAGGCACCAATGCACCAAGATTATATAAATTTAAAAAATGATCACGAAAACACGAAAGATAGAAAACGCGAAATAAAATTAATTTTTCATGTTTTCATATTTTCGTGCTTTCGTGATAAATTTCTTTTTCTTTCTGTCTTGTGTAGCTAACTAATTACTTTCTATGTATATTTCACCACTGAACACAGAGGCATGGAGAATTATTTAATATCATGTAACACATAAAAATTATTTACTTCTAAGTCAAGAAGCTTTACTGGTATATTTTGTCAAATTAACTTGTTTAAAATTTTCTATCACTTCTTTATTATAGAGTCCCAAGCCTGAATTTCCTCAAGAGTTTTCTGATATATATCAGCCAGAGGTCCACCAAGTTTTACCGCTTGATAAGCCGCTTTTAAAGCTTCCTGGTTTTTTTCCTGCTTCCACAGAATTTGGGCCAGATTATTAAATACTGATCCTTCAGTTGGATACTTGTGTGTTGCTCCATGGAATATCTTTTCAGCAGATTCTAAATCACCCATTGCATAATAGCTGTTGCCTAAGCCGATGTGGGCGAGTAGGTTATCAGGCCAACGGCTTAAGGCGGTTTCATAGCCTTCGACCGCTGCTTTCCATTGACTGGTTTTCTCAAGACCAAGAATAGCAGAAATATATTCATATTCTGTAGCTGTGGCGGGTAGCTGTGACGGTGGGAGAACAAGTAATCCCCAGTAATTACTTCGTGCCCAGGTGTTTTCAAAGAGCTTGAGAGAAATTAGTTTTCGGGGTGTAATTCCGGAATGGAGAATCATCACACTTTTGCGAAGGTCATATCCGATAACTACTGCATAATGCCATTTAGGAACCCACGAAAAGCCTAGATTCTGTAGTACGATGACCGGATGGCCGGCAGATAATTCCGCAAGCAGGGCATCCGGGCCGGAGATTGGATAGGCGACCCTGCCGTGCCGACGGGATGCAGCGATCATCGATGATTGTAGGCTGCCTTTGCGTGAAGGTGTGAATACTTCGGGCACCAGCAAATCAGGATTGGATGGGACACCACTCCATTCCAGTGCCATGGCAAGTGCTGATGGTCCGCATTGGTAAGCTTTTTGGGGATAAAACAGCACCGAGTTCAATACATACCGCTCCGGCATGTATTCATGAGACTGTGGCCAATTCTGGAGCAAAACACCGCTGCATCCTGAGAGTATTAGATAAATACTCAGAAGCAGCGGAATAAAGCCATTTCGCAGTTTGCAGAATATAAAATGCAATGAACTGGATTTTAGGTTCTTTAATAAGGAGACCTTTGCAAAACGCCCCTTTTTGTCCAATTTCTGTGTTAGGCTCAAATTTTAATCCTCGAAATACTCAATGTATGCCTGTGGTTAAAATTTTCGC
>CAZLRK010000036.1:0-28023 GCA_964561845.1 uncultured Desulfobacterales bacterium | reverse complement strand
AAGAAGCGCACCTTAATTTAGGAAAAAATTGTCCTTGACTTGGGGTCCACTTCCAACTGATTGGATCGATATCTATCAATTTCATAATATTTCCAATGAAGAAGCCCTTCAAGAGATTCTTGCTCCGCGCGGTGCATACGAAGCTGTCTCTAAAGCTCGCGATGCGGGTAAAATTCGTTTTATTGGGTTCTCGTCTCACAGTATTCAGACAGCGATGGAAGCGTTAAAAAGCGGATTATATCAAACCCTCCAATTCCCTTTCAATTTTATTGAAAATGACCCTGAAAAGGAGCTCTTTCCTTTTGCATGCCAAAATGATGTGGGTATCATTGGTATGAAACCTCTGGGCGGCGGATTACTGGAAAGGGCCGACCTCTGCTTCAGGTTTCTACAGCAACACCCTCACGTGGTGCCAATTCCCGGAATCCGAGCAATAAAGGAAGTTGATGAAATCATCGGGTTATACCGCGACCCTAAACCCCTAACAGAGGCAGATATAAAAGATATTGACAGTATCCGGTCAGCTTTGGGTGAACAGTTTTGCCACCGCTGCGAATACTGTCTGCCGTGTGAACAGGGCGTTCAAATTCCTTCGGTCCTCATTTTTCGGCCGGCCGCAAAACGTTTATCCCGTGAGAGTGTTACTGATTGGTTGGGAAAAGCGATGGAAAGCGTCACAGAATGCATCGAATGCGGAGAGTGCGAAGAAAAGTGCCCGTATAATCTACCTATTACCGACCTGTTAAAGGAAAACTTGGCACTTTATAAGGAGTATGCATGATTTCGGATTAGCAGTTGTAAAGAAACTGAACCTGTCAAGATAGAAGAGCTATCCCGTAAAATTCACGTTATGACGGAAAAGTCGATTTCACTTGAACCTGACCCCGTTGTGTTATAAAGAGCACGTTCCTAAACAAACAACACTTTCCATTCGGAAGAAATGGGCAAACAAATCGATGAACGACAACCGCTTAGTTTATTCAACAGAAACAGGCCGAATCTGTCCTGAGTGCGGCAGGCCGGTTTCCGCATGCTCCTGCAAAAAAAAGAAGGCTGTTAAAGCCGATAAGCAGCCAACAGGCTATCCCAACGACGGCACCATCAGGATTCAACGGGAAGTCAAAGGGCGTAAAGGTAAAACTGTCACAGTCGTCTTCGGTGTCCCACTTGGAAACGAGGAAATAAAGCAATTTGCCAAAACATTAAAACGCCGCTGCGGTGCCGGTGGGTCCGTTAAGGACGGAGTTATTGTAATCCAGGGGGATCACCGGCAAACCCTATTGGATGAGATCAAGAAACACGGGTACACCGCAAAGCTCGCCGGCGGTTAAAACGCGAGGGGAAGCGGGACAGAAGAAAGGGAAGACAGCCCCTAACCCGCATTTCTCATGAAGAATTTATCCTATGATGAATAACACAAAAACTAACTGTAATATCATTTAAATACATAGATTATAAATTTTCATATAGATGAACATACTGTAATCGGAATATTTCTCATTTTTAGGATAAATTCTTCACCCTTTGGACTTCGCTTTCAGCTACGACCCAACAAGTCGGGCAAGCCTGATTTGCCCATTTGCTGTGTTATAAGGGGTTTGCGGTAGAAGGACTACAGCTGCACCCCTTATGCCTTGCAAATGAACAAATCAAACTGGTGAGAAAAGCGGGCTAAAAGACCCAGGTATAGTTCTAATTGTAAATTATTTATTCTTTTTTTCTCGCTTTGCCTGTTTCTTCTCTTTAGCAGTTTTCTGGGGCTTTTTCTTATCGCTTTTTTTAGCATCTCTTGCTTTTGACATATGATTTACCTCCGTCAAATTTATATAAAAACAATTAATTACGCTGTTATCAGCTTACAATATGTAGCTGAAAATGCAATATCAAAGTTGCACAAGCGACACCTCTCTATTTGAAGATCAGAAATGTGATAATTGATGGAGAATGTGAAGATTTGATCTATTCCGGTGGTTGCGGCCACATTAAGATTATATGCTTGAACTTTTTGATGGGAATAGCTTAATAAAAATATCAAATATTTAAGGAAGTTTCGTATCTTTTAGGTGAGGTTATTTATCAAACCGATACCGATATCTGTCTCCAAATCGCTTGAAACCAACTCCTTTGTAAAATCTACTCTGTCGGCTCCCCTCCGGAGGAGTTCCTACCTCGACCATAATACATCCAACTGACTGTGCATACTCCAGTGCTGCTACCAGCATCTCTGCACCGATTCCCTTTCCCCGTAATCCTGGCAATACGTACATCTCTTGAACTATACCATACACACCGCGTGTTCGTAAGGCCACAACAAATGAGACTGCGCAAATTCCACAAATGGTTTCATCACTTTCGGCAAGCATTACAAATCCATGCTTCCCGCCCTGCTCCAGGCCCTTAAAAATCTTACCAAGATCCCTGTCATCAAATTCTGGAAAGCCAAGCTCTATCATCATTTCACTCACCAGTTGTATAACTGTCTCACCATCTGATTCTTTGGCCAAACGAATGTTCATTTATCATACCCCTTCTGCACTTAATACGGTTGCCTTTCCAGTTTTCAATGAAACTTCTTTTATCTTCCACTGCAACTGCGATATTTTATCCTCGATAGGTGAATTTGCCTCCAAGAACAGTCATTTTCACAGGTAAATCAGGTAGATCTTCAATAGGTACACGTCTGGGATCTGCGGCAAAAACGGTAAAATCCGCTCGTTTACCCATTTCTATAGTGCCCGCTATATTCTCCTCAAAAGACAACCATGCAGATCCTGTCGTAAACATGTGGAGGGCGTCATCCATTGTCAGGCACTCCTTGGGTCCTATGGTTCGCCCGGATGGGGATTTGCGCAACACAGCTCCCTCAAGCCCCAAGCGTGGGTCATGTAGAGAAACAGGGCTGTCCGAACTGCCACCCAGGTGAATTCCTGCCTGAAGCATGCTTTTGAAGGGATAGAGTTTGTTTACAGACTCTTCTCCAAAGGCTTCCACAAAACCGTCGCCCAGAAAGGAAAAAAAGACGGGCTGACTGGACACACAAATATTCATGGCTGCCGCACGGGTCAGAAGATCCGGATAAAGACAGCCTGCATGCTCAATTCGATGGCGTAATGGGTTGTTCGATTGGGAACCCAATACAGCCTCAAATGCATCCAATATATCGCTCAACGCCGCATCGCCCTGACAATGCACTGCGATCTGAAATCCATGCCTGTGAATCCGTTTTACGGCGGCAACGAGATCATCTTTTGGGATCAACTTCAAACCATGGCCATGCGGTTTACAGCGGTACGATGTTGTCACAGCGGCCATGCGATTGCTCATTCCTCCATCCACGAATATTTTAATGGGGCCGATTTTTAGCATGTCATTGCCAAACCCGGTTCTCACCCCTGAATTGATAAGGCTGTCGGAAAATGTCAACTCCGGCATGGTATAGACCCGTACCTTTGCCTTGCCAGCTGATAGCGTTTCCTGGTAGATGGAAAGGCACACCGGCATCACCAGTGCATCTGCCACAGCGACGATACCGGTTTCTGCAAACTTGGCCATTGCCTGGGAACACATCTCCACTCTAGCTTCAGTCGTCATGGACTCTAAATCACGCACAAAAAGACGATTGAAGGCTATTTCATTCATAGCTGCATCATGCAAAACGCCTGTAGGTTCCCCGGTTTCAGGATCCTTTTCAATGATGCCTCCCATGGGAGCCTCGGTGTTCCTGTTGAGCCCCAGTTCGGTCATGGCAAAACTGTTTAATACACAGGCATGGAAAGATGTATGGTAGAGAATTGCCGGATTATCAGGTGAGACAGGATCAAGATCATAGCGGGTCGGGTATCGATTTTCAGACAGGCTGTATTCAACGAAGCGCGAACCTCGAACCCACTCACCCGGCTGATATTTTTCCACCGCCTCCTTGACCGAGATTACGATGTCATCGATTTTTTTGACACGAGGAGGCGCCAGATCAACGCCATCTAGGAGGTAGGCATAAATCATTAAATGGGTATGGGAATCTATCAAACCGGGAAAAAGAACTCCACCCTCGAGATCGACCACTTCAACACCTGCACCGGCCAATTTCCTGAGTTCGCTTTCGTCTCCCAAAGCGGTGATCCTTTCTCCTGATACACCGATGGCTTGATATACGGTTCGGTTTTGATCGAGTGTCTCAATCCTGCCATTTACGAAAAGTTTATCCATGCACCCCGTTCCATTTTGTATTTAATACCTCACAATATTTTCTAAATGAACAATAAGAGCAATTCAACCTGAGATATTTTCTTGAGATCGCATTTACAGCCAACCCTTAGATATGAAAATAGTATCATGAAACCCCGGCAGGGGAGCCATTGATCATCCCCACTCATTGACTGAATTTGTGATGTGTCAGGTTAACAATACTTGCATATACTTAATTTTGCCTGATTATCTTTGCCAATCCATGTACCACCCGGCGTCCACTTCGAATTGAAGGATTTATTTTTTTCAATGGATTCAGTTAACGGGAAAAGAAACGATCGAATTTCTCCCATCAAATATGTGAATGCCTCCGGTGGCTGTTCAAACAGACCTTTCCGAACAAATGCTTCCCATTGTGTTTGTTTTACGTCCTGATTCGCGAACTCATCTGAAAACAGCTTTGATTGGGTTTCGATGGTTGTTTGCCTTCTTGAGCATGTTGCAATAATAGCCTCCTGAAGCACTTTCCCATCAAATGCAAAACTGCGGCTCAGCGCCCAAATATCATAGAAATCTTTCATCCCGCTGTTTAAATCAGCAAGATCAAGAGCCGCTTCGAATTTTTCGGCTACAACACTTTCAATTGAATAGACCGAGACTATCGGAGGCTTCATTTCCAGTAAGGTTGGAAACTCTATCTCTTGAATTGCCGGGACAACTTGATCGCCAAATCCCACATCAACTTGCATGGGGATTTTTGCTTGACCTAAGTTACCCATGAATTTAAATCGTAAACCGGGATATTCGGAATCTGGAGACATAATTTCATAAGTTAATTCACCCGAGTCAAATTTTAGTCCATCATCAACATCTTTATTAACGATTTCACTTATAATACTGAAAATGGTTTCTACGTCACTATTCATCAACCCCAATAAATCAATATCACGTGTGGGCCTTACTTGAGGAAAACCCAATCCAACTAACAGCAGCCCTCCTTTTAGCACAAATTTTTCTTTATACGGTGTTTGCGAAAGACGAAAAAGAAACCTTTCCTGTCCATACAGAAAAAGAAGTTGATCAAATGGCTTTCCACTTTGTCGTGCAATATTTAACAGGCGACTCCTTACAGAAGCAGCCATATTTGTTAGGTTACGTTCTTTCACGCGATTAGTGCCTCTAGATAAGGTCGTACAAATTTTTCAACATTGCAGGCTCTTGCATACTCCATTAATTTTGATGGGCTCGAATCTCGACGCTTTAAATACTCTTTTGCGGCCTCAATGGCGACGTCAAGTCCCACCGCATTCTTCCATCGAAAGCAATCTATCACGGTTTTTGCTCTGCTGTATATCCGCACATTTTGTTCCATAATGCTGTGCATTTCTATTCCCCGGGTAAATGAAGCACTGCTAAAATGAAATGCTCTTATAGGGGGATAATCTATTTTGGGCTTTCGAGCTTTCCTATCGATAGCTATCCATATTTGATGCGGCATCTGAGAGGTTAGCTCATGAAAATTGAGCGCTGATAGCAGACATATTACACCCTTCGGAATCCTTTTAGCCACATCAGCAAAATGTACTTGTGCCGGTATTTCCATCTTTTTGATTCTATACAGTCCACGAGTTACGGGCATGAGTTCGCCTTCGTCCCGCAGACCGTAGAGAGTCCTCCGGTGAATTCCCAAAGCGAGAGCTTCTCGGGTCCGGATGATTCCTCCTCTATGTCTGATAATATCCAGTGCTTTTTTCCTAGCAGAAGTCATAATGTTAGACGGTACAAAATTGAAGGCATTTTGTCAAGTCTGCCGACGTTTTTGTACCATTAAAGTTACATAAAATTCAACCCGCTTCATTTTGTAGTCAGTGCAACGTACTATGAGACATTTGCAAAACGCCCCCTTTTGTCCAATTTCTGCGTTAGGCTCAAATTTTAATCCTCAAAATACTCAATGTATTCCTGCGGTTAAAATTTTCGCCTGCCTTGAACTTGAACAAAATTGAGCACTTTTCAAAGGTCTCACTATAAGTACGCCTTATGACACGAAATTTGCGCGCCTTAAAACTGGAGCTTTTTACTTTACCATCCCAATTTTGACTTTTTGCGAGTTCATCTTCTTTAGCTGATGCCATTTTTTTTGAAAGCAAAATAGTCTCTTTTTAAAAATATTAGATAATGGAAGATATTATAAGAATTTATAAGATAAAATATTCGCACATTTTCATTAAAAGTATCCCATGTGTTTAATATTTTATATAAAAACTTTCAATGTGAAAACTCCAATATCTGTAAATAGTTATCAATAATGATATGATAATAGTTTATAATATCAATTGGTTGTAAAAACAAAATGTGCAATTTACAAACCAATGAAAATTCGGCAATATCCGATTTGACTTAGAGATACTAAATTTTTATAGTATAATGATAGAAAATTTTACGAGATCATCAACATTAAAATGTTTCGATACAAATAGGGGTTTTTGCATTCATTGGCCAATTTCTTTATGACATAAACTTGTCTGGAATTAACCATGAGACAGCTCAAAGGTATTTTAATAAATCGGTTAAAAAACAAGGGAATGGAAATGAGCATAATTCCGGGCTTTATCAAAAGTTTGACCAACTCTTTTGTTTCTTATCCGCACTTGAACCTTCTGGAGGTAAATAATCGATTACGGTATATGGGCTGGGATGATTTTGAGTTGGATTACTTTACTTTTCAACTGGCAATAGAATGCCTGGAGGGTTTTGGATGGAAAAGAACTGAATATAAACCAGTCAAATGGTTTGAAAACAAATTTATGGCGTATTGAAATTCTATGAAGTGATAATTACCACATCTCCTCAATATTATCATCCAATGAGCTCCCCGCAGCATGTTGCGGGGAGCTTCTTTTATCAATTACCCTAAAAAGGGTATCTTTTCCCCTTAATGACTTTTTCTGCAATGAGGCGTCTTAGCTCAATTGTATTTATGGGCTGATATGTAGCAAGCCTGTTAACGGCAGAGAGTTGTGCATTTAGAGCATCACCTTCTTCAACAAAGGTAAGGACCTGCCCGGCCCAGTGTACAATCTTTGGTATTGTATCATTAATATAAACCTTTGAAGCGGCAATGTGATACTCGCCTTTCTTTTCTCCCTTTTTATCAACAAATTTTCGGGCCCTCAGCAGGCCGCTCTCCATGACATATATTTCCTTTATCATATCAGCCAGAAGAGCCATGACTTCCTGTTCGTTTTCCAGGGTGGCAAGAAGTTTATTTACAGCCGTACCGGCGGTCATAAGAGTGATTTTTTTACACATTTTAACCATGTGATCCTGAATTGCCAGTGGTGTATCATCAAGCTTAAGTGCGTCTGGAGAATAAGCTTTTACTTCTTCCCCTAAAGCTTGAAACGTATCAAGAATCGGAAGCCTGTTTTGCATGGCTCTTCTTATAAGTGTGCCCGGAACCAGAAGGCGGTTTATTTCGTTAGTCCCCTCAAAAATTCTATTGATCCTGGCATCCCTGTACACCCGTTCAGGCGGCAATTCTGCAATATATCCATTTCCGCCATGTATTTGAACCAGTTCATCCACACAAAAGTCTACGCTCTCACTTCCGAACACTTTTGCAATGGAACATTCAATTGCGTACTCTTGAATGGCTTTGGCGTTTTCTTCACCCTGTTTCTTTGCCTCGTCATCCAGGGTATTCAATTTATCATCAATTGCAGCAGCAAGCCTATATGTAATTGATTCGGCCATATAAGTAAGTATAGTCATGTCTGCCAGCTTGTTTTTTATCATTCCAAAGGAACCTATCTTTTTTCCGAACTGTTCTCTCATGTTTGCATATTTTGCCGCTTCAGATATGGTAAGTTTGTCTCCGCCCACTGTACTCGCGCCAAGCTTATATCTGCCGATATTGAGCACATTAAATGCAATCTTGTGTCCCTGCCCGATTTCAAACAGGACATTTTCCACCGGCACTTTGCAGTCCTTTAATATAACAGATGTTGTGGACGATCCGTTTAACCCCATCTTCTTTTCTTCAGCGCCATGGGAAAGACCTGGAAATCCGCGTTCAACAATAAAGCCTGTAAATTTTTCGCCGTTTACTTTGGCATAGACTATAAATAAATCTGCCCATGCACCGTTTGTGATAAATATCTTTTCACCGTTTAACAGATAGTATTTTCCGTCGTCGGAAAGTGTGGCGGTTGTCTGAATGCCCAGTGCGTCGGAGCCGGCATTCGACTCGGTCAGGCAGTAAGCTGCAAGCCATTCTCCGGTGGCAAGTTTTGGAAGGTATTTCTTTTTCTGCTCATCTGTTCCAAAATAGACAATGGGCAGGGTCCCTATACCGGTATGAGCACCATGGGTGACAGCAAAGGATGCGACTGCCGCAAGCGCCTCTGTAACAAGGCATGTGCTTATCTTGTCCATTTCTTCCCCGCCATATTCTTCCGGTATATCAGTACCGTTCAAACCTAATTCCCCGGCCTTTTCAAGCAAAGATCGGCTAAATTCTTCACTTTTCTCTTCAATTTTTTCTACATTTTGTAAAATTTCTTTCTTTGTAAAATCCATGGCGGCGTCAAAAATCATTTTGTGCTCTTTTGTCATCTCTTCCGGGATAAAAACATCATCCGGTTCGGCATCGGTAATAAGAAATTCTCCGCCTGTAAAAATTTTTCTTGCTTTCATTGTTTCTCCTTGTTTTGTACTATGAATTTGTAAAAATTTGGCCACAAAGGCTCTAAGGCACTAAGAAAAAATACTTCGGAATTCGCATTCCGAAATTATCCACTATTAGTGGAAAAATTGTTGTTAATTTCAGAACTCCTGACCTGTGTATGTATTTTCAGGGTGTTATGAAAGTTCGGTCGTAATTTCAGATGCAACAATTTGTTGGACGTTCATTTTTTATTTTAGTTCATAGTTCAGTGATTAATAGAATATGTTGTATTCAGATTTACGCCGGGTTAGAAGCCCTGAATTTAGACAACTTAACTACTCAACTGCTCGACAACTTAACGAGATTTGTAATTTCACTTTTGACTCCCTATCCCTCTGATAAAAAGCTCTACAAGAGGATCTGCCATGGAGGAGAGGTCATATTCACCATCCGAATGCAACCATGTATTGATGACCTCATCCACCGCTCCAAGTATAAATCTCTTGACTAAGCCAATGTCCAAATCTTTTCGGATACTGCCTTCTTCCTGACCCTGCTCAACGATTTTTGAAATAATATCAAGGTACATATTGGACATTTCTTTTATCTGATTTTCTGTCAAACGGTTTATCCTGTGTGTTTCAGTCTGGTATACTATTGCCATATTTCTGTCATGCTGGAATTCATCCAGATGGCGGTATATAAGATTTCGTAGTCTATCTATGGCGTTGTCAGCCTTTTCAACTTCCTTCCTGAATCGATCAAATATCTGTTTTGCTTTGTAGCTGCAAATCTGAACCAGGATATCATTCTTATTTTTAAAATATAAATAAATCGTACCATCAGCAACGCCTGTTTCTTTGGCAATCTGCGAAACGGTTGACTGGGAAAATCCCCCTTCAGCAAACACCTTTACAGCTGCTTCCAGGATACGGTGATATTTGTCATTAGTATTTTTTTTCACGAATAGTACAAATCCCTCTTGGATTTAATGATTTTTTAATTATGAATGAATGTTCATTCATTTTATAAAAGGATTTTTACTCTGTCAAGAACTTTGATAAAAAAAATTCAAATGATCGCTCTTGACTAAGCAATGAATGATGAATAAATTACCGTGAGAATTGGAATATTTTTCTTGACATTAATTTGTTTCTTATGATATTTAAGTCCGTTTTTAATTTTTCCAAAAAAGCGAAACTAATAACCACGGAGTGAATAATGACGGCACATGTACTTGAATTTAAACCCGAAACCGCTCGGTCCATGGTAGACGAGGTGGTGAAACGGTCGGGTCAGCCCCTGGTCGCCTGTTACCAGTGCAGGCGCTGCGCCGCTGGTTGTCCGGTTGGCGAGGAAACCGGCTATTTAACTCCGGATAGGCTGATCAGGACGATAATCATGGGCGACCGGGAAAAAGCCCTTAACAATGAACTGGTTTGGAAATGCGCTTCATGTTACACCTGTGGCACGCGTTGCCCCAATGAAATCCAGACTGCCCGGATTACCGAAACTTTAAAGAAGATGTCCAAAGAGGCGCACATTGAACCGCTGAAGCCCAAAGTTGCCTATTTCCATGACAGCTTCGTCAAGTCCGGCGTGCGCTGGGGCCGTGTCAACGAAATGGAGTTCATGGGCTTTTATGAGTTGAAGAACATCCTCAGAGATGTAATTCGTATGAAATTCAAGAGCATCTATGATGAGGTTATGGCCCAGACCAAACTCGGGTTATCCATGATAAAGCTAAAGCGGATGCATTTCGGTTTTCAGTCAACCAAGGGACGGAATGAAATAAAGCGCCTTTATAAAAAAAGTAAAAGGGAAAAGCAGTCTTAAAACAAAACCACATAGCTAATTACAATTCCCGGCTGCCAGCCGCTCATAATAAGAGGTTAACCATGGAAATAGCATATTACCCCGGATGTTCTTTGCAATCGTCTTCTGCGTTCTATGATGTGCAAAGCCGGCGGATATTTAAGGAACTAGAGATCAATCTCAGGGAGATTGAGGATTGGAACTGCTGCGGGGCCACTTCAGCCGGAAAAATCGACGATTTCCTGGCAGTTGCCATGCCCGCAAGAAACCTTGGGATTGCCGAGGCTTCAGGTTGTTCCGAAATGGTGATCCCGTGCTCGGCATGCTACTCAAAGACATTGGTGGCTCAAAAGCACCTTGAAGATGACCCGGACTTGAAAGAAGAAATCAACACCGAACTTTCCAAGAAGGTTCAGGGCACGATCAAGGTATCCTCGATCCTGGAAGTGCTCCTTGCCAAAGTCGAGTCAGGTGAGTTGCCCGAAAAGGCGGATAAAAAACTCGAGGGTCTCAAACCAGCATGTTATTATGGTTGCATGTTGAATAGATTCCCTTGCGAGGTTCCGGTACCCGATGATGTGGAGAACCCTCAGGGAATGGAGATCATACTAAAATCCCTGGGAGCAAACTCTCTGGATTGGAGCTACAAGACTGATTGCTGCGGCGCCTCTGCCGCTATCAATGACGATGAAACAGCTCTCAATCTGATGGCCAAAATCATGAATGACGCGGTGGAAAGAGGCGCCAACTGCTTCGTGACAACCTGCCCTTTGTGTCAACTGAACCTGGATGCCTACCAGGACAAATTTTGTGAAATACACGGTATCCAGGAGCGTTTGCCTGTCTTTTTCATCACCGAGCTGGTCGGCTTGGCCATGGGCATAAGCCCGGAGGAATTACAGGTTGACAGGCGTTTTGTTGACGGCAATAGCCTCTTGAAGGAGTTATATCTGGTATGAACGAGAAAGAATCTATTCTAACCACAAAGCGGGGGTCGGTCATGATCGTGGGCGGTGGCATCGGAGGTATGCAGGCCGCTCTTGATATGGCAGACAGCGGGTTTAAGGTCCACATAATCCAAAGGGATTCGTCCATTGGCGGTACCATGGCTATGCTGGACAAAACATTCCCCACCGGCGACTGCGCCATGTGCATGATCTCGCCCAAGATGGTAGAAGTGGGTAGGCATCAGAACGTTGACATACATTCTCTGTCAGATGTAATTTCCGTAGATGGAGAACCGGGTAACTTTACCATTAAGGTGAAATCACAGCCTCGCTTTATTGACCTTGAAAAATGCACAGCGTGCGGAGATTGTGCCAAGGTTTGTCCCGTCAGCCTTCCCAGCCTTTTTGAACAGGGGCTCGGGGATCGAAAAGCTGTGTACAAGCCTTATGCCCAGGCAGTCCCCGGCTCGTTTTTAATAACCAAACTGGATCCTTCCCCCTGTACCGGGGCTTGCCCGAACACCGTGAATGCCCATGGCTATATAGCGTTGATCGGAGAGAAAAAATATAAAGAAGCACTTGAAGTCATTACCAGAAATCTTCCTATGCCGGGTGTTATTGGACGTATCTGTCCTCATCCCTGTGAAGATGAATGCCGCAGAGAGATGGTGGAGGAACCGATTTCCATCTGTGCCCTTAAACGCTTTGCTGCGGATCATGCCGATATTAATGACTTGCCCCTTCCGGATATTACCCCGAGAGATGAAAAGGTTGCCATCATCGGGGCAGGACCCGCCGGGCTCACAGCCGCATATTTCCTTGCTATGGAAGGATACAAAGTTACAATCTTTGAGGCGCTCCCCGTTGTCGGCGGGATGCTGAGAGTTGGGATCCCGGATTACAGACTGCCGCCGTCTGTTCTTGAAAAGGAAATTCAATGGATTACCAGGCTTGGTATTGAAATACAATTAAATACGGCCCTTGGCAAAGATATCACCATTGACGGTCTTTTGGAAGACGGATTTAAGTCGGTTTATCTTGCAGTGGGCTGTCACTCTAATATGAAGCTGGGTATTTCCGGTGAAGATCTTCAAGGAGTTATTCCGGGAGTTGAGTTTTTAAGAGATGCCGCTCTCGGCAACATAAAGAAATTACAAGAAAAAGTTGTGATAATCGGCGGTGGCGATGTGGCGATCGATGCTTCCAGAACCGCCCTGCGTCTTGGTGCGGATAAGGTCAGCATATTGTACCGGCGTACTGAAGTTGAGATGCCGGCCCGTGAAGAAGAGATTGAAGATGCCCGTGAAGAAGGGGTGGACATTCAATTTTTGATGGCGCCGGTAGAAGTGCTGGGATCAGACGGCAAGCTTACCGGTTTGAAATGCATCAGGATGGAGCTTGGGGAACCGGATGATAGTGGACGTCGCCGTCCCGTTCCTATTACAGGGAGTGAATTTATAGTTGATACGGATATTATCATACCCGCCATCGGTCAAAGAACGGACACATCTTTTCTTGAAGGCGCCAAGGGAGTTGAGTTAAATCGATGGTCTAATATAGAGACGGACTCCATAACCTTTGAGACGGCCAGAAAAGGGGTCTTTGCCGGTGGTGATGCCCAAACAGGCGCGTCCATCGCGATTAACGCCGTTGCTGCGGGGCGCGAAGCCGCTATTTCAATATCACGCTATATAAACGGCGAGGATTTAAAAGCGGGCCGCGAGCCGGTTGAGATGCCCAGGGAAAACTTCAATCCGATTCCAAAAAATATAGAGAAAACCCCAAGAGCCAGTATCCCCCGGATATCCATGGATGCAAGAAAAAAGGGTTTTTCCGAGGTAGAATCAGGACTAACCGAAGAACAGGCCGTTGTTGAGGCTAAAAAGTGCCTAAACTGCATGGTCTGCTGCGAATGTTTTGAGTGTGTAAAGGCTTGCGGTACGGAGGCTGTCAATCATGAGGATGCCGAAAAGGAATTGGAAATCAATGTCGGTGCTATTATCCTCTGTCCCGGCCTTGAGCGGTACAACCCCGAAGTTCGACAGGAGCTGGGTTTTGGCCGTTGGCCTAACGTGATCTCCTCCATCCAGTTCGAGCGTATCCTCTCCGCTTCCGGTCCTTACACGGGTGTGGTGACACGGCCCGGGGATGGCAGGCATCCTAAAAAGATCGCATGGATACAGTGTGTGGGTTCCCGTGATTCTCACAACGCAAACCCATGGTGCTCCTCAGTGTGCTGCATGTATGCCACCAAACAGGCGGTCATCGCCAAAGAGCATGATAATACTATTGAGCCCACCATTTTCTATATGGAAATGAGGGCCTTTGGAAAAGACTTCGATAAGTATGTGGACCGTGCCAAAAACGAATACGGAGTTCGCTACCAGCGTGCCATGATCTCGGCAGTGCGGGAGGAGGCCGGTACCGGCGATCTTGTAATGCGCTATGCCAAAGAGGACGGTACTCTCGTGGACGAGACTTTTGACATGGTGATACTCTCCATTGGTCTTGAACCCCATGCGGACGCCCTTGAATTTGCCAAAACTTTCGGCATTGAGCCCAATGTGTATAATTTCGCAAAGACGACCCAATTCAAACCGGTGAATACGACGCGACCCGGCGTGTATGTCACCGGAACCTATCAGGGTCCGAAGGATATACCCGAAACCATAATGCAGGGGAGCGCAGTGGCTGGAGATGCCATGGCGCTTTTGGCCGAAGCCCGCGGTACCGAGGTAGTGGTCAAAGAACTGCCGCCCGAGAAAGATGTCAAGGAAGAAGAGGCGCGTACCGGTGTGTTTGTCTGTCACTGTGGTACCAATATCGCCAATACCGTAGACGTTAAAAAAGTGGTTGAAGAGGTCAAAGGCCAACCTTCTGTTACGCACGCCGAAAACCTGCTTTATGCCTGTTCACAGGACAGCATGGAAAAGATCAAGAGCCTGGTCAAAGAGAAGAACCTGAACCGGGTAGTGGTGGCGTCCTGTACCCCGCGTACCCACGAGCCGCTTTTCCAGGAGACCATCCGCGACGCTGGTCTTAACAAGTATCTTTTTGAGTTGGCCGACATTCGCGAGCAATGCTCCTGGTGTCACATGGGACAAAATGAGGTGGCCACAGAAAAGGCTATCGACATCGTCAAAATGAACGTTGCCAAGGCAAAACTTCTGGAGCCGGTGGAGACTGACTCTGTCGATGTTACTCCCGGCGCCATGATTATCGGCGGTGGTGTGGCGGGAATGACTACGGCGCTATCTCTCGGCGACCAGGGTTTTGATGTTCATATTGTTGAAAAGGAAGGTAAACTGGGAGGTCTCGTCCAAAACGTCCACCGGACCCTCTATGGAAATGACGTGCAAACTTTTCTTGACAGACGCATCGCAGATGTTGAGGCCCATCCCAGGATCACTGTACATACTGGAGTAGAGGTTAAGGAAACCAGCGGTTTCGTCGGCAACTTTACAACCGCCCTGACCGATGACTCCGGTTTTGAACATGGCGCTATCGTGATCACCACCGGGGGCCAGGAATATGAACCAACTGAGTACTTGTTCGGAGATAACGACCGTATAATTACCCAGAGGGATTTGGAGAAAAGGCTGGAAAACGAGACGTCCGAGGCAAAGAACAGCTATGTGATGATCCAGTGCGTTGGGTCTCGCGAAGAACCAAACAATTATTGCTCCCGTATCTGCTGTCAGGACGCAGTTAAAAATGCTATAGCCATCAAGGAGAAGGCACCGGATACACAGGTAACTATCCTTTATCGAGACATCCGCACCTATGGCATGCGGGAGGATTATTACAAGAAAGCGCGCGACCTGGGAGTTCTGTTCATACGCTTTGAACAGGATAGCAAGCCGGAGGTCGAGGCTGTGGAAAATAGACTCAGGGTCAAAACGTTCGATTATATGTTGAACCGGGATATAGCTCTGGATGCTGATTATGTAGTTCTCTCCACCGGGTTAAGACCGCACCCCTTAACCAGCAAAGTTGGTGAGATGTATAAACTTACGAGGAATCCGGACGGCTATTTCTTGGAGGCCCATGTCAAGCTCCGCCCGGTTGATTTTCCCAGTGAAGGTATTTTTGTGGCCGGTTTGGCCCACTCTCCCAAAAATCTTGATGAAACCATTAGTCAGGCCCTGGCTGCGGCTGGCCGTGCTGGGGTACTGCTCTCTCACGATACGCTGAGTGTTTCCGGCATCATCTCCAAGCATAACCGGGATGTCTGCATGTCCTGTCTGACCTGCTTGAGAGTCTGCCCCTTTGGTGCACCATTCATTGATGAGGACGGCAAGATCAGTCATAACGAAGTTAAGTGTACGGGATGTGGAATCTGCGCTGCGGTCTGTCCGATGAAGGCATTCCAGGTAAACAACTTCCGGGATGAACAGATCCTGACGATGATAGACACACTAACCGAGGACCACGTATCTTTATGAGGATAAACACGCATTTTATATTGTTGCCAGAATAACGGAGGGAAACCAGGATAATGTCAGAACAAGTAGAAACAACGGTTCAGGAAGAGGTTACTTCTGGTGAAAAACCGCAAGAGCTACCGGACGGCTGGGAACCTAAAATCCTGGCTTTTACATGCCATTACTGCGCTTTCGCGGCCGCGGACTTGGCCGGGGTGATGAGACTTTCCTACCCTTCAAACGTAAGGGTTATTCGCCTTCCCTGCACGGGCAAGCTGGATCAGTACCATGTGCTAAGGGCATTTGAGCGGGGTATGGATGGTGTGTTCGTGGCAGGGTGACTTGAGGGCCAATGTCATTTCCTGGAAGGAAATACTAATGCAAAAATGAAAGTTAATCATTTAAAGATTCTTCTGCCGGAGGTGGGCATTGAATCGGAACGCGTTGAGATGTATAACCTTTCTGCTTCCATGGGACCAAGATGGGCGGAGATTTGCACCGAATTCACCGGGATAGTTAAGAAACTGGGTCCTTCCCCCATTTGGTTAGCGGATCGTAAGCGCAGCGGGAAGATATAGGTGAAATTATACTTTAAATAGGAAAATGAAATGAGACCTTTGAAAAATGTTCAATTTTGTTCAAGTTCAAGGCAGGCGAAAATTTTAACCACAGTCATACATTGAGTATTTCGAGGATTAAAATTTGAGCCTAACACAGAAATTGGACAAAAGGGGGCGTTTTGCAAAGGTCTCGAAATATCCCTGAACTGGAGGGCGTATGATAGTTGCAAAAAGAAAACCTTTTGAAGAAATAAAAGAGATGATTAAAGGATATAAGAAGGTCCTTAACCTGGGCTGTGGTACCTGTGTTTCCGTATGCCTCTCTGGTGGTGAAAAGGAGGTTCAGGTGTTAAATTCTGAGCTTATAATGGCCAGAAAACTGGAGGACAATCCCATTGAACTCGACGGAAAAAGTGTAGAGCGCCAGTGTGACAGGGAATTTCTAGAAGAACTGGATCCAATGGTAGGCGAATATGATGCGATTATTTCCATGGCCTGCGGAGCTGGAGTTCAGTTTGTTGCCGAAAGATATCCGGATATACCTGTGTTGCCTATGGTAGACACAACATTTATCGGAGTAAATCAGGATGTGGGATGGTACGAAGAAAGATGCCGCTCATGTGGCAGTTGCGTTTTGGGATTAACGGGAGGCATCTGTCCTGTTACCATGTGTGCAAAGGGTCTTTATAACGGTCCTTGCGGAGGAACCAACAAGGGCAATTGTGAAATCAGCAATGAGCAGCCATGCGCCTGGCACATGATCTATGAACGCCTTGCAAAACAGAACCGTTTAGATATTATTATGGAATTTACGCCTGCCCAAGACTGGCAGAACCAGGTGCCAAGGACTGTGATTCAGCCGGGATATAAAAAACCTGAAAAAGCGACATGATTTAAAAATTTAACAACCTTTGAAGCTATATAGTTCTAATTACTATAATAATTTTGTAAATCAGTACAGAGGAAGCCAATATGAAATCAGAAAGCAATTTAGAAAAAGTTCTTAAGGCAGGTCATTTTGCATTTACAGGTGAATTAGGGCCACCACGGGGAAGCAATGCTGAAGAGGTGAAAAAGAAAGCCGAACATCTAAAAGGTATGGTCGATGCTGTTAACATCACCGACAATCAGACGGCCATGGTTCGAATGTCCAGCTGGGCTGCAAGTCTTATTTTACTCAAGGAAGGACTGGAGCCAAACTATCAGATGGTGTGTAGGGACCGCAATCGCCTTGCCATGCAGAGCGATATTTTGGGTGCATATGCCCACGGTATTCGAAACATGCTGTGCCTTTCCGGCGATCATCAAAAATTTGGCGACCACCCCCAAGCCTTGGGGGTATTTGATATTGATTCAATACAGCTCATCAACATGGTAAAGACCATGCGGGATGAAGGTAAATTTCAGGGTGGGGCGGATATTGATGAGCCACCTAAAATCTTTATCGGCGCTGCTGCCAATCCCTTTGCGGATCCGTTTGAATGGCGTGTCCATAGACTGGCAAAGAAGATAAATGCCGGTGTGGATTTCATTCAAACCCAGTGCATTTACAACATGGAAAAATTCCGCAAATGGGTCAAAATGGCTAATGATATGGGACTCACTGAAAAGGCATATATTCTTGCCGGCGTAACTCCCATGAAGAGTGTCGGTATGGCAAAATACATGAAAGGCAAGGTGCCCGGAATGGATGTGCCCGATGAAGTCATCGAACGTCTTCAGGGCGCTGAAAAAGGAAAAGTGGCCGCAGAAGGTATAAAGATGGCCTGTGAACAGATTGAAGAATTTAAAGAAATGAAAGGGGTAGCCGGAGTACACCTCATGGCCATAGAATGGGAGCACAAGGTCCCGGAAATCGCCGAAATGGCAAAGGTGTTGCCGCGACCCAAGGTTGATTAGAAACTGCGTAACTTCAGATCTCGTTAAGTCGTCGAGTAGTTGAGTAGTTAAGTAGTTGTAATGATAATAATAGCAGTTTTGCAAAATAATTGGACATGCAACCCCAATTGAGTAAAACTCAATTTGGAGTTATTCGTTATATGTTATTGGTTAATCGTTTAATATGAAAAAATCGTAAGTCATAAACCCTGAACCTTTGAACCGTGAACGGTTTCTTTAATTCTTTTGCTACTCAACCACTTAACCACTCAACTATTTAACGATGTCTGAACTTACAAGCCCGCATTCCTACCGCGACCGATATCACAGCGTTAATTCATAATTCAGGCTTTGATCCCGATATCTTCTCGGGAAACGCGCCAGCGTTTTCCCGTCGATTCTCCAGCGACTATTGAAGGGTTATGTGTGCCTTATTGGGGTATTTTTACATTATCATCTTCATAAATGCCTTTTTCGGCCGTTGTGTGACACGCAATACAATTTGATAATGAACCGATGGATTTACGTTTAAGAACTTCAGGGTCTAGTTCATGATGCTTTTCTCGGATATAAGGGGTATCGGTAATCCTCATAGGCACATGGTTCCCCAAGCTTCGAATAATTTTAACAGCTCGTTTCGCCGAGGAATTTTCTGCGCCATTCGATTTTAGATAATTAGAAATGATTTTTTTTGAATCAGGATCAAGCTCAATTTCCTCTCCGAAATGATCATCAAGCGGCTGATCCAGGATTTTCATCCAAGAGGCGGAAGGCAACAACTCTGGTTGATAAAGAAAATGACACTCACCGCACTTTGCTTCATAGATTGGGTTGTTTACTGGTTTTAAATGACTTCCATCATGGTCATTATCACGGTGCCTTTTGCGGTTTCTTTTACGGTGTTGATCATTGTCATCATCGTCATCGTCCCAGTCAAGAATTTTGTGGTACCAACTCTTTTCCTTGTGGTCATCGTCGTCAGCTAAAGAATAATTCCAAGTCCCGTTAAGAGCGAGAAAAAAAATTGCAAAAAATATGAGTAGCTTTGTTTTCCGATTCAATTTTATTTTTCTCCATATAAACGAGGGAAACGGGTCTTATTGTTTTCCAGAAACACATAAACGTGGAATTGAGATGCGTGGGAATGCGTCAGCATTTACATGTCATTCTCAAATGACTTGTTCGACCTTGGTTTTTCAATAAGTCTTCCTGTTACAAACCGATGCAGAATGCTGGATATTAGAGTTTGATAAGGCATGCCATCTTCAACAGCCCTTGTTTGAAGCTCATCAAGTACCATGGATGAAATCCGGATATTGACACGCTTGTCTTTTTTTAAAGTCTGACGAGCGTACCCTCTATGTTTTTCAATTTCTTCTTCAAGATTCTTAACGGATTTCCATTCTCCCCGTTCATAACTATCAAGAATATCTTTTTCTTTCTTATCAAATTTTATTTTAGCCATTTCATCCTCCCAAATACTCACGAGTCGCTTTACGACTCGGAATTATTGTTTTTAAAAATTTGCCTTCTTCATCATCAACAAATGGAACCAGATAAGCATAGTCTTTGATTTTAACAACCAGCATTTGTTGATTTGGATATTTAAATTGATTCGGGTGCTTAATTACATCAAGAAGGTCACCGCGTTCAATGTGCAGGATTATCTGTTCAAAACCAACGCCACGTTCCGCCTTAAGTTTTTCATTTTTTTCATGATTCCATTTATAATATGTCATATAAATTATTCTAGCACGATGTGTGCCATATGTCAACATGAGATGTGATCTTTTAAAGTTGAACGTACTGCTCACTTGCCGCAGACGCTATATAGAAAAACTATCAAAAAACAGGTAAGCTGCCACAAAACTACAAATGTTCTAAATCGGCTTGGCTTCTGAGGTCAAGTGCAGCAGATGGTTGGGACGTCTCTTTTTAATCTACCTTCGGGCAAAACGAATCTGCTTTTCCGTGACTACGACAAATGTGTTTGACAGTCGATCTGGGTATGTCCTGAGAAGGCTGGATAGTACCTGGATTTTTGATGGAGAACGTTCATCTTCAAGGCGAAGTAAGATTACACCCCTGTGAAGTCGGCCATCTCGATATACTTTTTCTCCAAAATCCTTATCGTTTGTGATCAAAATCCAATTTTCTTCAAGTGCCTTCAGGATTATGTCATCATCATCCATTCCTCTTGCCTCTTCAAAAACCGAAAATACTTCGTGCTTTTGATTGCGCAGCCACTCTGCAACAGCTGGGCCTGTACATTCATCCACGAGGAATCGCATTAGGAATACTCCGCCATCAGCGGCATAAATTCAGTGTTTTTGAGGGACTTTGTGGCGAAAAGGAAGCAAGCATGTATGTCTTCAATGGTGAGGTCTTTATATTCATTCAAAATCTCATCCTCTGTAGCCCCGTGCGCCAAGAGATTAAGAATGAAATCGACAGTTAAACGAGTTCCCCGTATGACAGGTTTCCCTACCATGACTTTTTGGTTCAATACGATTCGTTCAAGCAATTGTTCTTCTTTCATAATAGTAGCCTCCAATTTATAAAAGAATAACAAAAGAGACCTTTTCAGTCAATAGATCTGATATTTTAGCAATAAGTCCCAACATTATATATTATGTAGAATCGTCTTTTTCATTAAAAAAACGAATCTGAGACATTTGTGTATCAGTCATGAAAATTAGTCAATTTTTTCAATTTAATGTGGTGAATTCAACTTCAAAGTGCACCACATAAAATTATATTTTTCGTGCTTCCGTGATAAATTTCTTTTGTGTGTTTCATTACCAAAGTATTACGGAATTTTAGTTGTTCGGGAAACAGAATCTGAAGTAAAGGAGGCGGCAAACTGCATCGATTCATTTATCTTTTTTGATACAGGTTGCCAGTATATTCCGAGAATAAATATGGGAATAAGCAAAACGAGAACAACTATTTTTTGAAGGCCGAATATCTTCAAAGGTTGAGGATCTTCGGCTTTTTCGAAATACATCACCTTTACAATGCCGGCATAATAATAAAGAGAAATTACAGAGTTTATAACTCCAATCAATGCCAGAATATAATACCATGGTTGAGCTTTATTGATGATTGCTACGAATAGATAAAATTTTGCGATGAATCCGGCCAGAGGCGGAATACCGGTTAACGAAAAAAGAAAAACCGCAAACGCAACAGCCATAAAAGGTTCCCGAGTACCCAGTCCGCGATACACATCTATATCTTCCCGACCGGTCCTTTCCCTAACGGCAATAACGATAATAAAAGCACCCAGGTTCATAAACAAATAAACCACGGAATAAAAATAGAATGCAAACAGTCCTTCGCCGGATAAAGCACTTAGCCCCATCAAGATATAACCACAGTGGGCAATACCGGAGTACGCAAGGAGTCTTTTTACGTTACGTTGCGATATGGCTGATAAGTTTCCAAGCGTCATTGAAGCAACAGCTATAATTCCTAAAATAGCAGCCCACGGAATATCCGTTAATAGTAAAAAATTTTTTAAGTCTTCGACAAAGCCGGTGAATAAAAAACGGCAGAAGACCGCGATTCCTGCAATTTTAGGGGTAACCGATAAAAATGCCGTAAATGGTGTGGGTGCGCCTTCATATACATCGGGGCACCACATATGAAAAGGAACCGCCGACATTTTGTATCCAAATCCCGCGAATATGAAGATAGAAGCCGCAAGAATCGTTAATCGTATGGGCTGGGTTGCGATTGGCATGCCTGTTTCCGACGAGGTCGAAAACAGCGAAATCAATCCTTCCTTAATGGCAGGAATCTCAAGCGTTCCGAATATGCCATAAAAATAAGACATACCGAACAGCATGACACCGGAAACAACACCACCATAAATTACATATTTTAGCGCAGCTTCTGCTGCCCGTTTATCTTGTCGCTTAAATCCGGTGAGTACATAAGAAGTAATTGAGACAAATTCCAAAGACAAATATAGCATGAGAAGGTTGGTGCTGGAGACCAGGAAAAATACTCCAAGAACCAGAGAAAGTAAAATACTGCAAAATTCCCCTAAATTGTTTTCATCGATTTCACTGGATTGAAATAAGGTTATAACAATAAACACTCCGCTGAGAAGGAAAATCACTTTAAAAAACCAGGAAAAGGGATCAATTGAATACTGGTTTTGAAAAATCAGAACATTTTCAGTACTCAACTGAATTAACGCAATAGATGGAAAGATCAGCCCTAAAAGAGTTATTATTATAAGTACCGCTGATCTCCCTTTGTAGTCTTTCCACAGGTTTATCATTATAAGCAAAAGGAGAAAACCTGTCATTACAAGCTCAGGTTTAAAAAATTTTATACTTTCAATGGCTGTCATATTTGTTTACCAAATTATTACGTTTTAATTTATAATGAACTCGTAAAAAGTCCGATTTAGACGGTTTCGTAAAAAGTTCAAATTCAAGGCGTGCAAATTTTGTAATTATGAGGCGTACTTATCGTACGTTGAATGATTACGAAATGCAGCACAACGCAGAAGTTGGGCTTTTTACGAGACCGTCAAGTTATTATCAGGGAACACCTCCCACTGCTTTTATCATGGCAATCAATGGATGCAGGGAGTTGTTGACCAAATGAAAAACAGGAATAGGATAAAATCCAAAAAGGATGACGATGATCCCTAAAGGGTATAGGGTAAGCCTTTCCCTCCAGTTTATGTCCCACAGATCCGTCCATTTTTCATTAAACTGCCCTAAAAACATCCTTTGAATGGCCCAGAGATGGTATGCCGCGGTAATCACTACAGCGGTTGCAGATATAATGGTAAAGGCCGTGTAAACTGGGAAGGCGCCAAGAAATACTAGAATTTCTCCAATAAATCCTGCCAATCCAGGCAGCCCAAGACTTGCCATAAATGCCAATCCGACTATTCCGGTATATTCAGGCATTTTAGTTGCCAAGCCACCGAATCCTTCAATTTCACGAATATGGGCTCTGTCATAGATGACACCGGCAATAAGGAAGAGCATCGGTGAAATCAATCCGTGTGCTACCATCTGGAACATGGCGCCGGAAATTCCCTGGGGGGTAAAAGCAGCATATCCGAGCAACACAAATCCCATATGAGAGACTGATGAATACGCTATCAGTTTTTTCAAATCCGTTTGTGCCATACACACATATGCTGCGTAAACGATATTGATCATGCCGAATACGGCCATTGTAAAAGCCGCCCATTCCGTTGCCGTCGGAAATAGCTGAAAATTGAATCTAAGAATTCCGTATCCGCCGGTTTTAAGCAAGATACCTGCCAGAATAACGGATACGGGGGTAGGAGCTTCCACATGAGCGTCAGGTAGCCATGTGTGAAAAGGAAACATTGGTATCTTAATGGCAAATCCTATGAAAAGGGCTATCCAAACGACTTTAGCAAAAGGGAATCCCAGAATCGGGTTTGCGCCTGCAAACAAACCGGACTGTCCCATCTTTGCCAGCGCAACCAAATTAAACGTATGATCAACCAATCTTCCATCAGCAAGAACAAACGGCTGGGACGTATAGTAGATTGCAATCATAGCAAGCAGCATCAAGACTGATCCGGCTAGGGTGTATAAAAAGAATTTGATGGCTGCATACTCTTTTCTGGGTCCTCCCCAGATACCGATTAAAAAGTACATGGGCAAAAGCATGATTTCCCAGAAGACATAAAAAAGAAAAAAGTCAAGGGCGCAAAATGTGCCAAGCATGCCGGTTTCAAGAATCAGCAATAGAATCATGTACCCGGGAGTCATTCTTCTTGAAAAATGATTGCTATCTACCTTTCCCCACCAGGGCAGAGATGCAATACTCGCTATAAAGGTAATAAAGGTCGTTAAGATTACCATGGCGATATTAATACCATCAATTCCAAGAAAATATTCCACATTAAAACTTTCGATCCAGATGAAACGATGCACAATCTGGATAGTGTTTTTACTCGTTTCAAACATTGCCCATAGTTTCAAAGATAAAAGAAATACAATGAATGTACTAATCAGGCATATCAATCGGCTCGCATTATCGGATGATTTTTTATCAATGCGAAATAGAGAGCGTATAGCGACTATTGTTAAAATACATGTTACTCCGATTATGGGAATGAATACTATCCAACTGAGTAATGTGGAAGTGGTTTGATAATGTATCATTTGGTCATTTTTCCTTAAGGTATTCGTTTCATGGGCACGGAGAGCCCAAACAAACTTTGAGGTTTTTATACACCAATTTGTTTTAAAAGACTAAATTGACACTATTTTTGATGAACTCATAAAAAATCCTATTTAGACGGTTTCGTAAAAAGTTCAAATTCAAGGCGTGCAAATTTTGTAATTATGAGGCGTACTTATCGTACGTTGAATGATTACGAAATGCAGCACAACACAGAAGTTGGGCTTTTTACGAGACCGTCATTTTTAGGATAAAATATAATTAACAATAACCAGAATAATAGCTCCGGCCAGGGCTATCCCGATATAATTGCGCAGTTTACCCGACTGGATAATGACCAGTCTCCGGCCGGAAAAAATCACCGAGTTGGCACTAACATTCACCACACCGTCTACCCCTTTAGAATCGGTAAATCCGGCAAATTTGCCCATTGTCCTCCCTAGAAATCCCATAAAATCGACAAGTCCATCGATAATCTTTTGATCAAACCAGTTCAACGCCTGCCTGAGTTTCATTACCATCCATACGAACGTATAATGATAAATTTCATCCACATAATATTTATTATAAATTAACTTATGGGGAAGTCGTATGAGTTGTTTTGGGCTGGCAAGTAGTTTGCGGGGCAGAGTATTTTTTTCTTCTTTGAAAAGCCACCTTGCGATTATGGCGCCGATAATTGCCATAATGATGGAGGCTCCCATTAGAGCCCATTCCTGGGCATGCCCGTATCCCATTGATTCAATTAAATGAGATGAAGACTCAAAGACAGGTTCTGTCCAGCTTTCAAAAAAGTTGTGTATATTCCATAGATGTGGCATTCCCACAAATCCACCTACAATGGAAAGTAATCCCAGGACCACTAAAACATATGTCATATTTTTTGGGGATTCTTTTGGCTTATGATGAAGATCTCCCCGATATTTTCCTGTAAAGGTCATGAAATAGGAACGGAACATATAATAGGAAGTACTCACGGCTCCAATGATGCCAAAAAGCCATATAATCTTTCCCCCTCCCGGAAGCATCATATTGCCGCTGTTAAAGGCTTTCCACAGAATTTCATCTTTAGAAAAGAATCCGCTGAAAAAAGGGAAGCCGGCAATGGCAAAACATGCCATGAGATAAGCCCAGCGGGTAATGGGCATATATACTTTGAGCCCTCCCAACTTTCTCATGTCCTGTTCATGATGACAGCCGATAATGACTGAACCGGCGCAAAGAAACAGACATCCTTTAAAGAATGCATGGGTCATAAGATGAAAGATCCCCGCTGAAAATGCCCCCACACCCACACCGATGAACATATAACCAAGCTGGCTGATGGTAGAGTATGCCAACACTTTTTTTATATCGTACTGAAAAAATCCAATGGTGGCTGCATACAGTGCCGTGACTGCACCAAATAAGGCCACCCAGGTCATGGCAAAAGGTGAAAGTGAAAAAAGAAAATGCAGTCTGGCCACCATATATACCCCGGCGGTTACCATAGTAGCTGCATGGATTAAGGCTGAAACCGGTGTAGGGCCCGCCATTGCATCAGGCAGCCAAACGTAAAGCGGTATTTGAGCCGATTTTCCCATGGCACCCACGAACAAACATATACAAACAAGTGTAACCAGGGAAACTCCGATTATTTTCTTCTCAGTAAGCGCCTTTCTAACCGATTCAACTTCTAAAGATTGTTCAATGTCACGAAAAACCAGTGAAGCGCTGACCTTAGTTTCTTGAGTGGTTATTTGTGCCGGAGATGAATGATCATTTAATACGGGTGATGCGCTCAATCCCCAAAAGAGAATAAAAACGCCTATAATGAAACCAAAATCTCCCACCCGGTTAACAATAAACGCCTTCATTCCCGCAACGGCATTTTTTTTGTCTTTATACCAGAAACCTATGAGAAGATAGGAACAGAGACCTACACCCTCCCAACCGATAAACATCATGATAAAATTATCTCCCAGCACAAGAACCAACATGGCGAACATGAATAGGTTCAAAAATGAAAAGAACCTCCAGTATCCGGGATCGTCTTTCATGTACCCTATGGAATAGATATGAATGAGCGTCCCCACAAAAGTCACAACCAGTGCCATAACTGCGCCGAGAGGATCCATCCAGAAGGCAATATCCACATTTAAATTTCCGATATAAAGCCAGGACCAGGCTTTAAAATAAAGTGCTCTTGAATGGGATGGCAGCCCTGCCAAATTGACAAAGCCTGCAACTGAAATAAAAAAGGAAATCATGGGGAGTATTATGGCTGGCAAATGTACCCACCTTTCGCCAAACTTCTTCTGGAGGGTATTGCCCAGCAGCCCGTTATATATCGCCCCTATTAAAGGAAGGAGTGGGATAAAGAACAAAAAAGGAAATGTATGAGATATTCCGTGATTCATAGAATTATTTTTTCAATGTTATTAGTTCTTCCATATCAATAATCTTATCGAAGTTTCGATAAACGGCAATTACAATCGCAAGTGCCACGGCACATTCAAGGGCGGCAAGTATAATGCAAAAGAGTGCAAATATATGTCCGTCAATATTTCCATGGGAAAAGTGTGAAAATGCCAGAAAGTTTATGTTGGCTGAGTTTAAGATTAGTTCTACACCCATAAGTACACCTATGGCATTCCTTCTGGTGATTACGCAATAAAGACCAAGCGAAAAAACCAGCGCACCTACAACTAAAAAATGACTCAGCCCGACATTCATGGTTCATCCTTTTCTTTACGAGCTACTACAACAGCGCCGATCAGTCCCACCAACAGCAGAACAGACAGTACTTCAAATGGTAACAGATATTTAGTGAGAAGATTGTTTCCGATGGCGGATGTGGTAGGTGCAAAAGTAACGGCGTCAAGTTCTTTCCAGGGCGTTTTTATCGATATATAGACCAGCAGCAGAATTACAAGAGCAGTGATGCCGCCGCCGCTAAAAAGACCTACGGAAAGGTTTGATATTTTAATTTCCTTTATTCTGCTGGATAGCATCACTGCAAAAAGAAGAAGCACAAGGATTCCCCCGACATAGACAAGCAACTGGGTCACTGCAATAAAATCTGCCGAGAGTAATGCAAAAAGGCCTGCCACTCCCAGGAAGGTAAATACCATTGCAAATGCACTCCGCATAATATTCCTTGAAAGTGCAACGACCCCAGCCGAACCCACAACAAAAATTGCTAGAATATAAAATGCCGCGTCATAGATTATGTGGGTCATTTATTGCCTCGTAATATTTTAATAACGTTCAAAAGTGTGCACATAATTGTTTCCCTAATAAATGAGATCCATTTAATAATCATTCGGTAATGCATATTTCCCAAAGACGATATCAATTTACCTATTAGGGGG
>CAZLRK010000035.1:0-28273 GCA_964561845.1 uncultured Desulfobacterales bacterium | reverse complement strand
CTAAGGCGTATAGAGAACCACCAGGCAGTGGGTCGGCTCGTTGGAAAGGCTTTTGAGTTTATGAGGGATATTTGAGTTAAAGTGAATAGATTCACCCGGCTTGAGATGATGGGCCTTACTCCCTAAAATAAGTTCCAGATCCCCCTCCATCACAAATATAAATTCCTCACCTTCATGCTTATATTCAACAGGTTTATGGGCCTGTCTGGATTCGATTTTAACCATAAAGGCGCGCAAATGATCGCTCTCAGCGCCGGGGGTGAGTGTCTGATAAGAGTAGTTGCGGGTTCGCTTGCTGAATGCCTTGGCTCGCTGGCCCTGGATTATGGTTTCTTCCTCCTTTTTAAGAAAGGCGCCCCTGTCAACGTTCAAAGCATCAGCAAGACTTAAAAGAAAACTCACGGATGGTGAAAATTCATTATTCTCAACCTGCTCAATGAATTCCGGAGTCTGGCCTGTGGCCTGTGCCAAAGCATCCTGGGACCAGTCGTGGCTTTCTCTGAGCTTTCGCATTTTCGCTCCAAAGCTAGCGCCCATTTCAACTTCATTGTCCTCATATAAAACATCCGCCATCTTTCTCATTACCACCCGGTTAACTTTTGAAGTGAGCAGCGGCAGAAAAGTCCCGGCATCTGCCACGACTCCGAAGTCTGCAATTTGAAAAATAGGCGCATTCTTGTCCCTGTTGATTGCTACGATAGTTTTGGACTCCATGATCCCTGCGGTATACTGGATCGCTCCCGATGTGCCGATGGAAAAAAGCAGCCCGGGTCGAACGGTTTTTCCTGTCTGCCCGATCAGCCTCTCCTCATCTACCCAGTGTTGGAATACCGGTGGGCGAGTTGCAGCCACCTCGCCTCCCAAAGCAGCGGCAAGCTTCCGAACAAGCATAAACCCGTCTACATTTCCAACCCCGGCTCCACCAACAACTACGACCTCAGCTTCCTCCAGTTTATTTTGTTCTTCAGGTTCATCCGAACTCGACAAAAGCTTGAGCCCCCTAGGTGTATCCGGACAATCCACAGGAATATTTTTTATAACTCCAGGCTTATCCGTGACTTTAACAGCCTGGAAAGCATGGGGCTGAACCGTTGCTAAGCCGGTAATCGTTTCATCAGCAAAGGTGATTTCAGCCATGACTTCACCTCCCCAGGACGGACAAGTCGCTATAATTTTATTTTTATCGATGCGCAAATCCGCACAGTCAGCAATCAAGCCGGTATTACTGATAATAGCGGTTTGTGAGGCCAGCTCCCTTCCAAAGTCACTGAGAGCAAACAGCACAAGCATGGGACTGTGTTTTAATACGGCATCGCCCAATACCGCAGCATAGATATCAGCCCTTGGCACAATCATGGCGCTATTATCGAAAACATAGACTATATCCGCGCCGTGAGCTACACTTTCCTTTTCAGCGTTATCCATAGAGATGATGGATTGTCGTTCGGAAGTACTTCCCGGTTCATTGTCGCTTAAAGAACCTAAAAGTACCATTGCCACCTTCCCTGATACAGATTGTACCAGATCTTGCGCTTTGGCCAAAACATTTAAGCTATACCCGAAAAGCCTTTCACTTCTCAGGTCTCCATATACCCAGATTTCTCTTTCAAAATTATTATTCATAATCAGTAGTGTCCGGTTTAATTTGGAACAAATTCAAGAAAAAATATATGCTACTAGTTTAGTTTTTGTAATCAATTTTCGTAAATCCCTTTAAAATGGGCTTTTGTTAGAAAAGCGTTTTACTTAAAATGTGTAAATTTATGTAATTTGATATTGTTTTTTAATTTTCACCGCAAAGCCGCAGAGAGCGCAAAGAAAAGATACTTTTCTTTTGCCGTTGAGAGGACGGCAAAAGAAAAAAATCAATCGCTACGCGATATTTTTAGATCCTGAATGCCCGCAGGGCACGTTTCTTGTTGTTTTCCGTCCCCTCAACGGAAAACAATAAAACAAATAACCTCCGCGGTCTCTGCGGCTCTAATGAGCAAAGCGAATGGGCGGTGAGTTATCGTACTAAAACGGAGGCGATTTCAAGTCGATTCCGCTCGAAAACAACCATATTCTGCATGTTTCCTATGTGTTATAAGATTATTAAAAAATTTTATTGGACAGCGGTGATTCATAATACTTCCTAACCAATCAACCCTAATTCACCCAAACGCCCCATCAATTCCTCGGCCTGCTCTTCCGCCGTGCCCGAAAGCAACTCGCATTTTCTCTCTTTTTTCACCTTCACCAAGGAAACCACCCGTGTTTGTGAACCGCTTTCACCGACTTGGACCGGCGACAAGCCAAGATCCTCAAGAATCCAGTTTTCAACATTATTTTCCTTAAAAGCCGACTCGATTCCTGAAAGACCCACATCTCTTGGCTGAACCGAAGCCGGATGAATTGTCAACACTGCCGGCAAAGAAAGCTCATATTCTTCTTGAAACCCGTCAATTCGACGCTTGGCGATAAGATCGGTATTTACTTGCTCAATGGAATGTACATTGGCTACCAAAGGCAGATCAAGAAGAACCGCGGTCTGTGGCCCCACTTGTCCTGTGTCGCTGTCAGCGCTTCTGGTACCGAAAAGTACCAGATCAAAGGAAGAAAGTTTTTTTATAGCAGATGAGAGAACCGTTGAGGTGACGAGTGTGTCGGATCCTGCCAGGGCCGGATCACAAAGCAAAACACTCCTATCAATCCCCATTGCCATGGCCTCAAGAAGAGCAAAAGTTGACACTTTAGGGCCCATTGATAGAGCGGTAACTGTTCCTCCATATGTTTCTCTTAAATGCAAGGCCGTTTCCAGGGCGGGACGGTCGAAGGGATTTAATGCGCATGATTCGGCGGTACGAATCACCTTCCCTTTTGGAACAGCCATGACAACGGATTTGATACATACAATTATATTAAGTTCCATTTATCTTCCTCTCTCATTCACTTCGCTGTTATTCGCTTCGCTGAAATTCAATTGCTATTAGCCGATGGATTTTATGACATTAGTGTCTGAACGAAAATTTTAATATCTCTCCCTATTTGAAAAGGGTTGATAAACGCCAACTTAATAATTAATAATCAATTGCTAATTGTGAATAATTAATGTCTCTTTGTTTATGTTAGTGCTTATGACGAAAGGAGGACACCAAATTAACCATTAATTATTAACAATTAATTATTGATTATTTTTCCTATAATTTCCACCGAATGATTTCTATGCGCTGAGTACTCCTCTTGCAATAACCATCCTATGAATCTCTGAAGTTCCCTCGTATATCCTTGTCACCCTTGCATCGCGATAATATCTCTCCACGTTGTATGATTTGGAGTAACCGTATCCTCCATGAATCTGTACAGCCATGTCGGTCACTTTGCTAGCGATCTCGGAAGCATAGAGTTTAGCCATAGCGGATTCCTGGGAGAACGGTTTGCCGTGATCACGCAAATAAGCCGCCCTATACACCATTAGTCGGGCGGCATCTACCTGTGTTGCCATATCTGCAATCATCATCTGTACTGCCTGGTGCTTTGCAATGGGAACTCCAAACTGACGGCGCTGTTTGGCATACCTGACCCCTTCTTCAAGCGCAGCCTGAGCAATCCCAAGGGCCTGGGCGGCAATCCCGATTCTACCGGTATCCAGGGCATCAAGCCCTATGCGAAGGCCCATGCCTTCCTTGCCCAATAAATTTTCAACCGGTACGCGGCAGTCATAAAGCCGGATCGAGCTTACAGGGTTGGAACGCATTCCACAGAGATCTTCGAGATCGCCAACCACGAATCCGGGAATTCCTCTTTCAGCTACGATAACACTGATTCCTCTGGGACCTGCCTCAGGGTCGGTGCGAACGAATATCAGACAAACGTCGGCAACACCGCCATTTGTCACTAACACCTTGTTGGCGTTAAGAATGTAATGTTGGCCGTCACGAATCGCAGTAGCTTCAATTCCGGCAGCGTCTGATCCTGCGTTCGGTTCGGTAAGACAAAATGCTCCGATTTTCTCACCACCGGCAAGAGGCAAAACCCATTTATTTATTTGTTCCTTTGAGCCGTAAGTCAAAAGGGGGTGGACTGCAACACTATTGTGAACAGATATGCAGAGTCCGATACCGGCACAAACGCGGGAGATTTCCTCAATCACAATTACATAGCTCCCCGAATCCATACCTGCACCGTTAAACTCCTTTGGCACCTGGATTCCAAAGTAACCCAGCTTTCCCATTTTATCTATAACTTCCCAGGGAAACCGGGCTTCCTGGTCGATATCTTTAGCGATGGGTAAAATCTCACGCTCGCAAAATGTTCGAACCGAATTGCGAACAACCCTGTTTTTTTCCGATAGAAAAATATCCATGTTAACCTCTAAAGTGTTACCCTAATTGAGCGAAAATTATGCTCAATTAGGCGTTAATTGTTAATTGTTATTAGTTATTAGAATTTGATGATCGTCCCTTTTTATAAATCTATGATTGATAAAATATAAAAACGGATATTATTCCTTTTAAACGATTAACCAATTCAGCCGTCGTAGCCGAGGCTACTATGGCGAAGTCGGCTAACAAATAACGAATAACTCCCAATTGGTTTTTTACTCAATTGGGGTGTTACTATACTTACAATTGAATTGTGGTCCCTTCTATTGAATTGTTTTTAATTATATTTTCCAGAGTGACTTCACCTTGCCATTGTGTAATGTGTACACGCCTTACTTTGCCGTTTAACGCTTCAAATACCGATTCCATTTTGGCCACCATGCCACCTTTGATGGTACCGTCAGCCAAAAGCTCTTTTGCCTCCTGAATCGTAAGTAAAGAACGGATGGCATTTCCTACACGTACGCCTGGAACATCGGTAAAATAGACAAGATCGGTGCATTGTGAAGCAACAGCCAGGGCCGCAGCAGCGCTATCAGCGTTTACATTGTAGCTTGCTCCTTTTTCATCCGTTGAAATCGGTGAAACCACCGGCACCTGTCCATTGTTTAGGCTGTCCAAAACATGTTTTGCATTAACCTGTTTTATTTTTCCCACATAACCGAAATTTCGACCTTTACGAATTAGCGGCTCAACAATAAAGAGGCGCCCTGTTTTTCCTGACATCCTTTTGCATAAGACACCGTTTTCATCTAAACTAGAAGCAATCCTTTTGTTGACTTTTCCTGAAAGAACATCTTCCACGATTTTAATATCTTCTGCCCGGGTAACGCGAATGCCATCTACAAATTCCGTTTTTCTATCGGCTTCTTTGAGCGCTTGAGAAATTTCGGCGCCACCACCGTGTACAATAATAAATTCGGCATTTCTATTGCCTTTAATTGCCCTGGCCAGGGATTTAAATCCATCTTTTCCCTTAAAGGCTCTGCCGCCAATTTTTATCAAGACCCGCGATTTCATTTATTCAATCCCATCTACAGATCTCGTCAAGTCGTCGACTCAACCACTTAACCACTCAACTATTTGACGATGTCTGAATCTAATTTACGAATGGACAATGGGCTTGAAATGCCTCCCGCCATCCGTCATCCGTCATCTGTCGTCCGTCGTCTATCGTCTGTCATCTGTCCTCTGTCTTCCGTCATCTGTCGTCTGCGACTAGTCCCTCTTAAACTTACTATAATCAGGTTCCGAATAATCAGGCTTTTTACCCCAATCAATTTCTACAAGAGATCTGACTTTCAAGGGTAAACCAAAAAGGTTAATAAATCCTTTTGCATCAACCTGGTCATAGACATCTTCTTTGCCGAAGGTTGCCAATTCCTCACGATACAATGAATAGGGTGATTTACATCCTGCAATAATGCAGTTTCCTTTATATAATTTAAAACGGACAGTACCTGTTAAATTTTGCTGTGTATATTCTACAAATGCATCCAATGCTTCTCTGAGAGGAGTAAACCATGCGCCATTATATACTAATTCTGCATACTTTGGAGCTAACATTTCCTTAAAATGCATTATGTCACGATCGAGCACCAAACTCTCCAATTCACGATGGGCAATATACAGGATCGTTCCCGCGGGTGTTTCATAAACACCGCGCGATTTCATGCCTACAAGTCTATTCTCAACGATGTCCGCACGTCCAATACCATTTTTACCGCCGATTTTATTTAAGGATTCAATAAGAGCCACGGCTTCCATCCGGTCTCCATTTATTGCACACGGGATACCTTTTTCAAAGCCTATTTCCACAAAGGCGGGTTCATCAGGCGCCTCTTCAGGAGATTTTGTCAACACAAACATATCTTCTTTTGGTGCATTCCACGGATCCTCCAGATCTCCACCTTCGTGGCTGATATGCCATAAGTTGCGGTCGTTACTGTAAATTTTTTCCTTTGTTGCCTTTATCGAGACCTTTTTTTCTTTTGCATAGGCAATCGCATCTTCCCGGGAACGAATACCCCATTCTCTCCAGGGTGCTATAACATGGAGCTTTGGATTAAATGCCTTGTAGGTCAGTTCGAAACGGACCTGATCATTTCCTTTTCCGGTGCAGCCATGGGAAACGGCATCAGCACCCTCCATAGCTGCAATTTCCACCTGCCTTTTGGCTATTAAAGGTCTGGCAAAGGATGTTCCTAATAAATATTGTCCCTCATAAACAGCCCCTGCTTTTAGTGTCGGCCAGATGTATTCTTCAACAAAAGATTTTCTTAAATCCTCGATGTAGCATTTGCAGGCGCCTGTTGAAATCGCCTTTTCTTCAAGTCCTTCCAGTTCTTCACCTTGCCCAAGGTCTGCAGCAAAGGCAACAACCTCGCATTCATAATTTTCCTTAAGCCACGGAATAATTATTGATGTGTCTAATCCGCCCGAATATGCTAAAACTACTTTTTTTACTTTTGGTTTCATAATTTCTCCATTTAAAATAGACGGGATTTGCAGAATGAACATGATATTGCATTCTTTTTAGATAATAAAATGGCAATCCTGCTTGTCCCATTAAATTATTTTTTGTTGTACCGGGGTTTATCTTGCCTTTAAAAGAATTAAAATACATACCATAATTCATTTCAGTCTTGCAACTAACAAAACAATATTTTTAAAATTGTACTAAACCATCTCTTGTGTTATATATTTGAATAACAGCCCGTTTAGATGATACCACTTTTTTATTTAAAATAATACTTACTTATGGATTTTATAAAATGAAACCCACATACGAACAGTTGAAAAAAAGAGTTAACGAGTTAGAAAAAAAACTAAAACAATTTAAAAGCGATTTGAAACTTTTAAATCGAAAATTCAATCAGCGTGTAAAAGAGAAAACACGGGAACTGCAGGAAAGTGAAAACCAGTTAAGACTGGCCCTTGCAGGTGCAAAGGAAGGATTCTGGGTGATAGATTTTATTGACGGGAAGATGAATTTTACCACAAAGTCTGCAGAAATACTTGGCTATTCATTAAACGAACTAGGTTCAACTTCCGAAAAATGGAATAAACTTACACATCCTGATGATTGGCCCATGGTTGAAGAAGCGTTAATGGCTCATTTTGAAGGAAAAACTCCATATTATGAAGCTGAATACCGTGCAAAAACAAAATCAGGAGAATGGAAATGGATTTTAGGCCACGGAAGGGTAACTAAAAGAGATGAGGATGGAAGGCCGTTACAAGCGATTGGCACCCATGTGGATATTAACAAACTCAAGCAGACAGAGAATGAATTAAGGGAAAGAGAAAAGGAATTGGAAAATAAAACAAACCATCTAGAAGAGGTCAATACCGCATTGAAAGTGTTGCTGAAAAAAAGAGAAGAAGATAAAACCGAGATTGAAGAGAAGATTATACTCAATGTGAAAGATCTTATTATGCCCTATATAAATAAACTGGAAAATTCCGGATTGAGTGGAAAGCAAAAAACCTTTTTAGACATTTTGGAATCAAACCTAAACGATATCACTTCACCATTTTCTCGCAGTCTGGCAACGACTCATTTAAATTTTACACCCAAAGAAATTCAAGTGGCAAACTTGATAAAAGAAGATAAAATATCTAAAGAAATTGCTGAATTACTATACATTTCAGAAAGCGCTGTTGATTTTCACAGGCATAACATCCGAAAAAAACTGGGATTAGTAAAGAAAAAAATCAATCTGAAATCCTACCTGCAGTCCCTTAGATAGAAACGATTTTTTCTATAGGTGTTGTCTTAATAATTTGGTTCTACACAGTCTATTCCGGATAAGCCGATTTGTCGGGGAAGTGTTATTTGTTATTAGCATAAGGAGGAATCTTAATAAAGCACCGTATTATAGAAAAGTCCACGGATAATCAAAGAAGACGACAAATTCATATCCTTCCTCACCTGTAGCAACATCAATACGGAAAACAAAACCGGAAGCCATGGCGGCCCTGAAACCGACTCCCACTGAATTTCGTGTTTCTTCAAACAATTCTTCCTCATGATCTGCAACACTTCCGATTTCATAAAAAAATGCAACCTGAAATGCCGTCCGTATATCCTTTAAAAGCCATATATTAAAAGGTGTTTTTTCATCCGTCAGATTCCACCTGAATTCTGTTCCAAAAAACCTTGTATGAGCACCACGATAACGCATGGTTGAGAAAGATCTTAAACGACTGAGCCCGCCAAGAGATGATGCGGATCCATATGTATTCTGGGCATAGATCTGGTCTATATAAAACTCTCTTGCCTCTTCACATTCCGTATCTCCCGGTAAACACGAACTTATATTGTATTTTTCAGCAATTTTATTCCTGTCTGTCTCGCCTTTTTCAATGACATAAGCATCTGACTTGAAAAAGTTAAAAACAAGTGTGCTGTAGGACAGAATAGGGAAATAGGCGGTAGTATTAACATCCACAGTATAGTAATTTACTTCATCGTCATCCGTATCGCCCGGGATGTCGGATGAAAGATTAATCCTCAACCCTTTTCTAGGATCATGCCGGTCGTCGGTAAAATCAAAAAAGGCGCTAATGCCTGTTGCTGTGCCCACAGATTCCTCAGGGTCATCTATTTCAACAAGGATATCACCGTCAGGAGCTCTGATTCTATCTACCTGAGATATATGTTGATATCCGTATAGATTGAATTCATACTTTCTTTCATCAAAAGTTAAATAGAGTTGGCCCCCGTAATTTGTTGAATTGGATATTTCTGCTTGATTAAAATCATCAGGATCTTCGTCACCCTTCATACCTCTGGAATAATTGATGGGAAATGATGCCTTATTTATTTTTGAATACCCAAAATCAAAGATAAGGCGTTTGGGAATAATATGAAGATCATTTACGGCAAAGGCATAGCCTTCCACATCTCCTTGAATGGCAAGGCCGTAAAAATCTATGTATGATCTTTTAATATTGTTTAATGCCACACCAACTCCAAGTCCTTGGCCAATTCCCGGTATGCTGTAAGGAACAGGGATTATTCCGTGTGAATATTCATTTTCAAACTGAGGTTTTCTCCTCTCTACATCAAAGGATATATTCTCGAGTTCAAAAGAAACAGCGGGCATTGTATTTACAATAATAAAAAGAAAAATAAATATTAAATTTTTACTGATATTTTTTTGGGTCAACAATGTTTCTAATAGCCCCTTCTTTTATCTCCTTACAACAATTCACAAATTTGGAGAATACTTGCCAGAGTTCTTTGAGCTTATAGCATAACTTGTGCTCTGGATTCAAGTAATCGTATTCAATGGCCAAATTACATTATAAATCAACATATTGTGGTTGGTGATCTATCTGGCATGTTAAAGATGAGGGTGGCTTCCGGGAATGGGTCACCACGGCCTCGAACTCATAGAGATCGGCAACCCCGGCAGGTACATCCTGCACGGATCCCATGGGGGTAACAAAGTCTATGTTGGGTAGAGCGTCCGCAATGATGGCGCCTTTCATGATATCTTCGACCTGCGTTGGGTGGACATCGTCGGTCAACGCGTCTCTTGTGGTCGGGCTGGCCCATGATGATCCGAAGTGCACCTTGCGACCCTCCAATTCAAGAGCCCTTTTTCCGTCTCGATTGTAGAGGACGAGCCCCTTGGGAGCCAAACGAATGCATTCCTCCACGATGTTGGAAGGTATTTTGGCGATGTCACCATCCACCCGCGCACCCGCCCTGGCAAGGAGATCGCGTGCCGAGGCGGAAAGAATTTTGTAGCCTGTATTATCGAGGACATCCAGCGTAGCGTTGTGGATTTCATAGATCTGATCTTGAGACAATATCTCTATAGATGGTGTTTTCAAGTGTGTAGCTGTGGGAATCATGGTCGCTCGCGGTTTGTGCCTATCAATCCAAATTATAGTCGGCGTCCCGGGAATTTTGTTTAGGTGATCCCCTGGAGGATAGAAAAAATCAAAACGTGCCGATTAGTTCGGAAAGGTCATATTTTTTTAGGGTTTCATCAAGGGGGCGTCCTGTTTTGGGATCCCATCCCATGCGCGTATAATAGTTTTCGAGCATCTCGTCCCATTTGGCCATTATGTCTTTACCGGCGGATAGGCCAGCCTCGGGCACAGAACCGTACCGCTTGGAAGGGCGCTCGGTGGCGATGTCCAGGCCATGCCTGAAACTAAACACCCTGAGTGCCTGGTTGATGCGTCTGCCGATGCAGAAGACATCGTCAAGGGTCAGGTTCCAGCCGGTGATGGCATTGAAGGCTTTCAAGGTGATTTTGGGATAAGGGGAGCAGAACTTGCAGTAACCCAGACAGTCTTCGAACTGGCGAAAACCGCTGAACTCGGCATTGCCGGTGGAGACTTCTTCATGGCTGAAAAGGTCTTTGATGGGTTCCATATCGACCATTTCAGGATCTACCCCGCCCCAGGTGGCTTCCACGGTTCCGGTATTGGTTACACATGTGTCAAACAGCTCGGTCCAGCGGGCCCGGTGGTCATGGCCCCGGGGGGTGGCCCCTTTTTCGGTATATACTGCCCAACCGGCGGCCTCACCGCCGATTTTTTTGGCAGCACGTCTGACGCCATCGCCCAGGAGGTTGCCGATTTTACCTTCTCTGCGGGCGATTTTGTTCAAAAGAGCCCTGGCTCCCTCTACATTGCCCCAGGATAGATCGATGCCGTCGGTATCTTCAAGGGTTAGGACACCCTTTTCGAAGCACTCCATAGCCCAGCCGACGACCCATCCGGCTTCATTGCATTCCAACCCAAGGCCGTCCACCTCTTTGACAAGCATGACCGTGGCCCCCAGTTCATGGTTGCCGATCTGCGGGCCCCATGCCGCGATCTGTTCGTATTCAGGCTCCTCACCGACAAGGCCTTTATAGGGCCCTTCGGTTACGGTAACTTCCTTGACATGGGCGATTTTACATTTATAGCAGGGTTTGCTTTTGATTTTATATGTGGCCCGCATATATTGGCCGCTCATCTTTTCCGGGTTCGCATACGTGCTTTCCGTATAATTTTTGATCGGCAATTGTCCGATTTCATATAATTTCTCGAAATTTCCGGCCGTTCCCCACTCGTGAATGGCACCTATAAACTCGGCGGATGTAGTTATCATTTCCCGATTGATTGCTTTCAGAGCCTCGGAGTCGAAAGTTTTAACATTTGGTTTTCCTTTAAAGGCCACAATGGCTTTGCATTTTTTGGACCCCATGATCGCACCCAAGCCATTGTGGCCGGCGGCATGCCCCCGGTCCCCCATAATGGAGGCAAAGTGCACAAGATTTTCCCCGGCCGGCCCGATGCCAAAGACACTGACGGCCTTTTCTTTGACCCCCAGGTCTTTTCTTATAACATTTTCGGTTTCTTCAACCGTTTTTCCAGTCAAATGGGCGGCATCTTTAATCTCTGCCCTGCCATCTTTCATGACAATATAAACCAATTTGGGTGAGGCGCCCTGAAGAACGATTCCGTCAAAACCGGAAAATTTCATATAGGCTCCCATAAACCCATTGGCCTGGGAAATGCCGGCCATACCCGTCATGGGCCCCATGCCGGTTACGTTGATGCTGCCACCGCCGATGGCGCCGCTTCCCCCCAGGGGGCCGGAGGCGATAATGAGGCGATTTTCAGGATCGGACCATTTGGTTCCGACGGGAATTTCCTCCACAATATATTTGGTTCCCAGACCGGAGCCCCCCACCCATTTTTTGGCGGTTGCTTCATCCAGGTCTTCAGACCAGGACCTTCCCTTTGAAAGGTCAACCCGTAATATTTTTCCTGCATAGCCATACATAGTTTTTTTCTCCTAAAAATTAATTATTTACTTTCAACCGCTTTATAGACAGCCATGCAGTCTTCTTTGCCAAAACCTGCCTGATTTGCCTTTTCAAAATAATCCTTTGCCAGTTGGGCGACCTTGGCATCCACTCCCGTATCCTCTGCCATTTTACAACCAAGCCTGATGTCTTTTAAGGCCAACTCCAGGTTGAACATCGAAGTATAGTCGTTTTTCACGATCATATGCCCCCGGGATGCCAGCTGGGCACTGGTTGCCCCGGAGGCCTGATTGAGAATCTCATAGAGCAGCTCCATGTCCATACCGAGTTTCTCGGCAATTTTGAATCCTTCCGATATGGCCACCAGAAAGATGATCCCGATGAAATTGCCGATCAACTTGCATGCATAAGAGGCCTCGCAGTTACCCAAATAAACCGGCTTGCCGATACTTTTCAAAATGGGCAGCATCTCCTGGTAATCCTCTTCTTTACCTCCGGCATAAATGGGTTGTTCCGCTTTTTCGGCCATAGCAGGGGTGCGCCCCTGGGGGCAGCCTAAAAATTTCACGCCTTGTTCCAGACATGCCGCATCGAGCTCTCTGGCCAGGCCGATATCAATGGTACTGATATCAATATAAAAAGCTCCGGACTTCATTCGGGAAATGAGCCCGGACTCACCCAGCATGAGATTCTTTACGTCCGGTGGCAAGGGCAGACTGGTAAACAAAACATCCACATCCACCAGGTCATCGATACTGTCGGCCTTGCGTGCCGACTCTCCGGCAACTACTGTTTTGGCAATTGCCTCAGGATTAAGATCATAGACCAATACATTTCTGCCACCGCGAATCAAATTGCGGGCCACCGGCCCCCCCATTGCCCCAACGCCAATAAATCCAAATCGCATCTTATCCCTCCTTTTTTGATTTGCCATTATGGTATATTATTTTTTCAGCGCTTGTGCGCAGCAACATATTTTTGCAGATCTTTTTTAACAGATGGGTCCATATCCGGCATTTCATAGGCAGCCAGACGTTTTTTGAGCAAGGCACCGGCCTTTTGCACATAGCTTTTTCGGCCGTCTTTGTTCCAATGTTCCCAGGAGTCACGAAAGGCCACTCCCATCTCAGCCAAAATCTCCATGGAAGCCTGGTGGATCTGCTCCAGATCGTTGTGGGTGAGATATTTAATGCGACTCAATATCTGTCCTCCGCTGTTTTCTTTGATCCTGACCGAAGCTTACAACATGGTCACCTTCGATGTATCGAGTTATATGAAAAAACCAGCCATTACATATAGTTAATCTCGTTGTAGCTCGGCTAGTTTGTCACTGCCGCTATGCGATATTGCATAGGCATGAAAAAAATGCTATAAAACCATATGATTGGTAAAAATCTATTGCAAGCTTAAAATGCTCAATCTCGCTCGCAAATAACTTTTTACGAATTTATCAAGATTAGAAAGTGGATTGTTTTCTAATTCCGGAGGATAAGCAATGGCTGACAAATCAACTTACAATATCGCCGTCTTACCGGGCGATGGCATTGGTCCTGAACTGACCGAGGAGGTCATCAAGACATTAAGTGTCGCCCAGCAGATTTTTAATGATTTTTCTCTTAATTTTAATTATTATGAAGCCGGAGCCGGTTTGTATCTACGTACCGGAGAGATTTTGCCCCGGGAGGAATATGACGCCATTGCCAAAAGTGACGCCATTTATAAGGCTCCGGTAGGTCTTCCCGATGCGGTTTTACCCGATGGCACCGAGGCCGGGGTTACGGATGTTCTTTTGCGCTCCTCTCTGGATCTTTGGGCCAATGTACGGCCCATAAAAATGCGACCCGGCGTCAAGTCGGTTTTAAAAGATGTCCAAACAGGAGGCATTGATTATGTGATCGTGCGGGAAAATACAGAAGGACTTTATTCGGCCTGGAACGTTAGCCCGGAAAAAGCCACCCTGGCCCCGTCTCCTGCCGGCCTTATCCTCCGTGATGAAGTCTCCGTCGATAATTTGGTCATAAGCCGCAAGGCATCCGAGCGCATTATCCGTTTCGCCTTTGATTTAGCAGCGCAGCGCAGCGGCTGCCCGGAGGATGGGACCCATCGGGTTACTTGTGTTGATAAAGCCAATGTCCTGAAAAGTTATGCTTTTTTCCGCAAGATATACGATGAGATCGCCGTCGACTATCCGCAGATTCAAAAAGATTATGCCTATGTTGACGCCATGACCCAATGGCAGATCCGCACCCCCGGTTATTTTGATGTGGTGGTAGCCGAAAACCTGTTTGGCGACATCATTTCCGATCTCGGGGCCGCTACCGTCGGCAGCATCGGCATGGGGCCGGGTGCCAATATCGGCGATGATATCGCCATGTTCGAACCCATTCACGGCAGCGCTCCCAAATACACCGGGAAAAAAATCTCCAATCCAATCGCCTCGATTTTATCGGCGGCCATGATGCTTGACTGGCTGGGCGCCAAATATGAAAATAGAGACGCGAAACGGGCGGCCAATCTGATTGAAAAAGCGGTGGATGCTGTATTGCTGGAAGGTAGATATATGACATATGACCTGGGGGGTAAAAGCAAAACCACCGAAGTGGGCGATGCCATTGTCAAGAAAATGGAAGCGCTCGCCGGATGAATTTATCACCCCCCCCTCATTGATGGGCTTTTTTAAGGAAAGCGACAGCATGGACATATTAGACAAAATAGATTTTCCACCAATGATCAGAGTGAGGCAGAAATTCGATCCCATCCGCCTGGAGGATGTACAAGGCGCTATTCTTGGTCAAATTAGAACTCTTTCGCCTGAACTTCCCGTACGACCGGGGCAAAGTGTTGCCCTGGCCTGCCCCAGTCGGGGGCTGGCCGATTATCCCCTGATCGTGAAAAGCATTGTTGTAGGATTAAGGGAACTGAAGCTAAAGCCCTTCATTATCCCCGCCATGGGCAGCCACGGTGCCGCCACCGCCAGCGGCCAGGAAAAGGTATTGAACGATCTGGGGATAACTGAATCGGCAGTGGGTGCGCCCATCCATTCGAACCTGGAGGTGGTACGGGTTGGCAAAACCAGGGAGGGCGTGCCGGTCAATATCGACCGTTTGGCCCATGAGGCCGATCATATTGTCCCCCTAAACCGCATTAAGGAACACACCGGTTTTGAGGCGGACATTCAAAGCGGACTGATGAAGCTTATGGTGATCGGTCTGGGCAAGACCGAAGGGGCTCAAAGATATCACCACGCCATGATATCTTACGGCTATCATGCCATTATCCTGACCGGCGCCCGCACCGTCCTGCAAAATTGCAATATTCTCTTCGGTGTGGGGTGTATTGAAAACGCCTATCATCAGGTGGCGGATGTGGGGGTGTTCAAAAAAGAGGAAATAGAGGATCGGGAAAGAGCGTTTCTGGCAAAATACAGAGAAATCAAAGCCAGGCTTCCTTTCGAGTTTGCGCATGTTCTGATGGTTGAAGAAATCGGCAAAGAGATTTCAGGACATGGCTTTGACACCAAGGTGATCGGCCGCATCGGCTCCTATCTTAGCCCGGATCCCGAAAAACCGGTTGTCAAAAGAATCATGGTGTCGGATTTGACCGACGATACCAGGGGTAATGCCTCGGGGGTAAGCACCGCCGACGTTATCACCAGGCGACTCTTCAATAAAATGGATTACCAAAAAACCGCCATCAACAATATTGTCAGTGCGCAACTGGAGGTTGCAAAAACACCGCTGATCATGGAAAATGACCGCGATGCCCTTAGCGTTTGTATGATGACGGTTGGACTCACCCCTTATGCCGATCAAAAAATCATGCGCATCAAAAACACGCTCTATCTTAATGAAGTGGATGTTTCCTTGGCCTATACACCGGAGCTGGAGAACAGCAGCGATCTGGAGACCATCACCCCTGCCCGAGCTCTCAAGATGGAAAAGGACAGCTACTTTACCAAATTTTCGAGGCCCGCTTAATTCATCATCTTTTCAGTAACAACATCATTATTATTGAATTTCATCAAACCCCGGTCTTATGAAAGCTCTTGCATTGGGAAACTCACTTTCGACTCGCTCTCGAAGCCGATTAAGGTAAACAATCAGATTTAAAATTATCTTTTTTTGCTCTGAGAAATGTTTCAACAATTCGTTCCATGCACTAATTGAACGGTCTATTCCAAGTAAGGAAACTTTTGCCGAACCGTCTGAGTCTTTTGGAAAACCATCCTCCTCAAGAAAGTATTCCCTTTTATTACTGCCTATTGCCCGAACGAGCTTAACATTGATCTGGTACTGATACCATCTAATAACTTCCAGTGCTTCTTCTATGGTAACGTCACTTTCTATAGGCTCCGCAGGCCCCTGCCGTACTAACTTAAGTTTTGATCTATTTTTTTGTTCATAAACCATAGTTCCTAAAAGATATTCATTGGAATCAACCCAATTATCAACCATCGTTATATAGGCCTTGGACATATGAGATATAATTGATATTACGGTTTTGTCATCAATATCTTTTTCTAATTCTCCATTTTCCTCAAGATCAATAGAATCAATATCGATTCCCTGTTCCTCTGCCATTTTTTTCAACATGTTTAAGGCTTCTTGAAGTGTCTCACCAAGTTTTTGCCAAAATATTTCACTGTTAATATCATGAGCATCAAGATCGCCAAATTTTTCCTCAACAAGTGTGCAACTCATGCATCTAGTCGTGAATTCACAACGTTCGCACCATCGATCACAATAATTGTATATGCCGGGGATATATTTTGATTCCTCATCAGTTTTTTTAACTTCTTCTTCTTTCATTAAGGTGAAATGCCTCCTTTGAAATTGTATCCAGACATCAGAACGATGCGTTCTAAGTTATTGGTTATTTGTTATTCGTTTAACTCTTCCGGTTCGCCCGGATTAGGGATTTATAGCTTCAACTTCCAGTCTCATCATTTTCACATGAATATACCCGAGACTGTCAACGGGAAATGCTTGAATATATGCATCAACAATCTCGTATATAAAAGTGTCTCTCAGATGCTCAGGAATACGTTCGGTATAGGGTAGCCACGTGGTACGAATCCAACCTGCAAGTCCTTTTTTTCCCCGTTGTTTCATGTCTTTTGGAATGAGTTCAAGCCGTCTCCGGATGAATCCAACGTTTTCGAGCCATTTTTCATACTCTTCCGGTCCATAAAATCCATAGGGAAAGGAAAAATCTATAAAATACGATTGCCATTTTGGATGTTTGCTCAAGGTATTGAAAGTCTCAATAATGTCCCGGGCATTCCCTCTTCCCCCCATTTGAAACAATAGTCTTCCCGATGGGCTGAGACTCTTTTTGACCCCTTCCAGCACGGATACATGATCTTTTGTCCAATGGAGCACCGCATTTGAAAATACCACATCAAACTGGCTCTCAAAGGTCAATGCCGTGGCATTCATCAGAGAAAATCGGACATTCTGACAGGACGATTCGAAAAGACGTTGTTTAGCCAGGGCAATCATGCTCTTGGAATTATCTATTCCTATGACATGCCCATCTGGTACTCGATCGGCAATGCTGAATGACACCTTTCCGTCTCCGCATCCTATGTCAAGAACTGATTCCGTACCCTGAAGACGTAATTTGTCAATGAGTTCTAGTGCCCATGTATACTGAACCGAAGAATGTTCAGCGTAATCATTTGAATCCCATTTGTAGGTTTTTTCACTCATGTGTTTTTATAGTTAGTGCCTGAACGAAAAGTCATGTTCAGGCAAAATTCGAATATCTAAATCCGAAATCCGAAACAAATTCGAATACCAAATGACAAAATGATCGAAACTAAACCTTTTAAATTTCAACGTTTTTGACATTGGAACATTTTTGATTTCTGTCATTGTTTCGTGTTTCGAAATTCGTATTTCGAGTTTTTGCCCGAAAACCTGGGTTTTCGGGCAAGCACTAGTTAGTGTACTATTTCTAAAATCTGTGAAATATGATTAATAATGGTACAATCTTCAATCTCCTCTATGCCCAAATTGCCAAACCGATTGACAATTAATGCATTCATTTTTACCTTTCGGCTGCCGAGAATATCGTCATAATAATTATCGCCAACATAAAGACAATCTTCGGCATTAACGCCCGCTTTTTTCAACGCTATTTTAAAAATTTCAGGGTCAGGCTTGGCATAACCCACTTCTCCTGAAATAACGAAATGATTAAAATAACCGCTTAGCCCCGTTTGATTTAATATATCCCTTGCAGTATGATCCCAATTCGATATTATGCCCAGACCTGTTGACATGCTCTTTAACTCATCCATAACCTGATGAACACCGTCAAAGGCTAACCAGTAATTTCCGGTTTTCTCTTTTATTTCCTTCCATAGCGCATCAATTTCACACAGGTTCAAACTAAGTCCCAAACGATAATTCATCGTTCCTAAATACCAGGGCATATACACATCTCTGTTTTTCAAAAAGATCCCCGGATATTCTTTCATAAATTGCTTATCCGTTAAATGAAATTCTTTTTCAATGACCTCAATAGGGATATCGATGCCAAAATCCAATAGCGCTTGTTGATATGTAGTTTCCCGTTGCATGTAAACCAGCGTATAGCCCATATCAAACCAAATAAAGGATGCTTTCAAATTCAATCTCCCTATAAAGTGTCAAACAATTTTCTGAGTGCTTTTTTATCTATTTTTCCTACGCTTGTTTTGGAAATCCCGTCCATAAACTCATAACGATCGGGAATACCGTATTTAGGTAATTTCCCCTCTTCTGCAAATTTTTTCATAAATTGTTTTAAATCTTCTTTAGTCACTTTATCCTGAAATTCAGGTTTAAGGGTTACGATAAGCATGGGCCGTTCTCCCCATTTTTCATCCGGGATACCTATAGCTGCCGATTCTAGAACAGCTTCATGTTGACTTATCAAATTCTCCAAATGGAGTGAAGATATCCATTCTCCGCCGCTTTTGATTACGTCTTTTATTCTATCTGTAATCTGCAGGTAACCCTCTTCATCGATGTAACCCACATCTCCACTGTGCATCCACCCATTGCGCCATAAATCTTTTGTCTTATCACTTTCTTTGAAATAACTCTGAGTAAGCCAGGGGGCTCTCATTACCACTTCACCTGTTGAAACCCCATCATGGGGCAACGCATTCTCTTTAGAATCCACGATTTCAAATTCAGTTAGCGGAATTGGCTTTCCGGTTTTGGTTATCACTTTAAGTTTTTCATTCTCCTCCAATTCGAGCATGTCTTCCTTAGGAGTAGCCACACATATCCAGGGACAGGTTTCTGACATTCCATATGCGGCATGGACCTCTATGCCTATATCCATGGCCGCTTTAGCAAGACCCTTTGGAAGCTGGGAACCGCCAATAACTATTTTCCAGTTGGAAAGATCTGTCTCTTTTACCGCAGGACTATTTATGATCATCTGTAGAATCGTTGGGACACAATGGGAGAAGGTAACCTTTTCTTTTTTTATCAAATTCAAAATCTTTTCCGGTTTGTATTGTCCGGGATAGACTTGCTTAACACCAAGCAGAGTTGAGACATAGGGAATCCCCCAGGCATGTACGTGAAACATCGGGGTCAGCGGCATGTAGACATCATTCGATCTGAAACGCCCAATGGTGTGGTAAGTACCGCATACAAGCGCAACTGAAAGCGTATGGAGTACAAGTTGCCGGTGTGTGAAGTATACCCCCTTTGGATTACCCGTAGTGCCGGTTGTATAAAATGTAGTTGCCTTACTATTTTCGTCCAGATCGGGAAAATCATAAGAGGGAGAAGCCGATTGAAGCAGTTCTTCGTATTCTGCATCCGCGGTAATCTGAGTAGCTGGTTTACTTTCATCTTCGGAAATTACTACAATGGTTTTTACCGTTTCCATTTTATTGCGGATTCTTCCCAGAATTGAAAGGAAATTGGTGTTTGCAATAATTACTTTGGCTTCTGTGTGTTGAATAGTATAGAGTATCTGATCATCGGACAATCTCCAGTTAACCGTCTGTAATACGGCGCCCATCATTGGAATGGCAAAAAAGCATTCAAGATAACGGTTGCTGTCATAATCTAAAACTGCAACAGTATCTCCTTGTTTTACATTAAGTTTTTCAAGTCCTCCGGCCAAACGACAAATACGCTCATTTAAAGTTCTGTACGAATAACGGGACTTGTCACTATATACAATCTCCCGGTCCGGCGAATAGATAAGAGGTGTTTTTAGAAGTTTCTTGATTATTAGTGGATACTGATAACTCTCGCCAGGTTGATAAACTTTTTTTGTCATTAGCGCCCTCCCCTTTGAGGATTCCTGATCAAACGCCTTCCATATTCTCCAATGTGGACTTAATTATTTCTTCCTGGTATTTTGTTAGATCTTGAAATTTAATACCGATTCCATTCGGGGTGATCCTTACAATTTCACCCGATAGCTTGGAAGATTTATGTTCGCTGGAAAAAGAAAAAGCCATTATAATTTCCTGCCCTATGGAAAAGGATTCATTGGTTTCGATGAACATACCGCCACTACTTATATCTTGAATATAATTTTTAAAGGCGTGATCCTTGATGACATAATCTACAGATATTAAACAAGATTTTCTGTAATGTCTCCTTTTTCCTTCCAGCTTCATCTCTTCCAGTTGTTTCAGGAGGAATGACTGCCGATCTTCGGGCATATCTATAATTAGCTTGCGCAATTGTGAAACTACACTGTCTTTGGCTAATTGCTTTAACAAAATACATTGTTGGTCTTCGGATAGATCATTAATCAGTTCAAATATGTGAACGACAATATCATTTTTCTTTAATTGTTTATCGGAATCAGTCATACTAAGGCTCCTTTTATAAAGAGATTTATTAAAGAATCTATAAAGTAAAAATTGTAACTCCTCAAAAAGTCATGGTAAGTGCTGTTGTGGTCGGTAATCAGTAATCAGTGCTCGGTGATCGGTTGCTATTTGAGAACAGAACATATCAGCTTTGTTATTCATTGAATTAAACATTTCTCCGACCGAAAAATAGCTTTTCAGACAAACACCGATTACTGATTACCGATTACTGATCACCAATTACCGATTACCCGTGAACCGTTATCCAAGCCACAAAAAAAAGATAAATAATAAGCATCCCATTATGAGACCTTTGAGCCTAACGCAGAAATTGGGCAAAAGGGGGCATTTTGCAAAGGTCTCATTATCTTATAAATAACAACACATAGCAATAAAAAAATCCCGAGGCACATTGTGCACTCGGGATTTTATTGTAAGCAGTTATTTGCTGTTACTTTTGGTCGTCTTTTACTTCTTCAAAATCAGCATCAACAACGTCTTCTTCGTTTTGAGATGGTCCTGCCTGATCCGCGCTTTCCGAACTAGTTCCACCAGGTCCACCGGCTTCCGCCTGCTGTCCACCTGCCTGAGAAGCTTGCTGATACATGGCTTCTGCAAGTTTGTGGGATGCCTGGGTTAACTCTTCACTCAATCGTTTTATTTCTTCCGTATCTTCACCTTCCATAGCTTTTTTAAGGGGAGCAATGGCAGCTTCAACCTGACTCTTTGTGGCGCTGTCTATCTTGTCGCCAAGGTCTTTTAAGGATTTCTCAGTTGAATAAATTAAAGCGTCAGCGGTGTTACGGGCGTCTACTAGTTCTTTTTTCTTTTTATCTTCTTCAGCATGTAGATCAGCGTCCTTTATCAATTTGTCAATCTCTTCCTGTGACAGGCCGCTGGAAGCCGTAATCTGAATTGACTGCTCTTTGCCGGTGGCAATATCCTTTGCAGACACATTAACAATACCGTTGGCATCGATGTCAAAGGTCACCTCTATTTGTGGCACACCCCTTGGGGCAGGCGGTATGCCCACAAGTTCAAAACGACCCAGAGTCTTATTCCCATGAGCCATCTCACGTTCACCCTGCAGAACATGAATAGAGACCGCAGGTTGGTTGTCAGCGGCGGTTGAAAATATCTGGCTTTTTTTTGTCGGAATTGTTGTATTCTTTTCTATCTGTCTCGTCATTACACTACCTAAGGTTTCTATGCCAAGAGAAAGGGGTGTAACATCGAGGAGAAGAACATCCTTTACGTCTCCTTTAAGGACACCTCCTTGAATGGCAGCGCCAATTGCAACAACTTCATCCGGGTTAACTCCCTTGTGAGGATCCTTGTTAAAAATATTCTTAACGCGTTCCTGGACAGCCGGCATGCGCGTCATCCCCCCCACAAGAATAACTTCATTAATAGCATTGGGATTTAACTTTGCGTCCTTTAAAGCAGTCCTGCAGGGTTTTTCCAGTTTGTCGAGCAGAGGGCCTACAAGAGCTTCGAGCTTGGCTCTGGTTATTTTAATATTAAGATGTTTGGGACCGCTGGAATCGGCTGTTATAAACGGAAGATTCACATCTGTCTCCATGGAAGTGGACAATTCCATCTTTGCTTTCTCGGAAGCCTCTTTAAGCCTTTGCAAAGCCATTTTGTCATTTCTAATATCAATCCCCTGGTCTTTCTTGAATTCATCGGCCAGATAATCAATAAGCATAAGGTCAAAATCTTCACCGCCAAGATGGGTATCTCCATTGGTCGCTTTTACCTCAAAAACCCCCTCGCCGATTTCAAGTATGGATACATCAAAAGTCCCTCCGCCAAGGTCGAAAACGACAATTTTTTCTTCGGTTTTTTTGTCCAGACCGTACGAAAGTGACGCGGCAGTCGGTTCATTGATAATTCGTAAAACATTAAGCCCTGCAATTTTTCCGGCATCTTTGGTTGCCTGCCGTTGACTGTCGTCAAAATATGCAGGTACGGTTACAACGGCATCAGTAATTTTTTCACCAAGGTATTCTTCGGCGGTTTTTTTGATATTTGCTAAAATATATGATGATATTTCAGCAGGGCTATTAAGTTTTCCCCGAAGGTTTATTCGGATATCACCGTTGCTTGCCTCTTCCATTTTATAAGGGAGTATTTTGATATCCTTTTGCACCTCAGGCGATACATATTTACGACCGATAAGCCTTTTTACTCCAAATACCGTATGCTCGGGATTTGTAATTGCCTGCCGTTTTGCAATTTGACCCACTAACCTTTCCGAGCTGTCTGAAACTGCGACGATGGAAGGTGTCGTTCGCCCCCCCTCGGGGTTCGTAATCACTTTTGCATCGCCCCCTTCCATAATGGCCACGCACGAATTTGTCGTGCCGAGATCAATTCCTATTACCTTACCCATTTGTTCTCCTCCTTACCTTAATATAAGCTAAACTTTTTTTTCTATTTTTTCAGACTCTTTTTCTTGTGCGTTTTTATCTTTATCATTTACTTTTGGCATTGCAACAACCACCATGGCAGGCCTTAGAAGCCTGTCATGAATCATATATCCCTTTTCGAGTTCATTTATAACCGTATTTTCATTGTGTTCATCCGTCTCATGTCTCATAACGGCTTGATGAAAATTTGGATCAAATGTCTTTTCCAACGCCTCAATCGGCTTAACATTGAATCTTTCAAAGACTTTGAGTATTTCCTTCAGGGTCATGTCCACCCCTTCTACAATACAACTATTTGCTTGATTACCATCGTTTGACGAATTTAATGCCCGTTCCAGATTGTCCACAATCGGAAGCATCTCTCTTATCAGGGATTCATTGGCAAATTTTCTAAATTCATTCATTTCACGTGCGGAACGTTTTTTGTAGTTATCAAATTCAGCGGAAACCCTAAGAAAACGATCGTGTGCCTCTTTTGCCTCCTGTTCAACAGACTCAAATTTGGCTTCCATATCTTTTAAAGAATCACCGGTTTTTGTTTTATCTTTTTCTGCAGAAACTTTTTTCTTGGATACTTTTTCTTCAGTATCTGTTTTTTCAGATTCAATAACAATTTTAGCTTTATTTCTCTTAGTCAATGTTTTCTCCTGGCTTATTTTAAATTGGCTAATATTGATCAAAAAATAAGACTATTTGTAACGATGTCAAGGTTGTATTTGCGTGGTTTTATATACGTCCCGATACTTGATGCTGAATGATTGAGCAGAGAGTAAAAAGGATGGTTATTAGGAAAATAAAAACGGTTGTGCACCCTCCATCGAATCCATTTTAAAAAATATAAGCCGAAAAGTTAATCGGAATCTATCCACGACACAAACCGCATCACTTATCGCTGCTTCCTTCCGGACCTGACGAGGTTCATGACCGTCTGTTGCATGGCGGCCGATCAAAACGACTTATCAATTTTAAGTATTAAATCCTTTAGAGGGAATTCAGCCCCGCATAAAGCGGATTTCGGGAAAAGGGCACCGCTAGCTCCCCGCCTAGCACAACCTACTATCAATATAATCTAACAAATCATTTTTTCAAGGAAAAAAGTGGTGTTTTTAAAGATAGTGTTTAATAGTTCAGCCACAAAGACACCCCGGTACCATCTTCCGGAGCTACGGGGCAAGCGAAGACACAAAGATTATGATTACGGAAAAATTCCATATACTAAACACCAAATATTTGATAAATTCGACTTATTACTATATCATCATAATTGATCAGAAAACCAAAATGCTTGATAGTCAATTTTTAATAAAGGTTTAATATCTCTTCTTTGTGCCTTAGTGCCTTAGTGGCTGAGCTGTTACGATTTTGTTAAATATTGACATACAGGCTTTTAAATTATAAACTATTAGGAACTTTTGAACGTTAATAACCAATTTATGCCGACACCACATAAAGCCTACAATAAAAATCAAATAAGTAAAAAAATAACCCGCGTAGTAGAACAGACCATTATCGCCTATGAAATGTTTCAGCCCAATGACTCCGTTCTCGTAGGTGTTTCAGGAGGACCTGACTCTGTAGCCTTACTTCACCTGCTGTTAACATTAGCCCCTAAATTTTCTATTAACCTTGGCGTTGCTCACCTAAATCATTGCCTTCGTAAAAAAGATTCAGAGCGTGACGCAAAATTTGTTACATTGCTTGCAAAAAACATTGGCCTTCCCATGCACATTGACAAGGAGGATGTCCGGATATACCAGCACAGATATAAACTTTCACTGGAGGAAGCAGCCAGGCACGTTCGATATGCCTTTTATAATAATATCGCAAAAAAGAATAACTATAATAAAATCGCTATTGGTCATCATTCCGATGATAATGCGGAACTTATCTTGATGTATTTATTTCGAGGAAGCGGCCCCTTGGGCATTTCAGGTATGCCGCCTGTAAGGGACAAAAAAATTGTACGCCCTCTTATCAAATTAACAAAATCGGAATTAATTAGTTATTTAAATAATAACAGCATAAAATATGTGTCTGACAAAACCAACAAAGATATAAAACATTTTCGAAACAAAATACGCCATGAATTAATCCCTTTATTAAAGAAGTCATATAATCCTAAAATAACAGAATTATTAAACCGATTATCTTCAATTATAAGATGTGAAGATGAATGGATTGAAAATGCTGTTAACCCTATCTACCAGCAATCTATTATAGATGTTAAAGAGAATAAAATTGTTCTTTCTGTTCCAAGGCTTATCAGTATTCATTCTGCAATAAAAAGAAGGATAATCAGAAAAGCGATTGAAGAAATTAAAGGAAATTTGAGGCGTATTACTTATTTACATATTAATGATGCAATAACTCTTTTGAAAGGCGAAGCCGCATGCGGAAATATTGATCTGCCGGACCGTATCAGGATAAAGCGAAATAACGACATTCTAATTATTTCTAAAGAAAAAATTGCCTTGCGAAGCATACATGTAGAATCCATCGATAAAAGAATAATTTCATTTAAATACAAGATATTAAAACCTGGTCGAATATTCTTAAAAGAGATCGGTATGCATCTCAAATTTTCTGAAATTGGTATTAAAGATCTGCATAATTTACGTAATGATAGACATAAGGTTGCATTTTTTGATATGGACAGCATAAAATTCCCCCTGATTCTCAGGAATTTTCAACAGGGTGATCGATTTACACCTCTCGGTATGACCGGCACCCAGAAAGTAAAAAAATATTTTATCAATAATAAAGTTCAGAGAACTAAACGAGCAAGTTGCCCAATTCTTCTATGCCGGGGAAAAATTATTTGGGTTGTGGGTCATAGAATAGATGATTATGTTAAGGTTAAAACTTCAACCAGTAATATACTAAAAGTGGAACTTTTCCTTGCCTAAATCACCAATGATGATTAATATCTAATTGCCTATTAGCAATAACGTTTTTAAAATACCCAGGAGGATAACTTTTGAATCCATTTTATAAAAATATAGCTTTATGGTTGGTTATCACGTTGATGATGGTCATGCTTTATAATCTTTTTAATCAACAGCATACATCTGAAACAAACATCAGTTATTCGGAATTCCTTTCCATGGTTGATAATGAACATGTGGCTGAAGTAGTTATTCAAGGCCAGGAACTATTTGTTACCGACATGAACAGGAATCGTTTCAAGATATTTGCTCCTCAGGATTCTGATCTTATAAAAATTCTTAGGCAAAAGGGAGTATCTATTAAAGCAAAACCGTCATCTGAAACACCATGGTATATGTCTATTCTTGTTTCATGGTTTCCCATGATAGTACTTATCGGTGTATGGATATTTTTCATGCGCCAAATGCAAGCCGGAGGAGGCAAAGCCCTGTCATTCGGAAAGAGTCGGGCTCGTCTGCTTTCTGATCAATCAGAAAAAGTCACATTTGATGATGTTGCAGGAATTGATGAAGCAAAAGAAGAGCTTGGAGAAATTGTTGAATTTCTTAAAGATCCTAAAAAATTCACCCGTCTAGGAGGGCGTATCCCCAAGGGAGTTCTTTTGATGGGCCCGCCCGGCACCGGAAAAACTCTTTTGGCGAGGGCAATTGCAGGGGAAGCCGGAGTGCCGTTTTTTAGCATTAGTGGTTCGGATTTTGTGGAAATGTTTGTTGGAGTAGGTGCATCACGTGTTAGAGACCTTTTTGTCCAGGGTAAAAAGAACGCTCCTTGCATTATATTTATTGATGAAATCGATGCGGTTGGAAGGCATCGAGGCGCCGGCCTTGGAGGTGGGCATGATGAAAGAGAACAAACCTTAAATCAACTTTTGGTCGAGATGGACGGGTTTGAATCGAATGAAGGTGTTATCCTGATATCCGCCACAAATAGGCCGGATGTACTTGATCCTGCTCTTTTGCGCCCTGGACGTTTTGACCGGCAGGTTGTTGTTTCACTCCCTGATATTAAAGGCCGTGAATTAATACTTAAGGTTCATATGAAAAAAACACCCATTGCCAAGGACGTTAATCCTAATATACTTGCAAAGGGAACTCCCGGTTTCTCAGGCGCAGATTTGGAAAATCTTGTAAATGAAGCAGCCCTCCTTGCAGCTAAGAGAAATAAAGAAAAAATCGATATGTCCGACTTTGAAGACTCCAAGGACAAAGTTTACATGGGTTTAGAACGTAAATCTAAAGTTATTAAAGAGGAAGACAGAAAGACTACGGCTTATCACGAAGGAGGTCACGCTCTAGTAGCACGCTTCCTGCCTTATACAGATGCTGTCAATAAGATAACCATAATCCCCAGAGGCCGTGCGGCAGGTATTACCTGGTTTTTACCCGAAGAAAGAGATTTTAAATATAAAGATCAACTTGAAAGCGAATTGGCAATCGCTTTTGGAGGACGTGTAGCCGAAGAGATTGTTTTTAGCCGAATCAGCACAGGCGCTGCCAATGATATTAAGCAAGCAACAGACCTTGCTCAAAAAATGATACGCTCCTGGGGTATGAGTGAAGAACTTGGCCCTCTTTCTTATGCAAAAGATGAAGAACAGATTTTTTTAGGAAGAGAAATAGCTCAGCATAGGGACTATTCTGATGAAACGGCACGTAAGATTGACGAAGAAATAAATAATTTGGTCAACAGGTCTTACGATAGCGCAAAAACGGTTTTAAACGAAAATTTGGATATTCTTCACAAACTGGCCGAGCTACTACTTGAAAAAGAGACTGTTTTGGGGAAAGAGTTGGACGAACTTATTCTCTCATTTAGACCGGATTTTGAGCTTCCGTCAAAGGAAACTGAAGAGGCAGAAGCCGAATAAATTAATCGGCTTGAATCATTATCTCTAGCCAACGGCTGACCTTT
>CAZLRK010000034.1:0-28301 GCA_964561845.1 uncultured Desulfobacterales bacterium | reverse complement strand
GGTATTTTTGAAAAAATATGCATTTTTTTTGATCCTTATATCGGAATTCAAGATGCATTAATCAAGATGTGACCCCAAATTCTTTATTAAAGTTTTCAGCGTAACGTCCGATATAAAGTATGAGGTTAGATAAAGGCAAACCATTCGAAAGAGTGGAGCGCAAAGCCATTGGCCTAAGTCCTAAATTCAGAGGATACGGCAGCAGGGTTGCCTGACTTATGTAAACCATTCCCTTTGCATATCAAAACACCCTGTATTATAACCACTCTCTATTTCGGACAAAGTTTTCATCGTACAAGTTGTCTTTATTAATTTCGATCCAAGCTTTGCACCCTTTTTGAAAAAAGCATTGCCAGCATAAAAAAGAGTGCAAAACTTTCGGTATTTTTTTAATAAAATGGAGGAAAAGTCATGATTTCTTCAGTGGGAAGCATGCTCTCCGCGTTAAACGCCTTTGGTAAAAAAATGGAGGTAATTTCTAATAACGTAGCAAATGTGGAAACAGAGGAATTTAAAAAGAGCAGAGCATTATTAGTTGAAGGGTCTAACAGTGATGTAAAGGTGGAGATCACACAGCCAGAAACTCCAGGGCCCACTCTTGTTGAAGTAAAAGAGGGTCAAATTGAGGAAAAAGAAATGTCTAATGTGGATCTGGCAGAAGAGATCCCTCAATCTATAGTAGCACATAGGGGTTATGAGGCAAATCTGGCAATGATTAGGACCCATGACGAAATGCTAAAGGCTGTCATAGACATATTTGAGTAATTAGGCCCAGTTCTTGAAATTTAGGGAAGCATTCGGCAAATTCCGAAAATGGTCATAGCCAGCTTTCTCACAAGTTTGATTCGTTCATTTGCCCCGCAAACGGGATTTCGCTAACGCTCAACAAGACACTTAATGGGTGAAGATGTAATCCTTCTACCGCAAACCCCTTATAATCCGCCTTCGCCCGGCTTCGGCGGGGCAGACGCAGCTCGAAGATCCCGCTCACGGAGAAATGGGCGAATCAGGCTTGCCCGACTTGTTGGATCGTCTTGTCCCGTCGTAGCTCAAAGAGCGAAGTCGGAAGCTGAAAGCGACCTGTCGGGTCGTAGCCGGAGGCATAGCCTGAAGCCCAAAGAGTGAAGAATTTATCCTAAAAAGGAAAAACAGAAGGCTTTCGGCAAAAAAACTAAAAAGATGAAGTGAATAAATATGACCGGATTACATGAAGCACGTTCTGCACCAACATCCCGTAACATTGCACGACGTGGTCGAGATATATCGGTGAGAAAATATGGCACGAAAGCCAAAGATCCAGGAAACTACGCGACGGCTCCTCGGAATTGACCTTTCAAGTCGCCGGACTGAATGAAATCAAGCAATGGACCATGAGTTTAGGCCCCGAAGCTTATGTTGAGGAACCTTAAAGGCTTAAAGATATGGTCAAGGTAGACATGAAAAAAGCTTTGGTTCAATATGAAAGGACAAGGCCTGCGTTTATAGAGCCTGATGTACTGGAAAGCCGGGTTGATTATGCCAGGTAATCCATATTTTTCCATTTTGGTAATGTTAAAATTCTTTATCCCTTACTTCAACTGAAAATGATGGGAACATCATCCTGAGAGTGAATTTCTTACCTCTCGCACCTTATTTTTCTTTGATTAAGCCGGCCACATTGGGAAAGAATCACACTTTTATAGTAACAAGCCCCCCTGGAAAACACAAAAGCTTGGCCAATCATAAGTCAGACATATCACAGGTTTTCAGGCCGGTTGATATCCTGAGGGGATAGATGGATATCAGAAACGAGGATCTTCTATGAAGATCTTATATGTATGGGCTTTAACCTTGCTAGTATTGGTTCCGAAACCACAGTATTCCACGAATGTCCCATGTCACGTTCGTGGAACAAAAAATCAGTGGCAATAATAGGGCCAAAGTGATGCTACTAAACGCCTTTTTTGACGTTACCTGTGTATTGGTTATAAGTCCGAAAAGAAATAATGATTGAAGAGGAGATTTCTATTTTTTTCTACCGGTAATGACCCAGTATACCAGCCAACCCAGGACAACCGGTCCCAAACCGACGTAAAGAAAAATCACCACATCCCTGCTCCAGGGCTGAAGGAATGCGGCCGCAATCGCAGGGTAGATGATAGATGCCACAACGGCCAACCGCACGTTGCGTGATAGTGTCAATGAGGGCTGTTTGGGCCCCTGCTCGATTCTTCTGGACATCATGCGGGGTACAAACAAAATCCCTATAAGAATTGCTGCAACCAGTAGAATTTCCTGAAAACCCGACATGCAACCTCCTTCATAAAGACCCTGATTCAGTATCATAAAAACATCGAGGAATCAATGCGCGGGATTGGGGAATGGCCAAAGTAACCAAAGGAAATCTCCTTCTCTCAACGAGGCCTTTAGGAAATGGGGTCAAACCTTGATCAGTGCTCTATGTTTTTTATATTGATTTATTTCAGATAGTTATATTGATAGAACAAATGGTTGACGATGATTTTAATCACAAATCAAGGTTTGACTCCAATCCTAAATATATAGCACAGAAACCTAATACCCCGACAATCGAAAATGTAGTGATACTAACAAATGGTGGAGGATTTGGAGACCTGTGATACCATATCTAATGCTTGAGTTGTCTGATTTAATCGAACCGTTTTATTTTTATTGAAAGATTAAATCCCAGTCAATACAATTTATAACCAAGATAGGCAATGGTTCTTAAAAAGATTTTCCTTTAAATAATACCTTTTTGTTTTGCAATACGATTACATGCTTCCTCCAAATTGTCTGCAGGTTCGGTCAGATTTAAGATTTCCATTTTATAGACCTCTGTAAGCGGTGTAAGGATATCCAGTTTAATGCAGTCAACCAAATACCTGATACCGTGATGTCTTTTGCCATGATCCATAATTCGTTAATAAAAGATAGCAAATTCGAACTGTAAATATCAAGCGAAAATTATTTTACATGTATACCGTTCCTGATCTCACTTGTTATGAGTCTATAAATAGCTATTACGAAAACAGAATATTTTGATGATGTAGAAACGGCGATGTCAGACATATCACAGGTTCTTAAGGTGGATGATATTTTCATCTTTTGGATGGCTATCTCAGGAATCATCAGGGCGAAAACTCCTATTGTTTCAAGTTTGTGTACCCTGATTGAGTTTTCCTTAGAATGACACTTGTGATACTCCAGCCAAAGTTTTGCTGCCTTTGAAACTTTCATAGCCTTACCTCCTTTTGGTTTGAAGTTAATAGAAAAATTTACTGCCGTCTTCTTAGCTGAAACAACAGGATAAAAAGATGCAATAAAACATCTGGATAGCTGATTGTAGCTGTGGAATAGTGGTATCAGTCTAATTCACACCTATGAATCACCTGTCGTGAAAATCTGATGCTGCGGGAAGTAACGAATGCCAAAACACATCATCTATTGAAAAAGCTTGTTGAAAAAAAATTACCAATAAATAATTTTTTTGCGGTCTAAACCATACTTATACGGAAAAAAACGGTTTACAATTAGAAAAAAGCAGGATACTATGGTTGCAATTTTACAATGAGAGAATTGTATTTATACAATTTCTTTCCACTTTTGGAGAGTTTACCTGTTTGAAATAAAATGTACCCATTCGGAGTCTGAGAGATGGTCGATATGGAAGATCGGTGGTTGTCGGTAGAGGAGATGACCCAATACCTTGGCGTTAGTAACGACACAGTTTACAGATGGATTGACAAACATCTTATGCCTGCTCACAAGATGGGGCGGCTTTGGAAATTCAAAAAAGACGAAGTCGATGAGTGGGTGAAGTCTGGTGGGTCAAGACGCACCAATAATAATATGGAAGAGCCATAAATATGACTGTACTGCTGGATAACAAAGGACAAGGAAAGGTTGGCGATACTCTTGCGGAGGGCATTCAGGCAAATGCTTACATTTCCATTCTGTCCGGTCTTTTTTCAATCTATGGCTACTCTGCCTTGAAGAAACAACTTGAGCGTGCTGGTGCCTTGCGCCTCCTTATTTCGTCGAATGATATCCCCATCGCGTCCGGGAATGTAAAGCCGTTTCGGGTGGTAGGACTAACGGGGAGCAAAGCCGACAGGCGTTTCCGCAACTCCTTAAATATTGCAGAAATCGCCCGAGAATGTTCACAGTGGTTGCAGCAAAAATCCGAAATCAGAGCGGTCTCGTTGCCTGTCCTTCAGAATCTATTCCATGTCAAGAACCCTGACGGCAGTGCCATAGCCGTTCACGGAAGTTCACCCTTCACATCTGCGGGGCTCGGCACTGTGCCATCGGACGGATATGAGATGAACACTTGTTTCACAACGTCGGCGGAAACCGAAAGCCTTTTAAAATGGTTTGATGCGATATGGTCAAACTCAGAGGCAACCGGAGACGTAAAATCGTTTGTACTGGCTCAGCTTGAAACCATCTTTGCCAACAAATCCCCGGAGCTGGTGTACTTCCTGACACTATACAATGTCTTTCGCGAATACCGTGGTGAGCTCGAAGAAGACAAAATCATTAAGACCCGAACTGGTATCAAGGATACGCTCGTTTGGAGTAAACTTTACAGATTTCAACATGATGGCGTGTTAGGAGCCATCGATAAGATGGAAAAGTATAACGGCTGTATCATTGCCGATAGCGTTGGCCTTGGAAAAACGTTCGAAGCCCTGGCAATCATCAAATACTATGAACTGCGGAATGACCGCGTTCTGGTTCTCTGCCCCAAGAAAATTCGCGAAAACTGGACCCTTTACACCGTCAACGATAAGCGAAACCTTTTCGCGACTGATCGATTTAATTTTGATGTGCTTAATCACACCGACCTCACTCGTGAACGAGGACGTTCCGGCGAGATTAACTTGGAGACTCTCAATTGGGGCAACTACGATCTAGTTGTTATCGATGAGTCCCACAATTTTCGGAACAATCCGCCACGTAAGGATGGGATGACACGGTACTCCAGATTGATGCGCAACATTATCAAATCGGGTGTAAAGACCAAGGTTCTCATGCTCTCAGCCACGCCTGTCAATAGTCGCATGAATGATCTGAAAAATCAGGTAGCATTTATCACGGAAGGCATCGACGACGCCCTCTATAACCACGGCATTATCAGTATTGAACAAACACTTCGTCAAGCACAAACACGTTTCAACCGGTGGCTTAGACTTAATCCCGCCGAACGGACGACCGAAGGGCTACTTGAAACCCTGAATTTCGATTACTTCAAACTGCTTGACTTGCTCACCATAGCCCGTTCCAGAAAACATATTGAGAAATACTACGATCTTGATGAGGTCGGTGAGTTTCCAGAGCGGGCCAGACCGATAAACATCAAGTCCGATATCGACACAAAGGACTTGTTCCCAGAACTAAGGGAGATCAACCGGGATATACGCCGTCTTAATCTTAGTTCATACGCACCGTTGAAATATGTCCTCCCCAACAAACGTGAGGAATATAGCCGCAAATATGACATGGTGGTGTCTGGCGGATCGGTATTCAAGCAGATCGACCGCGAGGAAAGCCTAATCCACCTGATGCGAGTGAATCTTCTCAAACGGATGGAGAGCTCGATCAATTCCTTTGCGCTCACGCTGGGAAGGCTTCTCGAAAACGTCCGTGACATCATCAGCCGTATCGACTCACACGAGGAATCTAAGATCGAAGAGCTGAGCATCGAGGAAATCGAAATCGACGATGACGATTTTGCGCCGTTTTTGATTGGCAGCAAGATCAAGGTTCTCCTCCAAGACGTTGACCGTGTGCGGTGGAGGCAGGAGCTTGAGGAAGACGAGGTTCTCTTGGTCAAGTTGCTGCGGGAGGCTCGGGAGATTGACACTTCGCGCGACAAGAAACTTCGCCGTCTTAAGGAACTCATCGCCGCCAAATGCGGGAATCCTATCAATGCTGGCAACAAGAAGGTCCTTATTTTCACAGCTTTTGCGGACACGGCCAAGTATCTTTACGAGAGCATCGCCGCATGGGCGCAGGACGAACTCGGCGTCCATTCTGCCTTGGTAACCGGCACCGGTGTTAATAAGACCACGATGCCGAAACTCCGCAAAGATATCGCCACCATCATCACCTCGTTTTCTCCACTTTCAAAAGAACGAGCCAAAATCGACGAGTCCCTTACGGAGGAGATTGACATTCTAATTTCCACCGATTGCCTTTCCGAGGGCCAGAACCTTCAGGATTGTGATTATGTCGTGAACTACGATATTCATTGGAATCCGGTTCGGATTATACAGCGTTTCGGGCGCATCGACCGCCTTGGCTCACAAAACCAAGTTGTCCAGCTCGTCAATTTTTGGCCTAACATGGAATTGGACGAATATATCAATTTGGAGGCTCGTGTCTCCGGTCGGATGGTCCTATTAGATATCTCAGCGACCGGTGAAGAGAATATCATCGAGTTTCCTGACGCCGGCAAAATGAACGACCTGGAGTATCGCCGTCGACAGCTCGAAAGACTCCAGAATGAAGTGGTGGATTTGGAGGACCTTGGAGGCGGCATCTCTATTACTGATATGACGCTCAATGACTTTCGGATGGACCTTACCGACTACTTAAAAGAGCACACCAATCTCCTTGAGCATATGCCGCCCGGGGCTTTTTCCGTCACCCACATCGACGATCTGATTAAAAAGGAAGGTCTGGAACCTGGCGTTATTTTCTGTCTTCGCAGTGAGTCGGCCAAGGTGAATACAGACAGTACCTACGCGCTCGCGCCTCACTACCTGGTCTGGGTTTCCGAATCCGGCGAAGTCCAGATGAACTTCACACAGGCTAAAAAGATACTGGACCTGCTCAAGAAGCTGTCTCTTGGCAGGTCCCAGCCCGACGAAAGCGCTGTATCGATTCAATATCGATACCAGTAACGCTACGGACATGGGGAAGTACCAGTCACTGCTGGCCAAGGCTGTTGCGACCATCACCGGCAAGGCCGAGGAAAAAGGTGTTGAAAGTCTGTTCCAGCGAGGGGGAACAGTATTGAGCAAGGATTCTTTCAAAGGCATCGACGACTTTGAGGTTGTATCCTTTCTTGTTATTCTTGGTGATCACGAAGATGTATCATGATCGAGACTCTTTACAAAAGAATGGCCATCCCTGATGCCTGCCAACTTGGGAAGCGAGTCTTCAAAAAGCTGTTTCACGAGAACGCAAAGCTTGGCGCGACAGACAAAAAGGCTTTTCGGGAGGATATCGATGTTATTATTTGGCAATACACGCTTAAGCCGAACACAATTTCGATCCAGGCTTATGAAGACAACCAACGTGAGTACCACGAGGTTGCTATCCTACAGGTGAACCTCAAGGCGATCAATCGTACCAACCGGATTGCAGAAATAATCCACCGTGCGATTCCATATCCCTTAATTGTTGTGTTTACCTATAAGACAACGTGTGCCCTGAGCCTTGCCCACAAAAGGTTCAGCCAAGCAGAAAAGGGAGCCATCGTTGCTGAGGACTTTTATATCACCGGTTGGATTGACCTTTTGGCCCTAACCCCCAGACAGCAGGCATTTCTTGACAGTATAGCTGTGTCAGAATTGCCGCACACGCATTTCTTTTCATTCTATTCGGCCTTCACGGATCGACTCGTAACCTTGGATTGCGCCAGGCTGACCGGAGCGTATCGTCTCGAATCCACAGCGACCAAGCGCCAAGTTCGGCGGGATCAACTTGCGGTCTGCCACGAGTTGGAAATTCAGATAGCCGGGCACAAGGCTGCTATTGTGAAAGAAACGCAATTCAATCGCAAGGTTGAACTCAATGTGAAAATGAAGGAGCTGGAAAAACAACTTCAGACAATAACATCTGAACTATGAGTGGAGGATGACATATATGGATAAGTTAGATTCAAAGACCGACGGTGCATCGGCAGACATCGTTGGTCAGAATATTGAAAAACTAAAACAAATCTTCCCAAATGTTTTTACCGAGGAGAAGGTTGACTTCGATGTTCTGCGCGAGACGCTAGGCGACTATATAGACGGTCGCCAGGAACGTTACAGCTTCACTTGGAATGGCAAGAGCCACGCTCGACGCATTGCCCAGACGCCATCGATGGGCACACTACGCCCTTGTCCGAAAGAGTCGGTCAACTGGGATACGACGAAGAACCTCTTCATTGAAGGCGACAACCTCGAAGTTCTCAAACTACTTCAGAAATCTTACCACAAGAGAATCAAGATGATCTACATCGACCCTCCGTATAACACAGGTAATGAGTTTATTTACCCAGATAAATTTCAGGATAATCTAACTACTTACTTACGTTACACGGGGCAGATTGACGAAGAGGGCTTCAAGCTTTCAGCGAATACTGACACATCTGGTCGCTATCACACGAATTGGCTCAATATGATGTATCCAAGGCTGAAGCTCGCCCGAAATCTGCTAAGGGATGATGGCCTCATCTTCATCTCCATCGATGACGTGGAAGTCGCAAATCTTCGGCAGATGTGTGACGAGATATTTGGAAGCGAGAACCGAGTTGAGCTGGTAGCATGGAAGAATAAGTATGGATCAGGCGCATTGACTAAGGGGTTCGCGAGTGTTCACGAATACATTCTGGTCTACTCGAAGCAACCGGTCTCGAATATCGCCGCTCACTTGGAAGAGCGGCAGCGCAAGGCTTATAAGAATCAGGACTCCAAGTATTCTGTCCGGGGGGGATACATCACGCAGCCGTTAGCAACAACAAGTAAGGATGACCGTCCTAATCTACGCTATCCCATTCATCACAAGGGTGTCGAGATTTTGCCAGAAAAACAATGGATTTGGTCGGAAGATCGCTTTAAGCAGGCTTACGATAACGACGAGATAGTGATCAATGAGCGAAACGGAAAGTATAGCGTAAGAATGAAGCAGTACTTGCGTGATGAGAACGGCATCGAACGATTCGGAAAGCCGATATCACTGCTCAATGGTCCTTTTAATCAAGAGGGCACAAAAGAGATTCGCGAGCTATTTGGAAAAGCAGTATTCGATTTCCCGAAGCCAAGCGAGTTGATTCGGTACTTCTTCTCGTTCGTTGTAAATGACAATCCAGAGGATGACGGCATCTACGTAGATTTCTTTTCTGGATCATGTCCAGCAGCTCATGCGGTGGTGTCACTGAATGCTAAAGATGGAGGACAGCGTAAGTTTATCATGATTCAGCTTCCAGAGCCGTGTGATGCCAGTACTGAAGCGGCCAAGGCGGGTCTCAAGACAATTGCTGACATTGGGAAAGAACGTATTCGGCGAGTATTCCACAAGGTAGAGGCAGAGCAGACTGAGAAAGCCAAGAAGGTGAAAGAGAAGCTTCCGGGCATGGAGTTGGACGTACCTAAGTTGGGCCTGGGCTTTAAGGTCTTCAAACTGGATTCTAGCAACATCAAGCCTTGGGACGCGGACTTTGATAATTTAGAAGATTCTCTATTCAATGCCGTGGAGAACATCAAGCCGGATCGTAGCGAAGCGGACGTGCTTTATGAACTGCTGCTCAAGTATGGCTTGGATTTGGCCGTACCGATCGAGGAGCGAAAGATTGAGGGGAAGACCGTGTACATAATCGGGTCCGGGGCGCTCATCGTTTGCCTGGCCAAACAGATCAGTCTGGAGGTCATGGAAGGCATCGCCGCACTGAAAGATGAACTGAAGCCAGAGGTGATGCGTGTGGTCTGCAAGGACTCAGGGTTCAAAAACGACGTAATAAAGACCAACGCCGTCCAGATTCTGCGTCAGGCCGATATTGATGATGTGAAGAGCCTGTGAGGTGTATATGATGAAATTTCAATTCGATCCGAACCTGGACTTTCAACAGGAAGCAATCAATGCTGTGGTGGATCTCTTCGATGGCCAGGAAGTCTGTCAGACGAACTTCACAGTTGCACCCTTAAAGATTGATCCCCAAACCGTTTTGCCGGGGATGGAAAATGATTTAGGGATAGGCAACCGGCTGCGTCTTTTAGATGAGGACATCCACGAAAACATCAAAGCAATCCAACTACGTAACGGTCTCGCCCATTCCGAGTCGATAGACTCCATGGATTTCACGGTAGAAATGGAGACCGGAACCGGCAAGACGTATGTCTACCTACGTACAATTTTTAAGATGAACCGGTTATACGGCTTCACCAAATTCATCATTGTGGTGCCATCGGTGGCAATCAAGGAAGGCGTCTACAAATCGCTCCAGATGACAGAGACGCACTTTAAAGGACTCTATGAAAACGTCCAATTTGATTATTTCGTTTACGATTCCCAGAAGCTCGGCCAGGTGCGTAACTTTGCCACCAGCGATTATATACAGATAATGGTCATAAACATCGATGCTTTTCGCAAGAGTTTTACCGACCCCGAAAAGGAAGACAAGGCCAACATAATCCACAGACCCCACGATAGGATGACCGGGAACCGACCAATCGAATTCATCCAAGCAACCAATCCAATTGTCATAATCGACGAACCGCAAAGCGTTGATACGACCAGTAAAAGCAAAGAAGCTATCGCATCCTTAAACCCGCTCTGCACCCTTCGTTACTCTGCCACTCATGTGGACAAATATCACATGATGTATAAACTCGATTCGGTGGATGCTTATCAGCGAAAACTTGTAAAACAAATTGAGGTGTCAGGCATCGAGGTAAAGGATAGCCACAATAAGGCATTCATTCGACTATTGAAGGTCGATAATAGAAAGAGTCCTATTATCGCTCAGATTGAAATTGATGCGATGCAGCGTGGCGGTGACGTCAAGCGAGTGAAAAAGACTATCCGCAGCGGCGATGATCTGCTGGAGATTTCTGGAGGCCGGAGTATTTACGATGGTTATATTATAGAAGACATCTATTGCGAAAAAGGTAATGAATACATTAGCTTCACCAGTAAACCTGAAATTATCAAGTTGGATCAAGCCATCGGAAAGGTAAACGAAGATGAATATAAACGACTACAAATTCGAAAAACTATTGAAAAACACCTTGAAAAGGAGATGGAGCTTCGGCCTAAGGGGCTGAAGGTGCTTAGTCTGTTTTTTATAGATCGTGTTGCAAATTACCGCTGGTATAATGATGAAGGAAATCCGAAACCCGGAAAATACGCAAAAATATTTGAAGAGGAATATAAACGGGAGATTCGTAAGCCAAAATACCACATTTTGTTCGAAGGTGCTGATCTTGAAACCGCTCCTGAATGGGTTCATGACGGCTACTTTGCGGTAGATAAAAAGAAAACAGCATCAGGTCAATCTGTTGAGGTGTTTAAGGAATCACGCGGAGAAGGAAAAACTATTGCAGATGAAAGCGCCTACCAGCTCATCATGCGGGATAAAGAGAAACTTCTTAGCTTTGACACAAAGCTGAAATTCATTTTTTCCCACTCGGCTCTCAAGGAGGGGTGGGATAACCCTAATGTCTTTCAGATTTGCACGCTCAATGAGACCACATCGGTCATGAAAAAGCGGCAGGAAATTGGGCGGGGGCTGCGTATAGCAGTGAACCAAGACGGCGAGCGCGTTCATGGTTTTGATGTGAACAGACTCACTGTGATGGCTAACGAATCCTATGAAGATTTTGCAAAACAGCTGCAAAAAGAGATCGAAGACGAAACCGGTATCAAGTTCGGTGTGGTCGAGCAGCACCTGTTCGCAAACATTTCGGTGCCGACAGAGGACCACCAGCCCCAGTATCTTGGAATCGATGCATCTCAGTCAATATGGAATCATCTAAAGTCTAAAGGATATATAGACGCAAAAGGTAAAGTTCAAGATTCATTACAAGCCGACTTGAAGGAAGGTAATGTTGACCTGCCTGATGAGATGGATGACTATTCCGACCAGATTTTGGCCGTTCTTCGGAAAATTGCCGGGAAACTTAACATCAAGAATGCTGATGAACGTAAAAAGGTTGAACTGAACAAGGCCGTGTTCCTCAGCGACGAGTTCAAGCAATTGTGGGAGCGGATCAAATACAAGACGACCTTCAGAGTTGATTTTGACTCGAAAAAACTGATTGAAAAATGCGCGGACCAAATTCGCAAGACACTGATAGTAGGGCGAGCAAGATTCATCACCAGGACAGCGACTCTTGATATGGATAGGGGGGGGCGTTAGTGCCAATGAAGTCCATGAAAGCACATCGATTTACGATGCCCGCGACTACGACCTTCCCGACCTTGTCAGCTATTTGCAGAATGAAACGAACCTTACTCGCCGTTCAATCGTTGATATTGTCATGGGCAGCCACCGCCTACAAGATTTTAAGAATAACCCACAGAAATTCATTGAACAGGTTGCAGCTATAATAAAGCACCAAATGCGAATCTTTATCGTAGATGGAATCAAGTATCAAAAGATTGGTGATCAGCATTATTATGCCCAGGAGCTATATGAGGAAAACGAGCTTTACGGCTATCTTAGCAAAAATATGCTTGAAAGCAAAAAATCGGTCTTTGATCATGTTGTATATGATTCTGATGTGGAGGCTGATTTCGCGAGATCATTCGAACTAAGTGATGATGTGAAGGTCTATGCCAAGCTTCCGGGATGGTTCAAAATCGACACGCCACTCGGGAGTTATAACCCTGATTGGGCGGTACTTGTCGAAATAGATGGCCAGCCACGGCTATACTTTGTGGTTGAGTCTAAGGGCAGTCTTTTCAGCGAAGCCCTTAGGGTGTCAGAAAACGCCAAAATTAAATGCGGACGTGAGCACTTCAAGGCACTGGAGAGCGATGTCGGGTTTATGGTGGCAAATAATTATACAACGTTCTCGGAAAAAGTTTCTGCAAATGAATAGGAGGCTGAAAGTTTATAGAGGGTTGGAGTTTATAAAATATTATGGCCCCATTTTAAAGGTTCAAAATAGTGTCAGAAAATAATCAAAACTTAGCCGAATTATTACCATGGTCATTTACACACCTTGAATGGTTGAATGACACTGAGGAAGCTTTGACCACAGAAGACGGCAAGGTCGTTAAAATTTATGAGTTGAATCACAACCAAGACGACGCGATTATGTCCTCGTGGGCCAAACATTTCAGAAATCACTATTGCAGGGATTACGAGATCGATGATCTCAGACGTGGTTGCGGGTTGACAAGGTGTGAATATCTAAAACAAATAAAATTCCCGGATCAGAGGGAGAGACCCGGACCCAGCGTGCGTTCGGCTGATTTCGGAGAGGTACTCGTAGCTGACTATCTGGAATTTAGACTGAATTTTACCGTCCCGAGAACTCGATACGGCAACAAAGTCAACAAAAATGAGAGCCCCAAGGGTGTTGATGTGATCGGCTTTAAGATGCAGGGTGACAACCACTCACAGACAGATGAACTGGTAACATATGAGGTCAAGTGTGCCCTGGTTGGCAACAGTCCCACAACTCTACAGCGTGCCATAAATGACTCTTCAAAGGATTTTAACCTTCGAAAGGCCGAGTCACTCAATGCCATCAAACAGAGATTGAGAGTAAGCCCACAAGAAAACGTTGCGGTGATAAAGTTGGTTGAACGTTTTCAAAACAAGGCGGACCGTCATTACAGGGAAATTTCTGGAGCTGGAGCGGTGCACGCCACAAACACATTTCGAGAAAATGTTATCACCAATGCAAACTGTAGTGAACACCCAAATCAGGGCAACATTAGCCTCATTGTAATCAGAGGAGACAACCTGATGAGGCTCGCCAACGAACTCTACCGGAGGGCCGCCGATGAGGCCTGAAAAAAACTCAAAGCGACTTTTAGCCATCACTCGTGCTAAAGCAAAAATGTATGAGTATGATATTCCAGAGGGGTATCATATAAGAATCGATGAAGACCCGAGCATTTTGTTTGACCTGACTATTGGGGTTTTGGGTGATGTCTGTAACGTTGGTCACAGGCCCGAGGAAATTGAAGAATCGAGAAAAACTCTCCTCTTTTCCGCCCATTACTTTGACGCATTTTTTAATTCAAAATTGAATGGCTATCAGGGTGACTATCTCAAGCTGCTGGCCAGCAGCGCTTACTATCTTTGTGGTTTCCCTGGGAGTTCGAGCGTACTTGTGAATCAGGTGGAAGCTCCAGACTGCGATGCCTCTTCCCTAGACGGCCTTTTATGGGCCATACTCAGAAATGATTTCTCACATGAAGTGGAACAAACTTGGGGTGGCAACTACGAGGAGAGTCTAAAGACTCTTCACAGGGGAATGCGTGATTTTTTCCAACAAGGATACGGATCAGAGGAAGTGAAATCATCATGGGAGAATTTGAATCAGCAAGTTTATAGTGGAGGAGGAGACCGAGAATTACTCTTTTCCGACGTGATTAAAGCCGTCTGTGATCATAAGATAGGAGTTTCCATCTGGAATGCCATTCCAAGGATGAGTGAAATTCCCCTGGAAACCTGGCGTGTATTTCTGGAAAGGCAAAACATCAGAGAGCTGTGGCCAGCACAAATGATTTTAGGAGAGCATGGCGTTTTCAAGGGGCGATCCGCAGTAGTGCAAATGCCGACCAGTGCGGGGAAGACAAAGGCTACGGAACTCATCATCCGCAGTGCGTTCTTGAGTAGACGGACGAAAATGTCTGTTATTGTTGCGCCTTACCGTGCCCTTTGCCACGAAATAAACGACAACATGACCGGTCAATTCGAAGGTGAGGAGGTAAAGATCAACCTCGTCTCCGATGTATTGCAGGAGGACGTCGCTGTTGATGATTTCCAAGAGAAAACCGTCTTGATTTTAACACCCGAAAAGTTGGACTACCTTTTGCGGCATTCATCTGAAGTCCACGAACAAATCGGACTCGTCGTTTATGATGAAGGACACATGTTTGACGACTCGTCAAGGGGTGTGACCTACGAATTGCTATTGGCAACTTTGAGACGAAAGCTACATCGGAATACTCAGGTGATTCTTATTTCAGCAGTCATTGGAAACACAGAGGAAATCGGAGGGTGGTTGACCGGAGATGAATCCGACTGTGTATCTGGCCGCGACCTTCACCCCACCTACAGAACGATCGCATTCACAAGCTGGCGTGACAGACTCGGCCGCTTGCAGTTTCACAATCCAGCGGAGGAGGATACAGCAACCTTCTTCGTGCCTCGCGTTCTCGAGTCTCAAAAGCTGGAGTTGAGAGGTAGGGAACGAGTTGAGAGGTTTTTCCCGAAGAAAGATGAACCCGGTCACGTTGCACTATATCTTGGCTGCAAACTGGTAAAAAATGGATCTGTAGCAGTCTTTTCAGGACGAAAAGATTCCGCCAACAAAATGGGAGCAGAGATTGTGAACGCCTTCTCACGGGGATTAAACCTGGTAACGCCAGCCGAATTTTCGGACCTTAATGAACTGAACAAGTTTGTGGACTTGTACAAGAGTAATCTTGGAGAGGAGAGCAATCAAACTGAAGCTTCACGACTCGGCATTTTTCTACATCACGCCAACACACCACACGGCATAAGGCTTGCCTTGGAGCATGCGCTGCAAAACAACTTATTAAAGTTTGTCATTTGTACCTCAACACTCGCGCAAGGCGTAAACCTGCCACTTAGATATCTGATTGTAACGACGGACCGACAGGGTCGCGAAAAGATCAGGACGAGAGACTTCCACAATTTGATAGGCCGGGCGGGGCGTGCCGGAATGTACACCGAAGGAACCGTGATATTTTCCAACCCGGACATTTTCGACAAACGAATAGCGCTCACCGGAAGGTGGCGATGGAGTGAGGCCCTTGAGTTGCTCAAACCCGAAAACTCCGAGCCTTGCAAGAGCGCTATTTTCAGCATCTTTACGCCGGTGACGGACCACCAGGGCAACACGATCAGAGAATTTGATCCGGTTGAACTTGCAAAAATTTATTTTGAAAAAAAGGATACATTTAACGGGATGCCAGGTTTGATGGCCGAGGAGATTTCAACGGAGAGAAACCTCAGGGCTAACATCGCCCACATCGCTGAACAGTTCAGGCAAAAAGCCGAAGTGTTCAAATCAATTGGATCGTTCTTACTTCAACTATCGAGTGAAGTCGAGGAGGTGGGGGAGGCACCAACGGCGCTTGAGCTTTTAGAAAACACACTAGTGCACTTTCAGGCTGATGAGGCACAGAGGGAAACCCTGACGGAACTCTTCAGATACGTGGAGGGACACATTCTGGAAACTGAACCGTTGCGGGAGAAGCGAGCCGTTTTTTCAAAAACCGTTCTTGATCTCGGTGATTGTGAAAGGCTGTTGAGATTTGTCGAGAGTGTGCGTGATCAGATCACCGTACTATTTGAAATCGATGAACTTTTCGACGTCCTTTGGCCAGCAATTTACGGATTCAACAAAAACAGGGCATTGCTGGCATGTGGTAATGAGGAGGCTTTGAGAACCGCAGGTCTTGCTTGGCTCAGAGGCAGTTCCTTTACTAGAATTCTTACATACTTTGCAGAAACTCGGTTTGGAACCAGAATCCCTACCATCGACCATGTGATTGACGTTTGTGAAAACGGGTTCGGTTTTCAAGGCTCACTCATTGTCGGTGCAATTGTGGAAATCCTTTCCGTGGAAGTTCCGGTCGAGGATGATGTGAAAAATAGGTTTATGCACCTACAGAGGGCGCTAAAGTACGGCTTGCCGACGAAGACGGCAATAATCGTTTATGAACTTGGGCTTGTAGATCGACAACTTGCCCAAAAATTGATCGAAGAGATTCACATAACGGGTGACACCATACATGCAGTTGTAAAGTCGATAAAAGAACATGATGATGAGGTCGCTCGCATTGTTTCGATATTTCCAGCATACTTTGAGTTTAAACTGAGAGGAATCTTGTCTTCTTGAAAAGTGGGGTTTGAAGGGGAACGCAATACATGACGTATATCAGATTAGGACGTGGTACCGAGCGCCCTTATGTTTTTCAGTGTCTATGAATTGAATCCATAATATGCAGATTCATTCTACTATATCCACTTGAGATATTTTCTAAAGATCACAGCCTTACCCAAACATGTGATAAGTGTTCCGGGACGTCCATAAATAAGTAAAAAAGGTAACTTCTCAATAAGTTCATGATATTGGGGACATTGATGAATTTGTTGAATAACTATTATTTTGGATATGTCCTTTACTAATTCGAAAATTTAATATTGGTTTAGATATTATCCTACAAATAAATGAAAAGAACGACTTCCCGCCCATGAACGCTTGTAATGCCTTGTTTCCTATGTTAAATAATATATGATAGGTTATAGAATGAGACCTTTTGCTGAGTTAAACAGTTCTTCATCCGGGTTTTTCTACTCCATCAACTTCCAATACTATTTATGGATCAGATGGCATAAGTCCAATTAATAAATGACATCTCCTAATTCACACTTTGATGAAAGGCTCATAAGCGTGGGTATAAATTATGAAGTTTTGGCCTCAAAACCATCTGACTTTGCCTAGGAAAAACCTATTCCGCAAATAAGGGGATTAAAAATTATGATGCATCCAAAGTATTTGCCATTCACAGAGGATCAATTGCAGTATCATTTTGCCAAGGTTAAGAAAGATGGAGAATGTTCAGATTCATCAAGGAAGCATATCCAATATTACAAAAAAAGTTTGGCAAATTATGTAGATTGCCCTCCAAGGGAGGAGAGAAAAGGGAAATCCTTAAAATTTGCGAGAAAACCTTGCCAGGTTGAAAAAGATGAAAAATTCTGGACAGCATCTTGTTTAATGACAGTATTTTACGCTAAAAATAGAATTCATGAATTTGCTCAACTCTTGCAAAGCGCTTACGGAAATAAACCGCCTTTAAAAGGGATTAGCTCCTGGCATGATTGCTTAAAAGGAGAACTACATCTGTTTTTTGAAACAAATCTGCCTTCACCGGCCTTATATAAAGAGTGGCTCCGGGAAAATCTTCATGAACAACAGTTTATTCCATATATCTTCGATAGTGATAACGGTAAAAAGAACCTCGAAGGACCAACTAATGTTGATGCCATCCTTTTGAATGAAAAAAACGGCTTTTCTGTCATCATTGAAGCCAAAGTACTTTCCGATATATCCTATCAAATCACCTACGATGTGGTGCGCAATCAAATTGCACGTAATATTGATGTTATGCTGGAAGGAAATGATTCCCTCTGTTTTCCCTTGAATAAGCGCGATCCTGACAAAACTCTGTTTTTGCTTGTCACCCCACAGCTCTTTAAAGATAATCCTCAAAGCCGTTTATTTGGATACAAAATGGATGATTATCTAACCAATCCATATTCGCTGCAAGTTGACCTTCCTCACAGAGTTGAATGTGACTGGAGCGTTATGTCAAAACGACTGGGATGGTTAACATGGGAAGATTTTAAATCTGTTAATAGAGACTGTTGTAATTGGATTGGGGGACATCCCCAGGGTACTTGAGTTGAAAGGGGCGAGGGTAAACCATGATTCTTGAATAAAAGAGGGTGTCAGGAGCAAACGTAGCATTTACTTGTATTAAAAAAAGCGATTTGTTTATCATTACTTTTGGCGATAACTGTAATTAAATTGATATTGAGATATTGGCAAAATAACACGTAATCTGTATTCAAAATATAAAATCACTTTCGACAGTCCTTAACAGAAAACGGATTTTACTGTTAATAAGAAATACCAGGCTGCTTCCAGATAAAATTACAAATAGCATTTTATCCAAAAAAATTGGTAACGGAATTATCCAAAAAAAGAATTTATAATCGCTGGTTAGGTACTAAATATGAGGGACAAATTGTACAATAAATTCTATGACCCTTCAGAAGATTTCCTTCAAGAACCTCGTGCGTTCTGCTACGATCTATCAACTCAACTCATAAACCAAGCGAAACACGTTGCGGGCAAGGATTGGTATGGGAATATCAATACTGTGAAGGGCGTTTTGCTTTTACTCTACACATGGAATTTCGCCGCCAAAAAAACTAAGAAATTGAATTTCCAGAATGTCGGTGAACTAATATGTAATGCCAAGGAGGATCTGTTATTCCTCGAAAAATACTCAATTACAACAGCGGATAACGGTGCATGGGTTGTGATTAGACGTGTCTTTGACCAATTCAAGAACATCTTTGGCCAAACTGGGGCAACCAAGGCTTTGAGTTTGTTCAATCCAAGTCTCTTTGTCATGTGGGACACTGCAATCAGAAAACGTCTAAAAAAAGAGTTGATACCTGGAATTATGAACGGGGAAAGAGGAGAATACTACGTGATCTTTCTCAAAGGTATTCAAAAAGTAATTGAAGAATATCGCATTGTAGAAATACTTCCTCAGAATTCAATCCTTGCCAAGAAAATTGATGAGTATCATTATGTGAGAATAGTGATGCATAAGGAAGGAAGGCGTCGTAACGAAAAGGATGATGATAAACCTAAGTCTACTAAAATTAATTTGCCAGCCAATTTAAAAGGGAGAAGTATTTATGATAATGTAATACCTACAGTCTGCAACCTGAACAATATGTTGGTAAAATTAAAAAAGCTACATGGAAATGTTTCACTGCTAAAACCATGGGAAAAAAGAAGTTACAACGCTTACCGGATTGATAAAGTCAAAATCAAGATCCTTAATTCACATAATGAAGAATGGAAAGAAATAATTAGAAACCATATTTTGCAGGGGGATCCATCAGACTTTGGGGCAAGTTGTATTGATATTTATTTAGTAGCTTACGTATCAGAAACCTTTGGTGCAGGGAAGAGGAGGTTTTTTCAATACGTTAAAGAGAAAGGTATTTCACAGATGGATAATACAGCTCAATCAATATGGCAAGTTGGTAAAGGAGACGGTGTTTTTTTAGACATATTACATAACGATGGAACAATAAAAGATGTAGAATTTATTAAGAGTTGGATTAACGGATAATTTTTCGATAGACACTTGCTTCGCATAAAATAGAAATATTAGGGTCACCCATTAAAGGGGCGAGTCAATAGAAAAAACACCTCTCCTATCAAAAAAATCTCTTTTTTTTCTCTGTGGTTAATGATTAAATAAACGGTAAGAAGAAGTGTATCCAGAAATTAGCCGTTCTTCTATCTTATTGATTTAACACGTTTATGATAATTGTGAACTTTTTAGCTCGACAGCGGAAGTATTGGATCTTCCCTATTACGCATTTGGTAATGCAGCACTGGCAGATGCCAAACTGTTGGAACCTGAAACTCAGACGATTAAACTTACCAGTGGAACCCTGAAAACCGAGGATGATGTCAGGAACTGGATCGTGGATGTTGAGAAAAACCTTCTTGATAATATCCAGGACGGCCCAATCGTCAGTGCATAGGAGAAAAAGGAATGACGGACAATTTGCCTGAAAAATCAGTAACAGCATCCCAGATTTTGCTTTATCAAACAGATAAATTTCGTGTTATTCGTGGTTTAAAAAGGTTTTCAAGCACACAAAACACACGAAAGTGAAAAGCGATAAATAAAACATGAAAACGACTTTGCAGCAGTTAAAAAGATGGATCCGACTGGCGGAAAGCGAACATCTCGAATTCAAACAAGCCGGCCGGCAGTTCGATTCTGAAAAACTCACCCGTTATTGTGTCGCACTGGCCAACGAAGGCGGGGGAAAGCTCATTTTGGGGGTGACGGACAAACCGCCTCGTCAGGTTGCGGGGACTGAAGCTTTCCCAGAGGTCGGCAAGATCCAGGCTCAGCTTTTGGACAGGCTCCACCTGCGGGTCGATGTGGAGGAGATGGTTCATCCGGCCGGCAGGATTGTCATTGTGCATATTCCATCCAGGCCCATCGGAAGACCCGTTGAATACAGGGGGGCCTACTGGATGCGTAGTCATGACGCCCTTGTCCCCATGACACCGGAGAAACTGCAGCAGATATTTGCGGAGGCGGAACCGGATTTCTCGGCTCAGATTTGTAAAGAGGCGATCATTGGCGACCTCGACCAGCATGCCATCAAAACATTCAGAAAAAGATGGCATCGTCGATCAGGTAATGATGAACTGCTTAGCATTTCTTCAGAGCAATTGCTTAAAGACGCCGAGCTTCTGGTTGATGGCGGCGTTACCTATGCCGCATTAATCCTTTTGGGTACCAGTAAAGCCATGGGCATTCATCTTGCACAGGCCGAAGCTATTTTTGAATACCGATCAAAAGAAACCTCACTGCCGTTTCAGCAGCGTAAGGAATATCGGAAAGGTTTTTTCCTATACTATGACGATCTCTGGAATACTATCAATCTTCGTAACGATGAATATCAATACCAGGACGGCCTTTTTATGCTGACGGTTCCGTCTTTTAACGAGCTGGTGATTCGTGAAGCCATTCTAAACGCCGTCAGCCACAGGGATTATCGGCACGCGGGTTCTGTATTCATTAAACAGTATCCCACCAAAATCGAACTTGTCAGCCCGGGTGGATTTCCGCCCGGCATAACTCCGGAAAACATTCTCTGGAAGCAACATCCTCGCAACCGGCGCATTGCAGAGGTTTTTGCCAGATGCGGAATGGTTGAGCGTTCCGGTCAAGGGGCCAACCGAATGTTCGAACTATGCGCCCGAGAAAGCAAGCAGCCGCCTGATTTCAGCGGAACCGATGACTATGAAGTATTCCTCACGCTATACGGGGAAGTACAGGATCCCCGCTTTTTAACATTTATGGAGAAGATCAGCCGTGAGCGTCAAGTTTCTTTCGAAGCCACCGATTTTATCACCCTTGATTTAATCAACAGGGAAGAAAAGATCCCCCAATGGGCGCGTGATCGTTTGCCGGCTCTGCTCAAGTCCGGAGTCGTTGAACGCATCGGGCGAAAATACATGCTCTCCAGAAAATATTACGAGTTTGTCGACCGGAAAGGCATCTACACCCGTAAACGCGGCCTTGACCGTGAAACCAATAAGCAATTATTATTGAAGCATATTAAAGACAATAAAAATCATGGAAGCCAATTTCGTGATTTAAGGGAGGTATTACCCTCACTTTCAAGGGATCAGGTAAAAAAGATACTTGCTGAAATGAAAAGGGAAAAAATGATATGTGTTGTCGGCAAAACCAGTGCAGCCAGATGGTATCCAGGTACCGGTGATTAATTCAGAAAGATACTGATTTAGCCCAAGTTTGGCCCAAGTTTGGCCCAAGTTTGGTGCAGGTAGATCTTTTAACTACCTGTATATACAATTATTTAATCATTTTTGCTAATTGCGCTAAATGTAATTTCGGCGCAACTAAGGCACAACCTGGACGCAATTGAACGACACGACACATCTCATTGTTTTTATAGATAATGGCGGGGTCAAAGCCGGAATTGGTACGAGGTCGAAAGACCGTTATCTATTAACCTGAAAGGAGGTTATCATATCAGTTGCCCTTATGGATATGTAGGCAGAGGGCGGGTTCGCGTGGTAACACGCGGGCTGAACTTGCCCCGACACGGTACCGAGACGGCTCGCGTAATATGCGGGTTTTACCCAGTCAAGGGGTGCTTGCCAAAACCGCAGGCCGTAGCGTTAAGCGAATGGTGCAGTCTCGTAAGCTTTGATTGGACGGTTATAACTGTAATAGGGGACATCCTATAATAACATTGTAAAGAAAAAAATGAATAAATTTAATTGGAGTAATAACAAGAGGTTATAAAAGGTGGCTCGTTTTGGATGTACCTCTACTGCTCCCATTTATGGGCTTTTTTCGGCGAATCTCTCACTTGAAGCGAATTTTATCACCTAATCGTTATAAATATCCGGCATACCACACGAGGTGGCCACCAATCATCCCTTATCCAGGTTCCAAAATTCAGTGAGAGGCCCAGTATTGTCCCTCCAGAGGTCTAAAGCCCCAACGTTCGTGATCGAGCTCTCTCGCCGAAAGTTCTTTGATTTATTCATTTTTCTCTTAGCATAGATAAAAATTTTTTAAAATATAATTTTATTTTAATATATAACGTTCGTGCAGAACGTGCCCTGCCGAAGCAATTTCCTCACCAACCCCTATTATATCCCCTATAATCCACTGGTTGCCGCTGCTTTTTTTCGGGCCGGTTATATCGAAGCCAGGGATCGAGGTATAGAAAAGATAAACCATGAAGGTGATTTTGCAGGTATGCCGAAGCCTGATTATAATTATGAATTTGCAGGACTGATGATTACATTCAAGACGGACATTGAAGAAAAAACGCCGGGAAAACCCCTTTGCAAATACTGAAGATTCTTTCCGATCAGCCAACATTTACTATTCCTGAAATAGCAAAGATGATCAAAAAATCAGACTCTCGATGTCCCCTATTACGCAATATTGACCCTGCAGCAAATCTGCTGAAGCGACCTGCATAAATATAATCTATGCAACAGAATTTATTGACTTTTAATGTAAAATTGATATTTTGTCAAAACGTATACAGATATTAATAATTGGTGACGTTTTGACATGATATCGACTTCCGGAAATGCCGAAAACATCATGCAGCCTTATATGGAGGCTATCGTCCCCTATTACAGAAATGGCTCAAACGGCTCATAGTTTAGGATAAAAATTATGGCTATAAAATGTTTCAACATAATTTTTAGTGGAAAAATTGTTGATAATTTTGAAGCTCAGGAAGTTAAAAAGAATCTTTCTTCAATGTTTAAGATGGATGAAAAAAAGATTGAACGACTTTTTGCGGGCAAACGAATAGTCTTACAACGAAATGTAAATCACGAAACAGCCTTGAAATATCAAAAGGCTTTTCAAAAAGCCGGTGCGATATGTGAAATTAATCCGGTCAAAATTCATGATACTTCAATATCGCGTTCTATTACTCATAAACAAGAAAGTTTGAGATCTTATGAGCATGAGGAAATAATTTGCCCTGCATGTGGGCACAAACAGGAAAAATCACTTGAATGTCTTAAGTGTGGTATTATTATTAGTAGATACAATAGAAAAATAGAACACAAGCCTCTGGATTCATTATCTATAGCGCCATCACATATTTCGCAGCAATCAACAAAGAGCCTCTCTAAATCCATTGTTATAGTACTGGTACTTGTCATATTTTTTTCACTCTATTCGATATTCAACTGGTGGAAGGGCAGATCTATTTCACATGGACCTGGATTAGTTGCTCCAAACCTGCCAGAACAAACAGAAACATTTATAAAGCCTTTTACCTTTAAGGATTACCGGATTATACCGCTTGCGGATTTTCATATTAACGCCCGCATTTTGAGTATTAAAAAATATCATTTTGGACGTGAATCTGATTTGTCTCCAATTGATATAGTCCTTGGCTGGGGGCAAATGTCAGATGAAACAGTGCTTGAAATGATTAAAATTAAGCAGTCAAATAGGTTTTATTTCTGGTCAACAAAACAATTCCCGATCCATAGAAAACAGATTGAGACAAATAGCGCAAATATGCATATTATTCCATCAAATGATACCATATCCAAACGTTTAAAGAAGATCCGCAAAGGGCATATAGTTGATTTTACAGGTTACTTGGTGAAAGTAATGTCTATCGACGGATGGCACTGGCAAAGTTCACTGACTCGTAGTGACACAGGAAATGGATCGTGCGAAGTGATCTTTGTTAAAGAGCTTGAAATCTTATAAGGGAGAAGGGTGATAGTTTTCTAATAGGGGACGTTGGTGCAGAACGTGCATTGCCGAAGCAATTTATGCACCAACCCCTATTATATCCCCTATAATCCACTGGTTGCTGCTGTTTTTTTTTCGGGCTGGTTTGATTGAGTCGTGGGGCTGGGGCATTGAAAAGATGCAGGCAGAATGCAAAGAGGCGGGCGTGCCTGCGCCGACCTTCAATTATGATATGCCCGGTCTTATGATTAAGTTCAGATCAAAAGACGCAAAGGGTTCACCGAAAAGTTCGGGGAAAAGTTCGGGAAAAAGTTCGGGAAAAACAGCGGTTCAAATAATAAGATTAATAATGGTTGGTGCAGAACGTGCCTTGCCAATGCAATTTCTTCACCAACCCCTATGATATCCCCTATAATCCACTGGTTGCCGCTGCTTTTTTTCGGGCCGGTTATATTGAAGCCCGGGATCGAGGTATAGAAAAGATAAACCATGAATGTGATTTGGCCGGTGTGTCGAAACCTGATTATAATTATGAATTTGCAGGACTGATGATTACATTCAAGACGGGAATTGAAAAAAAACGTCAGTGAAAAGTTCACCGAAAAGTTCACCGGAAGCAGTTTTTAGTGGAGTTGCAAACATATTTTCCACAGCTTTTAAAAGAAAAGGGCTGGATGTCCTTTGTGCTAAAGATAAACATATCGTTGCCGACGACCTAAAAAGCGACCTAAAAGACCTAAAACCAGATATGGTCTGACCGATTGATATCGGGGTCAAAGTCTGAATTATGAATTAACGCTATGTTATAGTTAGCAGTAGGAATGCTGCTTGCTCGGCGCCCGTCGGGTAGAAGGGCTACCAGGATTGGCGCCCCAACCCCCTCAGAATCCTCCAAAGAACGGCGGACAAGCTCCGCTCGTAGATCTCGCCCAAAGTTGGGAAATGGGCAAATCAGCAAATCAGGTTTGCATATGGAAGATACAGCTTTGGTCACTGTAACGGAAATTTCGATTTCAAAAACTGAAACCTTTCCCAAGAAACATAACTCTTTTGACTTCGGCTACTCAGCATTCCACGCTAATATCTTTCAGTAAATCGGTAAATCTTTTTCAAAGACTTTATATTTCCCCCTACTCCACAATAGGCGTAGTGCTCGCGTAGCACCTTGTTTATTCTATGGACATGCTCTCCAAGAGAACAGTTTCAAAATTTGACATCCGATACCAGTGTTTGATACAATCTAAATCTCAAGTTTTTTTCCCGATAGGTTGAAAAATAAATCCAAAATATTCAAATATCTTTTGGCACCAGGGTGTAAGGATATTTGAAAAAGAAATATTAAAGAGCAAAAAGGATCGAGTAAAGGTTGCGCATCTCGAGAATTAGGAAATATTGATATTTGAAAAATTTATGTGTGTAAAATTGTAATAAAACCAGGATTTATAAGGACTTCCATTATGCCAGGGTCTATACTCTTTTACCAACATTTCAGAGAGTATAGGATGAATAAGCGCATGAACAGATGCAATCAACACTGTGCCGCTATTAGTTTAGAATAATAGGGAAAAACTTAATGGTTACCGAACGAAATGAGCCGGTTAGCAAGAAGACTGCCGGAAAGCTTGCAAATATGATACTACAGGCCCGACATCTGGTAGGTTTTACCGGTGCAGGAATCTCCACTGAGAGCGGACTGGCCGATTTCAGGGGACCTGACGGGGTATGGACAAGAAAGGATAAAGGATTACCTCCACCGAAAAGCAGGCGAATGGAAGATGTCAAGCCCAACAAAGCACACATGCTGATAGCAGATCTAATTCATCAGGGTATTATGAAATTTCTCATCAGCCAGAACGTAGACGGATTGCATATCATGAGTGGCGTTCCGCTTGAGAAGATCGCCGAACTTCACGGCAACCACTACCTGATGGTATGTGATCTTTGTGATAAAAAAATAACCTATCAGGAGGCAGGCTGGGGCCGCCGTCGCTTCGGCCCCGGATATAGAAAATACAAAGCCGTTCCTGGACAACCCGGATGTCCGAACTGTGGAGCACGCCTTTATTCGTCAATTGTAAACTTCGGTGACTCTCTTCCCGAATGGGACCTCAAAGTGAGCATGGAACATGCCGAGAAAGCAGACCTGATGTTAATTATCGGATCGAGCCTAACGGTAACACCTGCTGCCGAGCTGCCCCTAATTACAAAAAGAAGCGGGGGCAAGCTTGTGATAATCAACAAAGGCGAGACCGCACTTGATAATATTGCTGATATCAGAATTTGGGCTGGCGCTGGTGATACGCTTGAGAAAGTTATGAAAAAACTTCAGACAAGGTAGTGCGGATACACCCATTATCGTCGAAAATATGAAAAAACATCATGGAACTTAAATCACTTCGCGTATACCTTCTAAAAAAAAAGGGTGCATTTGCAGATTTTCCTTTTGGTCCTGAAGTAATGGTTTTTAAAGTTAGAGGCAAGATGTTTGCACTTGTCGTGTGGGTTGAATCACCCTTAAAAATAAATCTTAAATGCGATCCTGATCTTGCCTTGCACCTTCGCGCAGCCTACAAAGCCATTCAGCCCGGATATCATATGAACAAAAAGCACTGGAACACCATTACTTTGGATAATTCCATACCTGATGAAGAAATATTAACAATGATTGATGATTCGTATGACTTGGTGGTTAGAGGATTGAAAAAATCTGATAAGGAAAAGCTTGAAAAATTAAGTGACGATTAAAATAATCTGTACTTATTCATCACAAAAACTTAATAAAACAAAAATCATAATAAGCGTCATTACTAAAGAAACCAGGTTTTATAGGTGGTATTATGACAGAGGATAAAGGAATACTATGAGTGAAGACACAAACTTTTTGGTTATTATGGCCGACATGCGTGAGAAACGTTCAAAAGTATGTGGTTATCTTGAAAAAAGCCAAAAAGTTGTTGTTAAATACGTTGATTTGGCTATTGGGGACTATATATGTGGGCCAGGTGTTGCAGTTGAGCGTAAAGAATCAATAGATTTTATCAATTCTATTATAGATAATCGGCTATTTAGTCAGGTTCGCTTTTTGAAGGTCGAATATGAACGCCCAATTATTCTTATCGAGGGCGATATTTTTCATACACATTCTGAGATTTCGCCTTCCGCATTGATTGGAGCGATTTCTTATATTTCCGTGATAGAAGGCATTTCGGTAATACATACATATGATACTCAACAAACAGCCCAGATGCTGGAGACTATGGCAAGACACAGCCAGCAGGGGCTCGGCTATGAGGTAGCGTTGAGATCCCAAAAACCCAAAGATTTTTCCACGTTGTCTCAATTTATTATTGAGGGTCTTCCATCGATCGGTCCTAAGACTGCCCAAAATCTTCTAAAAAAATTCAAATCTGTAGCACGAGTATTCTCTGCGACTGAAAAAGAATTGTGTGAAGTGCCGGGAATCGGGAAAAAAACCGCATTTCGTATTCATGAAATATTGCATTTTCGTTATGATCGCTGAGTACCATACCAATGAATATCAAAGCTTGACGGGCTGTTGCCCAAATCCCTTTTCGCACTGTCTAAAGCGCTTTTTGATAAATCTAAGACTTGCCCCCTTTTTTAACACCATTAGATTCTGCTAAGTTAAGTATAGGTCAGGGCAACTAAGCCTTATATTCAACAACCCTAAAAAGGGCTGACATATAGAAAAGCTACAATTCTACAGTTTCATTTATTTCCAGTATTCTTATCGTAGTATC
>CAZLRK010000033.1:0-28444 GCA_964561845.1 uncultured Desulfobacterales bacterium | reverse complement strand
TTTTTCTTGGAAACACACCTTAACAAACTGTCTCATTTTTGGGGTCCACTATACTCTATCTACACTTCGTCACTAATGACCAGCATGCGCATACTCTTTTGTGTAGTGGGCCATCAAGGCTGCCTATATTTATACAAAGGCTTCTTTCAGGTTATGCGATTAATTATAACCTCCGGCATCGCTATCACGATCACCTGTTTCTCTCCAAAGCGTAGGCTCTATGCGCCGGAGGCAGAGCTGGTACCAATCCATTGTCTGAGAGTGCCATGATAGGGTTTTTTATCAATTATACTTATGCTTATCTATCCGGTAAAAAGCTTTGGGAATTGCTAAATGCACGATTATTTCGGTATACGCCTTAATACGCCCATAATTAATGTGATATCTGATTCACTTTTGTAGAGTCTAACCACACCATCAAGATACCAAATGTTCTTTTTGAATAGAAGAATTGTATGTTCTTTAAAAACCTTTTTAATCTCTTGAATACTTTCAATTGATTTTCGATTTCCTTTACATCCTACTGGCACACAGACTAATGGAAGAAATTTTTGTTTGTTTTTAATATCGCTATATTTGGTATAAATAACCTCTTGATTATTTGAAGTTAAAAAACGTTTAACAAAAATTGAACCCTCATTTTCTTGAACACATTCATAACCATCAAGAAGTGAAAAAAAGCTGGTGAAAAAAGGTTTAAGCTCCTCGGTAAAAACACCACCTTGTGCTTTTTCGTATGCTTTTTTTGTCAATTTTGCGTCTATTTCCACCAACAGAACATCACCGGGTTCGGTTATTTTTGAGATATTGTTACTAAAATTTATGCGCTCTCTAACAGTTATTGCATTATAAGTATTACCCAAAAGAAAAAATAAACTCCTAGTGTTAGGCTTACGCCTTAATTCTGCTTTTAGTCTGTTAATATCTTTGAAGCTGCAAAACTTATTAATTGACTCTCTTTAAAATTCCTTATCAATGAATGTTTTGTCCAGTTCCCGAAACCAAGAATAATAATCTCATGTTTTGATGCGGTATAAATACCTTGTAACCTATTTTGTGGAACTAAAGTCTTTGGATATCTTTCTTTTATAGCATTTCTTGCCTTCTCATCCACTTTAAAGCCAAACGCGTTGTTTATTTCATAGCAAACAAAATTATCGGTTGCGAGGATTTTTTTATTTAAGCGTTTACAATATTCTTCAGTAAATATTACAATCATTGACCTGCATTCAATCATTTTTTCTAAAAGGAACTCATCGTCTCTGATTTTTATGTTTTCAAGTCTAGCAATATATGAATCAAGCCCAAGGAAAGCCAACTGTCCTTCCAGTTCAAGCGCTATCTGTCTGCCGTCATGACCGGCATGAGAAAGAAAAAAATCATATTTATATTTATCAGTCATTTTTAAACCTCTTATCTGAGTACTAAAGATATTATACTTAGCAGACTATCTGCAAGTATGAGTCCAGCTCCGAGTGCGATAATTGTCTGCCTCTTTATACTAAAGCGAGCAAGCAATATACCCAACAATCCGCCAATAGCTATTGCCATTGCATAAAATGGCGGCAAAATCATGACAATTCCCAGTGCTAAAGATGATGGGGCCCATTTATGTCTTGTTTTTAATTCGAAAATTGTAAAAACTACAGCTATGATGGATGATATAATAGAAACTAATATGGCATAAGGAGGCAGAATGGCTGTTTGAGTTAGAGCCCGAGATAGTTCTGCCACAGCCATGCTGGTTGCTGCAGGAAATTCTTGGTTTCCCGGAACTATTATTCCTTTATCAATAAAATTCGTAAAAAGATAAGTTAATACAATCGATCCAACTATTATGCCGATTATTTGCATTAATGTTTGGCGGATAGCATCAGCTTTCAAAAGATGCCCTGTCTTGTAATCTTGCATTGTGTCTGAGCCTAAAGATGCAATAACCGTTGTAGCAGAAGCAGGAATTATCGGAACGACTGAGCCAAGCTTCGCTTGTATAAAGAGCATCAAGTTAGAGAGAGTTGAAAGCGGATTCATATCTGTCGAACCTAAACACTTAATTGAGACAAAAGCAAAAAATAAACTGCCAACAACAGCTATAACTGCCAATACTATAGGAATATCAAGCCAGCGCAAAAGCATAATCTCTGATACTAATAGCAATGCAATACATGAGAACCAAATTTTATAAGGTAGAATCCATAGTGTATGTTCCGGTTCAGAGTTGGATATGTGCGGAATAGAACCATGGCGTTGAGTAATACTGATTAATAATTGGGTAACGCCAGCAGTAATCAACCAGCTAATTGCGGCATAAACCATCAGACTTCTTGCTCCACCGAAACTGGCTTCCTTGAGAATCTCAAGTTCGCATAACAATGGAACTACACCAGCCCAAATAATGAAGCTCCCAGCACCTAATGTAAGAGCAATTCGTGGGCCTACAATAAGTCCAATGCCTATCAATAGCGGTTCAGTGCTTACGCCAATGAGAAGATTAGGCAACGGCACTCCAAAGATAGTAGGTGCAAGCAAATATGCCTTTATCCATCTGAATATAATAGCTATTTTTTGAATTGCTCCAATGGCCAACCCAGTTCCGAGCCATCTACCTATGTCGCTCCGTTTGGATTTATCTAACAGTGTTATGTTTAAGTTGTAACATGCAGTACCAGATGGAAAAGGCAATTCTTCTTTCACAATAAAGTAATATCGTAAAGGAATAGCCAGACAAACTCCAAGCAATCCAGAAATAAACAGAAATAGAATAAGTTGTAGTATGGTAAGAGAATTACCAGTCATGTAATATGCTAAAAGGAACAATGTGCTTGCAGAAATTGAACCCGCTGCTGAAGTCGCTGTTTGGACAAGATTCACATCAATTTCGCTAAATTCTTTTATTAAGTGAAACTTTTTAAAAAAAGCAAAGCCAAAATACGCCAACAAGACAGCAACCAATGAACCGGTGACCCCTAGTGAAGCTTTAAGTATTGAGAAAAAGACAATAACTGCGGCAAAAGATGAAATAATCATACTAAGTATGAGAACTAAAATTATACTCATAAAATGTTCCCCATTATAACGTTTATTTTGATTTTTTAATTTTCATATCCCTAAATCCCCTAAGCCCTGAATTTCACTATCGTCATAACGCCAATGTGGTAATAGAGGATGTAGTTTACTATTACACTTATACCTATCTATCCGATTAAATGCTTTGGAAATTGCTATAGGAGACACTCCTATATAACGCCTTGTTTTATCCAGTAAAAGCCCCCCATTCTTCAAAGAGTTTATTACAAGTTGATATCTAAAAACCAAAATTTTCTTACGCCAACTTTTCAGATATTCTTATCATAGAAAACGGCGGGTTGCAAATGTTTATGGAGAGGAAACAAGTTTCTTCTTGTCATGAAATGAAGCCCATTTCTTTTTTGGTTCAGGTAGTGTTGAGTCAACATAGATACTATCTCTGCTACATTTATTGGGTAACCATATCGCAGCTAATTTAATCTTTTCCTTTATTTTTGAAAGAATTTTTCCTTTTACTTTAACTTTGTGTACGAATCTCCTTATGAAGCTTGGATCTTCCAGATCATAAAACTCCCTGTCTATTTCAAGATGTTCTAAAAGATCACAGATAAGAAAAGGAGGCTCTCTCATTCCTGCCTCCTTTAATGTTTTTGTGACTACCTTATCAATTTCCTTTTTCGCTGGCTCATCAATCATTATTCCGAGCCCTCAGACCTAAGAAATTTTACGAACGCATCAAGCGTTTTGCGTTCTTCTTCAGTTAGTTTTGAAAAAGATTCCGATTGTGCTGCAAATCTCGACGCTTCAGCCTCTACTTCGGGAGGCAGATCTTTAATCGCACCAGCTAAAAAAGCTAATTTTTTCTGCGGGATATCATAGAATTTACTCAGCCTATGAATGACAAGGGGTGAAGGTTTATATCCCGGGTGCCTTTCCATCGCAATAACATCTCCTCGATCAATGCCAGATTTTTCAGCAAACTGATCTATCCCGAGTTCTTTTTCTTTTCTAAGACCACGAGCGATTTCTTGAAACACAAACCTAATCTTTTCATTCTTTTTATCTTTGTCTGTCATTGTTACATTTAGTTTTTGATTTAATGCCTTTGCTATTTTACTTAGCATTGATAAAGAATGACCATTGTAATCAGCATCTTCAAGACGGCTAATCACAGATTGAGTCGTACCGATTAACTCTGCGAGATCCTTTTGTTTTAAGCCTGCCTCTTTTCTAAGTTCGTAAATCATCCGGGCAACTTCAGCATTTACCCGTTCTTCCTGAAGGGAAGCTTTACGATCGGCATCATCGCCGATATATCGGCGGTGAAGGATTTCAACAGCATCAACTCCCTGTCGTTTGTTTTTCATGTCATCACCCCCTAAACGTGTGCTTTAAAGGTTCTTTCTCGAATCTTTCCTTACGGTCAATCGCGAGATCAATATCCCTTGAAGGCACTCTGTTTCCCGTTTTTATTAATCCATGCGATATAACCGCTTTGCCAGTGTGAAAGAAGTAGAGCATCCTATATTGGATCCCCCGCAAAGCAGCCCGAAGCTCATAGATCTTATCCCGAAGAAAATCTGCCTCCGGCCTACGCAGTTCATGCCCCTCCTCAGCCAGGCGTTCTATTTTAACGATGCATTTGTCCTGTGCTTTTGGAGGCAGTGTGTCCATCCATTCGAGTAAAGGACAGATCCCGTCTTCTTCTGTAAATAGCACAACCTCTGTTGTTGGCATTATGCGCTATCTCCTTTTTTGAGAGCAATATATCAATATTGCGATATTATGTCAAGAAAAAAATCGCAATATTATGATTTTTTCAATCAAACCCAAAAATGGCAATTTTTAATTCGAGGTGATTCAGGGAGATATGCTCAGATAGAATTGGCGTCCCAAAGGTGACGTGTAAAGTATCATCGTTGCTCAAACGATGTGCAATTAAGCTATAAGAGCTTGATATTTCAATAAAATAATATATTTTGTACCACAACAAGTGCTATCTGGACAAAATGGGAAGGGCGGTTGTAAATCCTTTAGATAAAAAGATTTAAGGCAATGATAAAGCTGCCCCTTTGGGAAGACTACCCAACCATTAAGAAAGCATACCGGTTCATTTCATTGGTATAATCCGTAAGAGGCTTTATTGGAAAACCAAACTGTCTTACCGTAGTATAAACATCCACGGCCATTGACTCGGGGGAAGGACGGGACAGATTTAACTTTTTGCAATTCTCTCTTTCTTCTGAACACTCATCACATATGCTGCAACTATCCATGAACAAGAGAAAAGCCCTCTCAAAACCGGAAATAAAAATATCACGCTCCAGTTTTACAAGTTTTAAATTAACCTTTTTTGACCACGCGTGACGATCTTCAGGTTTATCCACTTTTTTTGCAAAGTGAAATATGACCGCATCGCTGTATTCTTTGAAAAATTTTTCACATTCAGAAACAGAAGGAGTATTCGGAGGACAAGACGCGGAGTGACCGTATCCTTTACATCCAAACATACATTTCATGCGCACCCATTGAGAAACAACGATCTTCTTTGGGTCAATCCATTTAAAATCGCTGTAACCTTGTTTTTGAAATAGTTTCTCCAGTTTTTCGTGGTTTGTCTTGTTTGAATCTGTTCCGGTTTTCATTCATATCCTCCTCTGTTATCTTGAAATCGCCTCCGTTTTAGTACGACAACTCACCGCCCATTCGCTTCAGGCTTCGCTCTGCGAGCTTCGACCCGACAAGTCGCTCATTAGACGCAGAGAACGCAGAGGTCATTTATTTATTGTTTTCCGCTGAGAGATACGGAAAACAATAAGAAACGTGCCCTGCGGGCATTTAGGGTTTAAAATATCGTGTAGCGATTGATTTTTTTCTTTTCTTTGCGCTCTTTGCGTCTGCGGTGAAAATGAAAAACAATATCAAATTACATAAATCTACACATTTTAAATATAACCATGTTGCAGCACATTTCTGCCATCTTTATCCTTATGACTTTCTCTCGGAAACTTAATATATGGAATAATAACATCGTTTTTATTGCCGCCGATTCCATCGTAGGTAATCGACACAATTGGAACTCCTGTATTCTTTTCAATTTTTCTGGCCATTGCTTCGGTTACCAATGATGGACAGCAGAACGCAGGGCTTGTTTGAACAAACAATGAGATGTCCGGGTAGTATTTTTTTATATAGAATACCTTCAATATGTTTTCCATTGACTCACCGGCATTCTCAATCCTGATATTGTATTCAGATAGAATCTTTTCCGGTGATTCGTTATATTCATGATCCGGTTCATTCAAAATACGTTCAAAATATTTATAATATGTTTTTTCCTCTATTCTTACCCGCGTTATCAAAGTTTTGTAAGAAAGTACATTCAAAAAACGACCTTCAATAAACCATTTTCTAAGATATGGCCTGGTAATCATCTTGACAAAAGAACTATACGGCATTGTAATCACTTCACCGCCGTTATCTTCAATAAAATGTATCAGATTTTGATTAATTACTTCATTATCTCGTGCGTACAAATCACCGAAGACGGCCACCTTTGGCCTCTTTTCCTTAGATATGCCAATGTTCTCAAAATGTAATATTACTTCAGATAATGCATCCTCTTTTGATCTATTTCCAAGAAAAGCATCCGTCAAGATGTTGATACTCTTTTCAATTGTTCTGTCTGTTGTTCCGCGGAATTTTTCATAGGGTCGTATTTTACATCCGATTTTTCTTATAAACCCTCCAAACATATATCCAAAATAGGTATTAACAGGCAACTTCATGGAAATATCCGCAAATGAGAGAGAGCCCACATAAACATCGGCTTTTTCAAGACCATTCCCATGGTAATTTAAAATGCTCTTTATGTGATAAGGATACAACTTGATATTACATGCAATTTCGGCAGCACTCATCCACAAAGCAGTTTTTGCGGGGTCTAGATTATGCCTCTCGATATAATCAATAAATTCCTGAGCAACTATATTCAGTGGGGTACACTGGCCGGTGTTATGGCGTAAACTTTTTTGTATACTCGTTTCACTTCCTTCCAGCAACCTGGCATCAATTCCCTCTCTTTGAAGATTGGCGACAATAAAACTTTGGGATATCCTGTCCCAGTTCGGGATAAGAAGCGTTTTGTCCAATAGATGCTTTTTTCCTTTGGAAATAGGAGAATATTTATATATAATTGATTCCGTTGTTGCCTTAATACTTTGAGAAGAATCGTGATTTTTAAAAGCGCGAATAGCTGCTTCAATCCGGGTCTCATAGCCTAAACTTGAATCGTGTTCGTCGAGTTGCAGAATAAGATACGGCTTTCCATGGGATTCCATTATTTTTTTAAAATAGTCTATTACAAAAGAATCGGGTGAACACCTAAAAGAAGTTATTAACACGGGATATACACGACTGTTTTTTGCAACCACCTGGGCAGCCTCTAAAATCTTTGAAGCATACTGCCAATGGAATTCCTTAAGAAGCGGTTCAATAGATTTAACATCTTCCTTTGAATAGGACAGCATATCCTGAAAAAAAGTTTTAATCCCCAGTGATGCAAAGATACCTACAATTCCTTTGTTCATAGCTTCAGAAAGAATTGTATAGGGTCTTCCCAAAAACACCACGTGTATATCGTCCGTTTTCCGTAATTCAATTTGGTATATATTTCGTAATTTTGATAGTGATGATTTTTTAAATTCAATGGCTTTATCATATGCTGTTGAAACATCAAAAAAACTTATGCTGTTTTTTGAAATCGATTTTAACATTAAATAGAGCTGAACTTTGGCATGAAAAGTACCATATAGATAATTAACAAGCGGCATTAGTAACTTGCCTTTGCCTTCTTTAATATTGATAGTAGAAGCAAGAGAAGGCGAAAATTGCGTATAATAGCAATACTGCCGTCTAATTCCTTTTTCTTCAACCCGCTTTTCAATATAGAAAGGCAAAAAGATATAATCTGCTCTCTCACTTAGATATTTCACATGCCCGTGCAAAGCGGTCACGGGCGCGCAGAATTCGGCTCCAGCAATATACTTTCCCTCTTTTACAGCTTCCTTATATCGCTCACTGGTAACGATTTTAATACTAAGTTCCTTAAAAAACTTTTTCCAAATGGGCAGATCTTCATACAAGTGCAGAGCAGCCGGGATACCAATGGTAAACTCCTCGCCATAATTCTTTCCCGGTTTAAATGAAAAGATCTTTTTTCTCTCTTTAATCAAGTCAAAACCCGATATGTTATTGTTCACATATTTTTTAGTTTCGTAATCCCGTCCACATAAAAATCCATAAGCAACCTTTTCTCCGTCAATATCCGCAAGTGTTATTTTACAATGATTTGTACAGATTTCACATACTTCCGATTTAATGGGTATCTTTTTTTGATAAAGTTTTATTCCTCTGAATCCGGTTTCCGATATACCCTGGTCTGAGAGAATTAGAGCTGCTCCAAGCGCTCCGGTAAGATGGCAGTACTTTGAAACATATATGGGTTTTTTAAGCCTCTGTTCAAAGGCCGCCACAAGCGCTTTGTTTTTTGCCGTAGCCCCCTGAAATGAGATTGCATTGCCGATACTGTTTTCAATTGCAACTTTGGTTAGATAGTTTTCTCTTATTGAATGAAGCACGGATGCAAGCACTTCATCTACCGAATACCCTTCGGAAAGATAATGATTGATATCTCTTTCCATAAAAACAGTGCATCTGTCGCTTGAAATCGGAGATCTTTTCCCTTCCGTTCTTGATGAATAATCCGATAAATGACATTGCAGTTTCTGCGCTTGCTCTTCTATAAAGCTGCCTGTTCCTGCAGCACATACATTGTTCATTATGGAAAAAGTTACCATTCCATTTTTCAAAGTCGTAAATTTCGAATCCTGCCCGCCGATTTCAATTATAGTGTCCGTCCCGGGGTTGAGTTCATAGGCCGCTCGTGCATGCGATGTAATCTCGTCAATTACAATGTCCGCCCCGATTATTTTTCCGATAAATTTCCTTCCTGCGCCGGTTGTTCCGGTTCCCATAAACTGAAAAGATATCTTTTTTCTTTTGGCAAAGTTATCAATTGCCGCAAATATTTGCTGAAGCGCATCCAGTGGTTTCCCGGCGGTTCTTGTATAAAATCCTGACAGAACATTGCCGTTTTTGTCCGATATTGCCGCTTTTGTACTTGTCGAGCCGACATCAATCCCCATATAAACTTCATATTCCAGTGAAGCTTCCGGTTCCTTATAAATATCAACCTCAACCGGATTATAAACCTCGAAGCCGTTTATAGAATATTCATACTTTTCAACACCGCTGAAATCAGGATATTCAGATAATGACAATTGGAGCGGATCATGGAAATATTTTTTCTTTTTAGTTTTATGAATGACAACATCATCCTTAGGGCCGGCCGGTAACCGATTGGAGTCGGCTAATTCATCTGCAAGATTAAACGCCGATCCTATTGCACCATAGAGATGGGAATATTCGTCTTTAACAACATCTTTCCCCACAATATCTTGTATATGTTTAATTACAGCCATGTTCTTTGATACGCCACCGGTAAAAATAATGGGAGAATTCGTCTCGTCCGTGATAAAAAGCGTATCAATAATATTTTTCGATAGACCATGACACAACCCGTCACATATTTCTCTTAATGAGTATCCTGCCTGTTGAGCGTGAACAAGATCCGTTTTGGCGAATACAGCACACCTGGAAGCAATCTTAGGCATTGAACCGCTGTTTTTGAAAGCGATCTCACTTAATTCTTCTATACTGGTTAAGTTTAGCCTCTGTGCCTGTTGATCCAAAAAACTACCTGTGCCCGCTGCGCATGAAGTATTCGTTCTATAATTGATATATTCTCCCTTTTCATTAAAGTGAATAATGCCGAATTTTTCACCTCCGACAATAAGAATAGAACCGATTTTATGATGAAAATGACGTGCGGCATAGATAACAGAAACCATATTATCATAATGCTTATCTGTTTTTATAATAGATGGCGTTGAAGATGTTGACGCGATTTTATAAGCCTCTATCCTGCCGATTTCGTTGAGGATATTTTTTAGGAGTTTTGCGGGTTTCCCGTGATGGACTTTATATGCGGTTTTAAGAATTTCTTTGGTTGGACTAACTTCAACAACTGAAACAGACACGGAACCGATATCTATACCAAGAATATTAGAATCAATAGGCATATTCATATCTTTACAATATCGTCCATTTAATATTATATTTATTCTTTACTACAGATGCAATATGGTCTTTAAAAAGAAAGTGTTCTACGCGCCATTTAATATCCATGTAATCTACGATAAGATTGTAGTCATCAACGACTTGGATGATTTTGCATTTTGAAATATCTTTAAAACCCGTTCCCACGGCTTTTAATACCGCTTCCTTTGAAGTCCAGTACCGGAAAAAATGTAAAGGGTCATTTTTCAAAGGATTGATAAGGTCCCATTCATTCTTATCCGCAACTTTTCTGAAAAGTGCTTTTGAACATGATTTGATCTTTTCTAGATCGATACCAATTTTTTCCGATGCAACCACACCACCCACATATTCGCTCTTATGTGTAAGAGTCCAGTAAATTCCATTAAAAGGCCTGGGAACACCATTTTCATCCTTTGTTAGTACACTTAAATCAACACGGCTTTTTTTTGCAGACATTTGAATGGCATCTCTTGCGTATTTGCTGAGATATTTAACCTTCTTTTTGCCAATCAGATTCATCTTATTTTTAGGAACAGAAAGTATGACCGGATATATAGTGTTCAAAATTAAACATCCTTTGAAGCCAAATAGTTCTAATTAATGTCTGAACGAAAACTCTAAAATCCCTCCCCCTTATGAACGGACTTTAAGGCACACTTAGCACAGGGGCATGTAATTAAATGGTTTAAAATAATATTTTTAAACCGCAGAATGTAGAACAAGGAATATCGAATGTCGAAGTAAACACTTCATCATTCTGCGGTTCCTTGTTCGATATTCGATATTCAATGTTTTCAACCAATTAAAATCACTCCAAAAAACCTCACGATGTCAAGTATGCATAAAGATCAACTTAAAAAAGGAAGAATAGAAGGAAATTTTATTATCCCCTAAGGATTATCCTGCAATCAGCCACTGTAGCCCCTTTTCCTTTTTCGTGAACAAGAAGCGGATTTATATCCATCTCTTTTATTTCCGGGTGATTAATTACCATATCTGAAAGGCTTACTATGGATTTCTCAAGCACTTCAATATCAGCCATTGGTCGTCCTCTGAATCCTTTAAATATCTTGTATCCTTTAATGCTCATTATCATTCTACGGGCTTCGTTCCTGCCTGTGGGAGCAAGACGAAACACCACATCTTCAAAAAGTTCAACGAATATTCCACCAAGCCCGCAAGCAAGCAGGGGCCCGAAATGAGGATAACGATTCATGCCAAGGATAACTTCAGTACCCTCCATTGCCATTTTTTGAACCAGAACCCCCTCGATCTCTGCATCCGGATTAAATTTTTTTGCCCGTGCAACAATTTCTTTAAATGCGCTTTTTACGCTTTCTCTGCTTTCGAGCCCCAGAACAACACCTCCTGCATCTGACTTGTGTGAAATTTGCGGAGATACAATTTTCATAACCACCGGAAAAGTCATATCTTCTGCAATATCGGCAGCAGCATCTTCATTTTTAGCAAGTTTTGTAGGTAAAACATTAAATCCATAACATTTGAGCAGCTCGATACCATCCACTTCACCCAGAAGGGTCTTGCCCTCATCAAGACTATTTTCGATTATTTTTGCGGCCTGCCCGTTATCATGGGAAAGGGTAAACTGGGCAAGGTGTTGTCGATTTAACCAGCTGGCATATTTATAAAGCGCCCCATAGGCCTTTGCCGCATTTTCCGGAAACTTGAAAACCGGAATGCCATGCTCTTGAAGATATTTTACACCTGAAGAGACATCAATGACTCCCATAAAGCAGCATAGAATTGGTTTTGTGGAACGCCTTGCTATTCGGGCAATGGCTTCTGCCGTGGCGAGAACATTGGTCATTGATTGGGGTGTAAGGATCACAAGAGCGCCATCGACGCTCTCGTCCCTTATAACAGCCGCAAGAGCATTTTCATATCGATCCTGTGCGGCATCTCCGATAACATCCACCGGATTATGAAGATTTGCAGTCATTGGAAGGTGGCTGGAAAGGGCTTCAATAGTTTCCTCATGAAATTTAGCAAGCCTGAGGTCGGATGACACCGTCATATCGGTTGCAACAATTCCGGGACCTCCGGCATTGGTGACAATGGCAATCCTGTTTCCGTTTGGAACCTTCCGTCTTAGTTTTCCAAGCTCACTTTCATTTTTATAAGCAAAAGCACTTGCAAAATCGAAAAGCTCGTCAATTGAATCAACACGGATAATGCCGGCCTGCTGAAAAATTGCATCGTATACCGCTTCCGTGCCTGCCAGGGCGCCCGTATGAGACGCCGCTGCCAGAGCGCCTGCGCTTGTTCTTCCGGATTTTATTGCTAAAACAGGCGTCGGTCTGTCACCGCAGGTGATCTCTTTTACCGCATTAATAAACTCGGTTCCTTTTTTAAGTTCTTCCAGATAAATCAGTATAACTTCGGTGTCCATATCTTCGTGTAGATAATGTAAGAGATCAAGCTCATCCACATCCGCCTTATTTCCTATGGAAATGAACTTAGAAAAACCGAAATCTCTGTCTGCTGCGAAATCAAGTACCGCCGTACATAGCGCCCCGCTTTGAGAAATAAATGATATATTCCCGGACGAGGGCATCCTCGTGGAAAAACTGGCATTTAGACTTACCGCAGGAAGCGGATTAATAACGCCTAAGCAATTTGGACCGACAACACGAATCCCCGCATTTTTGCAAAGCGAAACAATCTTGTTTTCTATTTCAAGTCCTTTCTCTCCTACCTCTCGAAAACCAGCAGAGACAATCACAACGCCCTTCACACCCTTTTCGATTGCTTCTTCAACGGCTCTGAGCGAAAGTTCCGGTGGAAGAATTAATATTGCAAGATCCACATTATCAGGAATATCAAGAATAGTTGAATAAGCTTTTACGCTTAAGATTGATCTGGCAGTAGGATTTACCGGATAAAGTGTGCCCTGATAGCCCCCTTTTAATATATTTGCAAATATATCATGTCCCACTTTTCCGGGTGTTCTTGAGGCTCCGATAACCGCAACGGATTGTGGAGAAAAAATGGCATCAAGACTATTCATATCAATTATCTTTCCTTAAACAGAGATCAATTAAATACTTAGCTCACATTGTGAATAAGGAAATATGTTTTTGCGAGAGGTGTTAACTTATTTTAGCGTGAGCCCGTAGCACCTCTTCATATACCCTGTTTTTAGATATTTTGTATTTTTTTGACAGCTCTTTTGCAATACTGGAAGGCTTGTTTCCTGTCAATTCAAGCTCTTTTTTTATCTCGCTTCTTATGGTCTCCATTGAAACTTCATCTTCTTCACGCCCCATAACAAGAAGGGTGCATTCTCCTTTTATGTCCGGGCGTTGCTGCAGGTCGCTAAGAATTTCAGACAAATTTCCCCTAATAAACTCTTCATGAAGTTTGGTCATCTCCCTGGAAAGGACTCCGAACCTGTCATCCATGATAGCCATGATTTCCTCAATAAGGGTCAAAATGCGCCTTGGTGATTCATAAAATACAATAGTTCTGTTTTCATTGGCAAGTTCGGACAACTGTTTTAGGCGTTTTCCCTTTTTCCTTGCAAGAAACCCCATAAAAATAAAGGAATCGGTGGGAAGCCCTGCTACACTGAGAGCAGTAATTGCAGCTGAAACACCGGGTATAGGGATAACCTTTATATCGTTCTCTATTGCTGTTTTTACAAGACGGTACCCTGGATCAGACACGGACGGTGTTCCGGCGTTGGATACAACCGCCATTGAGAAACCCTGAATGAGTTTTTTTAACAACTCCGAGGTACGCTTCGTTTCATTGTGCTCGTGATAGGAAATAAGACTACATTTTACCTTATGATGCGCAAGAAGTCTACCCGTATGTCGAGTATCTTCCGCTACAACAAAATTGACCTCTTCAAGGATCTTAAGCGCCCTTAAAGTAATATCTTCCCTGTTGCCTATGGGCGTTGCAACAACATAAAGTTCGCCCGGTTTATTATTATGTTTTAACGGCAAAATAATTTACCCTTTAAAAATAACTATATATTTTCCTGCTGCTCTCGACACATCCAGGCTATGGATAAGCAAGTTCAAAAGCATTTTTAATTACCTCTATCCTGGGGCCGTCATAAATTGAGCTTATGGTCACTACATCAAATCTTGCTTTTGCATAACTTTGGTCAGTGACTTTAAGGTAGTATAATGCAACCATGGAAATTTTCCGCTTCTTCTTTGGGGTTATTGCCCATTTAGGGCTTCCATAATTACCCGATTTTCTGGCTTTAACCTCAATAAAAGCAATGGTACCCCTATCCTTTGCAACTATATCGATTTCACCCAGTTTTGTGCGATAATTTTGCTCAAGGATCTTGTATCCATGTTTTTTCAAGTACTTAACGGCTACGGATTCACTCTCCTTGCCGAATTGTTGGCGCTTGTTTAGCATTACATAACCTTTTGCTCCACCGACTGAAAATAACTCCTAGTTTTCACTATCTCTTTGGTGTAGTATGGTCAAGTAAAAATAGATACCCAACTAAAGGCTCACGCAAAAATAACTTAATCCCGCCTATCTTGGCTGGACATCTCAAATTCAGGCTATCTTTAGCAGATTCTCCTTCGCAAAATCCTCGAATTAGAGCGACTATCCCTGTGGTTTTACTCAATCGGATCTACTAAACCTAACCTAAATCTGAACGCTATAATTGTTAGCTTATTTTTGCGTGAACCCCAAGCGATCGAATGCGAAATGAAAATTCCTTTGAGCGATAATTTATTTTTATTTGACACTTTCAAGGCCTTTCTTTATATTCGTTTGCGTATAAATGATGTATCCTTTTCCGGAAATAAATTCAAAGGAATGGATTATATAAGTGTTCGATATTCTAAATATTAATAAGGAGGAAATTATGCGCAAGGTAATGTTTTTTTGGATTCTATTTTTTATTTTTTTCGGGAGCTTGGCTTTAGCGGCAGATACTCCCATAAAGGTCGGATTTGTTTATGTTTCTCCAATTGGCGACGCGGGATGGTCATATGCCCATGACCAGGGGAGAAAATATATTGATGTCATGGATGGGGTAAAGACTTCGTTTGTTGAAGCTGTGCCTGAAGGACCCGATTCCGAGCGGGTCATGTTAAATATGGCCAGGAAAAAATACGACTTGGTTTTTGCCACCAGTTACGGCTACATGGACCCCATGCTCAAGGTTGCTAAACAGTTCCCCAAGATTGTGTTCATGCACTGCTCCGGGTTTAAAACAGCTAAAAATATGGGTAATTATTTTGGACGGATGTATCAGGCCAGATATCTATCCGGAATGGTTGCAGGAGCCATGACGAAAACCAACACTTTGGGTTATGTGGCAGCATTTCCAATCCCTGAAGTAATCCGCGGCATAAACGCCTTTGCGCTCGGCGCACAGTCTGCAAATCCTGATGTTAAGGTCCGGGTAGTCTGGACAAAAACGTGGTATGACCCTGCCACCGAAAAAGAAGCTGCAAAAAGCCTCCTGGATGTGGGAGCAGATGTTATTACTCAGCATCAGGATTCCCCGAGCGCTCAGGAAGCCGCCCAGGAAAGAGGTGTCTACTCCGTCGGATATAATTCCGACATGTCTCATTTTGCCCCCAAAGCCCATCTATGCGCTCCAATATGGAACTGGGGCCCTTTTTACAAGGAAATTGTAGAAAAAGTCCAACAGGGCACCTGGAAAAGTAAGGCCTACTGGTATGGTCTCGACCGAGGAATCGTGGATATCAGCCCCATGGGAAGTATGGTTCCCAAAGCGGTTCAAAAACGTGTTCTGGACAAAAAGAACAAAATTGCCTCCGGAAAGGCCAAAGTGTTTGTCGGCCCTATAAAAGACCAGGCCGGAAAGATTCGCATCTCCAAAGGTAAAGCCGCTTCTGATAAGGAATTATTGGGAATGACGTGGTTTATTGAGGGAGTCATCGGAACAACACAGTAAAGAATCCTGGCCCAGAGGACCTGGCTTTGATGGTCCCCATAGGGTGGCACTAACTTAAACAAAAAGACATTAACGATTCACAATTAGCAATTGATTATTAATTATTAATTAAGGAAAAAATAATCAATATTCAATTATTAATAATTAATTGTTAAGTTATCGCTTATGCTTCATAGGGTGACAAACACCTTTGCCCAATTCAACGTATTTTTAGATTGATTCTGATTACGCCCAAAGGACGTGGGTTTCTATATATTATTAAGAGATTAATGCTTAGAATTAAAATTAATAAGAGACAGGAGCCGCTTATCTGGAGTTCCTTTCTAATTTTATTTAGTGCTCTGACCCTTTCACTTGCATTGAGCGCGGTCATGCTGGCTCTGCAAAACAAACCTCCCATGACCGCCATAGCCCTGTTATTTAAAGGCGCCTTTGGTTCTTTGTGGGCTATTCAAGACTGCTTAATCAAAGCTGTGCCTATTTTTCTTTGTTCGCTCGGTGTTGCAATAGCTTTTCGACTACAGGTTTGGAACATCGGAGCAGAGGGGCAGTATGCTTTGGGGGCCATAGGCGCCACCTGGGTTGCGCTCAGGTTTCCCGGTCTGCCCTGGTATCTGATTCTTCCTGCTATGCTTATAATGGCAATTATTGCTGGTGGTATATGGGGCCTTATCCCGGCTGTTTTAAAACTATACATGCGGGCCAATGAAATTATCGTCACATTGATGTTTAACTATCTGGCGATTCTCTTTCTAGATTATCTGGTTTATGGTCCATGGAAAGATCCCATCAGTTTCGGGTTCCCCATGACCCGGGAATTTTCGCCCTCGGCAATCGTAGGCAAAATAGGGAATACAGACTTAAACTGGGGCATCATCCTATGCGTATTTTCCGGTATTGGTATTTGGGTCTTTTTCCGCTTTACCCGCATTGGTTATGAACTCAAGGCCAGCGGTGAGAATGTTAGAGCAGCCAGATATGCAGGTCTACCTTACAACCGTTTGGTGATGTTGGTCATGATCCTTAGCGGCGCACTGGCAGGATGGGCCGGTTTCCTTGAGGCATCTGCCACAATCAACCGCCTTCAACCCAGCATTGTTGTCGGATATGGATATACGGCCATTGTGGTTGCCTGGCTGGCCAGACTCAACCCCATCTATATCGGCATTTCGTCTTTTCTTCTGGCCGGGTTAAGAGTCGGCTTGGAAAATCTACAGCTTGATCTCCAGGTACCGGCTGCCTTTGGTGGGATCATGGAAGGGCTTATTTTGCTTACAGTTCTGGCCGGCAGCTTCTTTATCGATTATCGTATTGAGTTAAGGAAAAAACCATGGAGCTGAAACTACTGCTACCGTTACTTGCGGCCGCCGTGCAGTCTGGAACCCCTATTTTATATGCCACACTGGGTGAAATATTTACCGAGAAATCCGGTATCCTGAATTTAGGGGTCGAGGGAATTATGATGTTTGGCGCCCTGGCAGCCTTTGTTACAGCTAAGTTTACCGGAAGCCCGATTCTGGGGTTTTTAATGGGCGGGTGCGCGGGTGCTCTTCTGGCCGGTATACACGGGATGGTTTGTTTGGGATTTCAGGGTAACCAGATAGTTTCCGGTCTGGCGCTGACAATTTTTGGAGCGGGCCTTGCCGACTATCTGGGAACACCTTTTATCGGGCAAACAGCGCCGGGATATACTCTAATGCCGGTTCCTATTCTATCTAAAATCCCCCTGTTGGGTTCTATTTTTTTTAGTCATGATCCATTAGTTTATGTCTCTTATCTAATCCCGCCGTTAATGTGGATTTTTTATAGATATACCCGATGGGGTCTTGGAATGCGTGCGGTTGGTGAATATCCCAAGGCGGCCTCGGCAACCGGGCTTAGAGTTATAGGTTACCGATGGGCTGGTGTACTTGTGGGAGGTTATTTGATCGGATTAGGAGGCGCTTACCTTTCTTTAGCATATACGCACTTGTGGACAAATGGCCTGTCGGCCGGCCGAGGCTGGATAGCCGTCGCTCTTGTCATCTTTGCCTTCTGGCATCCTGATCGCGCCATTATCGGCGCTTATCTTTTTGGCGGCGTTATGGCGTTTCAATTAAGGTTGCAGGCCTCCGGTACCCATATCCCTTCTTCCCTGCTGCTGATGCTCCCTTATTGTTTGACCGTCATCGTTCTGGTTTTTTCTTCATGGAAAGGTAAAGGAACCGAAGCACCTGCAGCGTTGGCTATAAATATTGAACCATCTGAGTAGAAAGGAAGTATTAATTTAGCTTTCTGAAAACAATTAGAAATAGCAAACTTCAAAGGTTGTTTAATTTTTAATCGTGTAACTGTCTGAGCGTATTAGTGAGCGTTAAGAAAGAACAGGGGCTTGCATTATCTGTTTTAATGGCTAATCGACATTTATAGCAAAGCTGTTTTATTAAAAAGACATGCACTGTTCTTTCTTTACACTCACTTATGCGCGAGTTTTACACGATTTAAAATTTAATTACCTTTGAAGTGGCTTAGTTTTCAAACAACTAAAATATTACGAAAGGAAATTTTTTTATAATGAATCATAACTATACTAAAACTTACCCCATCTCCTGGGGTCAGTTACACCGGGATTCCAGGGCACTGGCCTGGCGGCTGCTGGATATGGATTTTTTTAAAGGGATTATTGCGATAACTCGTGGCGGCCTTGTCCCTTCAGCGATTGTTGCCCGTGAACTTGATATTTACCTGGTGGATACTGTCTGCGTTTCCAGTTACGACTGGCAGGACCGGAAAGGAGAAGTCGGAATTCTTAAAAATATAAAGGGCGATGATGAAGGTTGGCTTATAATCGACGATCTGGTTGATACAGGCAGAACAGCTAAGGTTGTTAGAGAAATGCTTCCCAAGGCTCATTTTGCCTCCGTCTATGCCAAACCTGCAGGCAAACCTCTGGTCGATACCTTTATCACGGAAGTTAGTCAGGACACCTGGATTCTTTTTCCTTGGGATACGGAATCGCAATTTATCCAACCCTTAATCGGCCAAAAACAGGAAGCTTGATGATCGATAACACCACACCATATATCCGTCTGGAAAATATCAGCAAATCATTTGGGCCGATTCAAGCCAACAAGGAAATCTGCCTGGACATTTATTCAGGCAAGATAAAGGCGCTGCTGGGAGAAAATGGCGCAGGCAAAAGCACTTTAATGGGCATCCTTGCCGGTCAACTCCAACCCGACCGTGGAAGGATTTGCCTCAACGGGAAACCGGTTAAGTTCTCTTCCACCAAGGCTGCCATAAAAGCCGGGATTGGCATGGTTTATCAGCACTTTATGCTGGTAGAGGCCATGACGGTTGCCGAAAACCTAATGCTCGGGCAGGAAGAAGGTTTTTTTCTAACACCAAAACAAATGGAACAACTGGTTAAAGATTTGGCTAGTCGGTACGGGCTTGATATCGATCCTTGCGCACGGATATGTGATTTATCCATGGGCGAAAAACAGCGGGTTGAGATACTGAAACTTTTGCAGCGCCAAAGTCAGTTTCTTATTTTTGACGAACCTACAGCCGTTCTTACACCCCAGGAAGCCACCCAGCTTTTCGAGGCGCTCAAACATATGGCATGTCAGGGCAAAGCCATTGTTTTTATAAGCCATAAACTTGATGAGGTCCTGGAAATCGCAGATGATATCGTTGTGATACGCCATGGTCAAGTTGTTGACGCCCTTGATGCAGATGATGATATATCCAAATCTGAACTGGCAAGACTTATGGTAGGCCGTGAAATCATGCTGCAGATTGAAAAACAACACGTGGAGCCCAAACAGATTGTGCTCAGAGCCCGGGATCTATGTGGCGACTTGTTAAAAGATATCAACCTTGAAGTCCGACAGGGTGAGATTTTGGCAATTGTCGGTGTTTCAGGAAACGGTCAAAAACCACTGGTGGAAACTATCTGCGGCCTTCGAATTCCTCAACAAGGAGATGTTGTTATTCTTGGCCAGCCCTGGAATCAATTTTATTCCAGGAGATCGTGGGACAATTCTTTATCCTATATGCCGGAAAACCGTCAGGGTCTGGCAACTTGTATGTGTCTTGACCTTGTGGATAATTTCCTTTTAACAACCCGCGAAGGATTTTCAACGGGTCCATGGCTAAAAAAAAGTGAAGCGAAAAAAAAGATAAAAGGATTAATAAAAGACTTCGGTATCCAGCCGGCGGATGTTAGAGTTCAGGCACGTCAACTTTCAGGCGGTAACCTCCAGAAGATGGTACTGGCTCGTGAATTTTACCGCAGACCAAGATTGATTGTGGCGGAACAACCTACCCAGGGTTTGGATATCGCTGCCACAGAGGACGTCTGGAATTTGCTGTTAAAAGCAAGGGATAGGGCCGGGATATTGCTTATCACCGGCGATCTCACGGAAGCTCTGGCTTTGGCAGACAGAATAGCCGTCATGTTCGAAGGTCAAATAATAGATACATTTCATACCTCCGATACTGAAAAAATTGACCAAATCGGCTTGATGATGGCAGGTGTAAGCATTTAAATACAATGGAGAGATAAAAATGGATAATAATCTGTCACAACTCGTAGAGGAAGCTATTAAGCTAGAGCTTAATGTTGCCGACCTTTACTTGAATTTTTCTAACTTATTTTCAAAAGACTTCGATTTTTGGTGGAAACTTGCTATAGAAGAAAAAAATCATGCCGCCATTCTCAAAAGCGGAAGGGATGCATTTATTCAACTCGGTTTGTTTCCAACTCAGATTGTTGATACAAAATTAGAAACTCTCATTCAAACAAATAAAGAACTGAAGCTGATAATAAAAGAACATAAAGAGAATCCGCCTACGAGAGAATCTGCTTTTAACCTTGCCATCAAACTTGAGGAATCGGCAGGGGAAGTTCATTTTCAACATGCTATGGAAAAAGAAACCGATATTCCGGCCTTGAAATTATTCAAGAAATTAAACAAGGACGACAAAGACCATGCCCGTAGAATTCGTGAGTACATGAGGAAGAAAGGAATTGACTTTATTGAATATGAAAAATCGGAAACCGGCGGAAACCGGGATCAGCCCTGACATTGGACATTTCGGGATGATTATTATAAGTTGTCTAACTGTGATTCAAGAACAAGATTATCTCTATGAACAACTTCATCATCGTGCCTGTACCCAAGAATGGATTCGATTTCAAAGGTCTTTGCTCCCATAATTTTCAGCAAATCACCTGAATTATAATTTACCATACCGACAGCGATGTTGTTGCCTTTCTGATTCTGAATGAAAATAGAATCCCCCATACTAAACGTACCCCTAACCGAGTTTATGCCAGAAGGCAGCAGGCTTTTACCATTTCCCATTAAAGCCTTTTCCGCACCCTCATCAATAACAATTTCTCCCTTGGGAGATTTGGTGTATGCGATCCACTGTTTTTTACTGTTTAAAGATATTTTATCAGGAAGAAAAAATGTTCCTCTATCTTTACCGGAAAAAATTTCCTTTAGAATATTCGGCTTCAAGCCATTGGCGATAATGCTGGGGACACCTCCCGAGGCAACATTTTTGGCTGAGGTTATTTTGCTTGCCATCCCGCCTGTTCCTAAAAATCCGGGAATTGTATTGGCAGTTCTGGTTATTTGCCGATCAACTTTTTCTACAACGCTAATTAATCGAGCGTCAACATGGCTTCTTGGATCTTTATCATATAGACCATCGATATTTGTCAGGTTCACCAGAAATTGAGATTCCGTCAGGTTTGTTACCATTGCGCCGAGATTATCATTGTCGCCAAATTTGATCTCATCCGCCACAACGGTGTCGTTTTCGTTGATAATGGGGATAATCTGCCAGGATAGTAATGTAAAAAGGGTGTTTCTTGCATTGAGGTATCGCCGTCTATGAGTAAGATCATCCCTTGTGAGTAGAATTTGTGCGACTTTGGCGCCATGCCTTGAAAAGGCTTCCTCATAAAACATTATCAGGTTGCTCTGACCCATGGCAGCCAGAGCCTGCATTTGGGACAGGGATGCAGGGCGTTTTGACAGACCGGCCTTTTTCAGACCGGCTGCGATCGCGCCGGATGAGACCAGGATGATTTCTATTCCCTTTTTACGGAGCCAACAAATTTCGGTTGCCAGATCATCTATTACATTCAGGTTCAGGCCGTTCTTTCGTGTCAGCACACCGCTGCCGATTTTAATAACGGCTCTTTTGGTCCCCTTGAAATATGGTTTGCGATCAATTTTCACATGAACTCCTTATTCATTCTAATATGGGTAAAGGACTTTGCATCCTGACCTGCATAGTCTGCAACCACGTGACCGTTGCCTTTCAGCCGCCATTTATAAATCATAAGACCCTCCAGGCCCACAGGTCCCCTTGCGTGAATTTTGTTGGTGCTTATTCCGACTTCGGCGCCAAGACCGTACCGGAACCCATCGCTGAATCTGCTGCTGCAGTTTAGAAACACATCAGCAGAATCCACCAGGTCCAAAAATTTATTTCCTCTATCTCTGTCTTCACTAACAATTACGTCGGTATGCCCGGAGCCATAATGGTTAATGTGAACAATCGCCTCTCCCAGGGTGTCTACTATTTTTATGGATATAATTAAATCCAGGTATTCCGTTTTCCAGTCCTCTTCCGTTGCCGGTATAACCTTAATGATCCTGGCAGTCCGTTCGCATCCGCGTATTTCCACATTGTTTTTCTCAAGCCCTGCTTTAATTCTCGGCAGAAAGGTTTCAGCTATATCCTTATGGACCAACAGGGTCTCAGCAGCATTGCACACCGAAACATATTGGCACTTGCTGTCCAGCGTGATTTCAACTGCCATATTCATATCTGCCTCTCGGTCGATATACACATGGCAAATACCGTCGGCATGTCCCAGAACCGGAATGTTGGTATTATCCATAATGTACTTCACAAAAGCGTTACTTCCCCTGGGAACAATTAAATCGATGAATTGATCCATTTCGAGCATTTCCCGAACATCCGTTCGGGTTTCCATAAATCCCAGCCAGCCCTTTGGAATCCCAGCCTGAACAGTTGCCTTTGAAATAATATCGGCCAATACTTTATTGGTGTTGGCAGCTTCCTTACCGCCTTTTAGCAAAACTGCGTTTCCACTTTTCAGGCAAAGAGAGGATATCTGTACCAGGGCATCGGGTCTGGATTCAAATATGACACCAATCACGCCTATGGGGCAGCTCACCTTGTAAAGTTCGAGTCCCTTGTCCAGTTCGATGGCGCTCAATGTTACACCTGCGGGATCGGCAAGGCGGTTCAGACTTCCCAAACCCTCGCAAACTTCTGTGATTTTTGTTTTATCAAATTTTAAGCGCTTTAATAAAGGGGTGGATAGATTTTCCTCCTCAGCCCTTTTTAGATCTATTTGGTTTGACATCTCTATCTCTTTTTGATTGCTAATTAATGCTTGAGCGATGCCCATAAGAGCCCTGTCTTTTATTTTGCTATCGATTGCCGATAAAAGAACATTTGCTTTTTTGGCCTGCATTGCCATCTGTTTGATGTCCATAGCATCCTCTTTAAACCTGAACCATACAAAAGAAATTTATCACGAAAGCACGAAATTACAAAAACACGAAAAATAGTATTAATATAGCCTTTTGAAAACAATTAGAAATAGCAAGATCGTGTAACTGTCAAGGTTATCTGCCACCCTCCTGTAGCGAACCCATCACCCTGGGCATTATATAGATAAATTAAAAATATTCAACACATACTTTTATCCATCAACGGTAAATTTAAACTTGTCTCTTAAATAGGCTTAATATCAACGAATTATCTCTGTAGATTCTGTTCGAGCGATGATGTTAAATATAAATGCTGAATATATTACAGGTTTACATAAAAAATTGTACAAAGATTCTGAGCCAAAATAGTTGCTTCAAAACCTGGCTTGCAATCTGAGGATTTTTCTTATATTAATGTAAGCATCGGATTTGTGATTTCGGTTAGGAAACATCAGTTTGGGTTTGATGATTTGGCTGCTTGCTTAAGACTAAAATGAATTGGCACAAAACTTTTAAATCGTTTCTGTCAAGAAGTGGATGCATGTTTATCACCGGCATACCTGGAAACAGATACATACAAGAATGTCCGATTTTATGAACGGTTCGGTTTTCGGGTCGTGGGGGAAACCGAAATATTTGATGTCAAAAACCGCTATATGTGGAGGCATCCAGTATCGTAAGTTTTAGTTAAAAATTTAGGGTGGGAAAGCTATCGCGAAGTGGTTTCATCCATCTCCAACGTATCGATAAAATAATTCTCTAAAAAATAACTTGTGATATTGACTTTTATAAGTGCTGGCGTTCATATATTAACAATACATTTTATAAAATTACATTTTTCTAATCACAAAATCCTGTTATTCTGACCGGAATAACATTTTCATTTTTTTTCTTGATTTTTTAGCGTACTATACATTAAAAAGTTGGGGAAATAGTTGGGGATTTAAACTTTCAGTTAACTGTGGTTGAAATGAAATAATTGCCCCCAACATAAATAAATTTGGGATTGGGAGTAAAAATGCCAAAACAGGAAAGATGCAAAACAAAATACCCGGGTGTCTATTACATTAACGGTCGCGGTTTAGAAAAAGGTACAAAAGAAAAAGTTTATTATATTCTCTTCAGGAAAAACGGGAAACTAATCGAGGAAAAAGCCGGTCGCCAATTCCAGGATAAGATGACACCTTATCGTGCTTCACGGATCCGAAATCAAAAAATCGCCGGAAAGTTGCCATTAAATCGTGCTCAAAAGGAATCCAACGCGCGCCACGGTTCTGTTGACAAATTCTTACGAAATGTTGAGGAAACACAACAGTTTGAAACCTATCGGGAAAGTAAGATAGTCTCCGATCAGTTTAATAAAATATTAAAAGCCCTCTTTCGGGTTTCAACGGATGGCCTCAGCATTAGCGATAGGAAAGGTAATATTATTGCTTGTAATGAAGCCTCAGCAAAAACTACCGGACTTAGGGCATCTGATTTTGTTGGGAAAAATGTTCATGATCTTATTGAAAATGGGATTATGGATAAATCGGTGACACAGGAAGTGCTTGCAACGAAGCGGCAGGTTAACGCAATGATATTTATCAAACCTACAGGAAAAGAAGTTCTATCAACCGGTACACCGGTGTTTGGTGAAGATGGTAACATTGATATGATTATCGTGAATGACCGTGATATGACCCAGCTGATTAATCTAAAAGCAAAACTGGAGGCAACACGTCTCGTAACCGAAAAATATAAAGATACTCTGGCTGAACTAAGTATGGCGAATTTGAAAGAGCAATCGATCGTCGCCGCAAGTGAGAAAATTCGCCAAGTGTTAAAGACCGGCCATAAATTCGCCAAATTGGGCGTGTCCAACATACTGATTTTAGGAGAATCCGGAACGGGAAAAAACCTGTTAGCCAAATTCATTCACAACAATGGCATTCGTAAAACGAAGCCTTTTATCGAAATCAGTTGTGCGGCGATACCAGAGAACCTGATTGAGGCGGAATTGTTTGGCTATGAAAAAGGAGCCTTCACCGGAGCGGATCCGAGAGGAAAAATCGGACTCTTTGAACTCGCCCATAAGGGCACTCTCTTTTTAGACGAAATTGGAGATCTACCCCCTTTTCTTCAAGTTAAACTATTGAAATATTGGGATAATCAAGAAATTTATCATATTGGTGGAATCAAACCAATCAAAGTAGACTGTATCATCATTGCGGCGACGAACAGAGATCTAAAAAAACTTGTAAATCGAGGCAAATTTCGAGAGGATCTGTTTTACAGACTCAATTCTGTCAATCTTCGCCTACCACCACTTCGAGAACGTCATGAAGATATTTTCAAATTGGCACATCATTTTTTAAATATGTACAATCATACTTATGGGTTAAAAAAATATTTTTCACCGCAAGCATTAAAAATGCTCCTTTCATATCATTTTCCAGGGAACATCCGAGAGCTGAAAAACATCATCAATAGTGCGGTTTTAATGAGTGAAAAAGATGTGCTCGAAAAATCCATCATCAACGCAATCCTTGAGCTAAAGCTCGAAAAACCCACCCCCCCAGCTAGACATGGTGAAAGTGCCAAGAGTCTGAAAAATCAATTACAAGGCGTAGAAAAAGCTATATTGGCTGAAGCGTTGACGCAATATCGTTCTACAAGGGAGATTGCCAAGCATTTAAACCTGAGCCAATCGAGCGTTGCTCGCAAACTGAAACATCATGGTATGATGTCCAAATAAGCGTCACTTTCCTGTCACGCCATTTCAATCACATTGCTTAAGCCCTTTTTATCCACAACTGTACACCATTTTTGCCATTCTTGAGAGTCTTTCTTGCATCACCTTATAGAATATGTTGGGGTATTTATTAAACTCTAACTGACTGTTATAATTTTATTTTTATAAATTTTTATAGTATTGGCATTATTATTGCTAAAAGGAATTAATAAATGAATTAATTATTAACCGTTTAAAAATTGGGGGTGTATCATGGCAGACCGAAAAACACTTGAACACCTACTGGCACAAGGCAAAATTTCTCGCCGTGACTTTTTAACCCGCCTTTCTGCTCTAGGAATCACGGCCGCTTTATCGCCCGCATTTTTCACGTCTCCAGCGCATGCAGCTAAACCCAAAACAGGAGGACGTCTCAGACTCGGCATGGCCGGAGGCTCAACAACCGATTCTTTAGATCCCGCAACCATCGCAGACGCAATGCCCATGAATATCAATTGGCAAATCAGGAATTGTCTGGTCGAAATTGACCATAAGGGTAACCTCATTCCTGAACTGGCCGAAACCTGGGAATCCACACCCGATGCCGCTCAATGGACTTTCAAGCTACGTAAGGACGTAGAATTTCACAACGGAAAAACCCTGGATGCTGAAGACGTGGTGTTTTCCATCAATCATCATAGAGGAAAAGACTCCAAATCCGCCGCAAAGGGAATTGCTGATCCTATCAAAGACATAAAGGCAGCCGGCAAGAAAACGGTGATATTTACTTTGCAGGAAGGCAACGCAAGTTTTCCGTATATCATGAGTGATTACCACTTAGCAATCATACCTGCCGGTACAAAGGGAGCCGATTGGGAAAAAGGTATCGGCACAGGCGGTTATATATTGGACAGTCATGTACCTGGCTACAGATCCTTAACCAAACGTAATCCAAATTATTGGAAAAAAGGACGTGCCCACTTTGATGAGGTGGAAACCACCGGTATTGCAAATGTTACATCCAGAGTCGTTGCCCTGGAGACAAAACAAATCGACGCAATGAACCGTTTTGAGCTGAAACTCACCCATTTGCTGCAAAGAACAAAAAATATTCAGATCTTAAACGTCACAGGAATGAAGCATTATTCAATTCCGATGCTCACGGACAGGGAGCCCTATAACAGACGTCAAGCTGGCATTAAAATATGCCATTGATCGCGAACATTTAGTAAAAACAATTTTACGAGGTTACGGCACGGTAGGCAATGATCATCCAATAGCTCCAGCGCAGAAATATTATGCTTCGGAATTACCACAGAGGAAATACGACCCTGACAAGGCCAAATTCCATATGAAGAAGTCAGGATTGTCCAATTACGTGTTCAAACTCCATGCCGCCGACGCCGCGTTCGAGGGGGCCGTTGATGCCGCCGTTCTTTACAGGGAACACGCTGCCAGGGCCGGTATCAAGATAGAGGTAGTCGTGGAGCCAAGTGATGGTTACTGGAGTAATGTATGGATTAAAAAACCATGGTGTATGTGTTACTGGAGTGGCCGGGCAACCCCGGATTGGATGTTCTCTACCGCATACGCGGAGAACGCAGCCTGGAACGACACCTTATGGAAACACGATCGGTTCAACAAGCTGCTAAAAGAAGCCCGGTCAGAGCTTGATGAAAATAAACGGAGAGAGATGTATGTGGAAATGCAAAGAATTGTGCGTGACGAGGGCAGTGTCGTAATACCGGCGTTTGGAAACTGGATTGAGGCTGCGAACAAGAACGTTAAATTCGTGGAGCCGGCGGGCAATTGGGAGATGGACGGACACAGATGTGCTGAGCGGTGGTGGTTTGAGGTATAGCCTAAAAGATGAAGGAGGGTATAAAAATGAAAAGAAAAATCGCAATCATGTTGACTTTCTCAGTGGCTTTTTACTTTGTTATGGTTTCGCTTGTGCAGTCAGACGATGGCAATCTAAAATTCAGGGCTCCTGACCCAGCGTAAATCCGAATGCAACATATTCTATTA
>CAZLRK010000032.1:0-28509 GCA_964561845.1 uncultured Desulfobacterales bacterium | reverse complement strand
TAAAGGAATAAATGGAGATATTATTATGAAAATTATTGCACCATCAATACTGTCGGCAGATTTTTCAAAGCTGGGAGATGAAATAAAGTCTGTTGAAGAGGCAGGGGCGGATTGGATACATGTGGATGTTATGGACGGCCACTTTGTACCTAACATAACCATGGGGCCTGCCATCGTTAAGGCTGTAAAACGTGTAACATCACTCCCTATTGACGTTCACTTGATGATTGAAAATCCTGAGTTTTTTATTCAGGATTTTGTCGATGCCGGCGCCACAATGATTTCCGCTCATGTAGAGACCTGTACACACTTGAATAGAACAATTCAGATGATAAAAGAAGTCGGTCTATCTCCAGGTATTGTGTTGAATCCGTCAACACCCCTTTCATCAATCGATTGGGCCCTTGAATATGTAGACTTTGTGTTGATAATGAGTGTAAATCCGGGATTTGGGGGGCAGAAATTTATTTCAAACAGTTTATCTAAAATCAAAGTCCTTCGAAGAATAATTGAGGATAGAGGATTGTCTACATTGATTCAAATAGACGGTGGAGTCAAGGAAGAAAATATCAAAGAAATTTCTTTAGCAGGAGCAGACGCTTTTGTGGCAGGTTCGGCTATTTTTGGCAGCAAGAATTATAAAGAAACGATTCAAAAATTGAAAGAGAATATGGGCGGGTAATTTGTAAAAAGATCACTTTATTGACCTTTTACGAGACCATTATAGGATACCCCGATTGAGTAAAAACCAGTGGGGAGTTATTCGTTATTGGTTATGGGTTAATCGTTTAAAAGGAATAACATCCTTTTTTTTCATCAATCATAGATATATAAATAATACGATCATCAAATTCTAATAACGAATAACAATTAACGCCTAATTTAGCATTATTTTCGCTCAATTATGGCTATCGTTCCATTACTTCAGAATTTTGGCATCATTCACAAAAATATAAGGCACCCCTTTATCTGTTTGCCTAACTATTCCCTGCACCTTAAGGGGTGTACCCCAGTTCCGCCGGCTATATTGTTCTATGCCTGCAGGCGGTTTCTCACCACTTACATATATGGCACTTGTTTCATCATAAATCATCCAATCACTTCTTGTAAACGGGATACCGGTGCACTCCCTGCGCGGGTCGCCATAAAATGCATTTACTGTTATCTCTTGACCACGATAGTGATCCGGCCTTCTTTTAATTTCATTTATTGTCAGCTCCTTCTCTTGCCTTGTGTCAGCCTGGATCTTTTCTATCTTTCGTGTCTCATCAGCAGTTGCGATACATCCGGCACATACGACTGCCATAAGACAAACAAACAACAAACCGATATGTTTAAACTTCACAGGACATTCCCTTTCCGATTGAATAATGAATTACCGTAACCGTTCACAATGTACTGGGATGATGTGGTAATTAGTGACCGATTACCAATCACCGCTCCCTGATCACTCCAACATTCCGATACCCTGTGACCGGATACGAACTGCCTAATCCATCTGCGGAAGCCTCTTTAATTTCTTTTTAAAAGGGAGAGCAATAAAATTAATATTGATATCCTTATTCAAGGTCATCCTACTCGAAACATCTAATGTAAGGTTACCATCACCATAATAATTTACAAATATATTATAATCTCCTTTTTCCACGGTTGCTGCAGCAGCATAATACTCCGTTGACTCACCAGAATAAAGAGAATCTTCGGAAAAAAATCCATTTGGCGAGGTAGTCCCAATCCATGGTGCATAAAGGTTACCATTAGGCTCAAGAATATACAGATCTAAATCCGCATCTGTATCCCACTGTAACTTGATAACAAAGTTGCCTACTGCTGTTTGCGGGGGAGTTTGACCTGTATCACCTGATACTAAAAGATTAACAAAACTTCCCCATGTATCATCTCCGATCACACTTACTTGATTGATCGCCAAAAGCGAATATCTTGCCAGGTCTGCATCTGGAACCTCATCACGCCTCGGCAGAAAAATGGCAAGCCCGTACGAACCGGTAATTGGATCGTTTGCTGTGGGGCTAAAAATCTCATTGCTGATGATCATTTGAGACAAAGTGGTTTGTATCAAAGTGATTTTGTTGGTAATTTCGCTGTTAGAAGTCCGGTTAATATAATTTTTCAAAAAGTCTCCCAAATCCCGATTTTCAGGATATTCATAATTTATTGATTCATCTCTTGCCGATTGTATACCTGGCCGTTCAGAACTCATATTTGTGTTCATTAATTGAGCCAGGTCTTTGATCTGATTGTGCAATTGAACCGTCTTTGCCATATCAACCGCGGACTTTGTAACTTCAATTCGGCCGTCTGATTGATAAAATTCCCTATATTTAGTCGTGATCATTGTTGCCAGATCGGAAGGTGTCATATCTGGATTGTTGACAAGATACTGCAAAATAGTATCATAGGGATCACCATCCCCTGGTTCAACTTCTTCGGAAAAAACCATATAGTCGGTCAGACCGTTGAATTCATAAGCCACTTCGTACATGGCCATAAGACAGGCATCAAAGTTTATTAAATCCAGGTGAACGCCGCTTTCGCTCACGGCAGAAGCCAGGTCAGGTAGAGTCATAAAACTACCGGAAGTCTCATCTTGTAATGCGCCCCTTACAACTCCTCCTGTACGACGCGATAGCTTCCAGCCGGCGCCATGATCCCATAGAACTAAAGCATAATTGTTTGCCGGATAATTTGCCGTTGCCCATGAAATAAAATCCGTCAAAGTTGCTTTAAGCCCCATGTCAACGTTATTATCCATATCTTCCAGTGGACTATTTATTGTTGACGGGTCATCGTCCTGGGTAATCCTCCCTCTCATTGTATTTAAAGGCATACCAGGAGTATAATCTTGACTAAAATCCGCCTGTACGACAATATTAACAGTACTGCTTGAGCCCACCTGCTCCATCTCATTGATATCACCAATTGCAGCTTGTGATAAATTATTGTCACCGGCTATATATACCATGTATGTCCATGTAGCGGCACTTTTTGTAGCACCTCTTGTAAAAGAGACTTCTCTAGGTAAAGAGACTTCTCTAGGTAATGATCGTGTCAAGCACGCTGGCCACCACCAGTCAGAATAAACACCATTTTGTATATCATTTAATACGCTTTGATCCCATTCCCATATGCCCGGAGCTGGGTAGGATAGATCCATCTTTCTTTCATCTTGAGGTTGAGCAGTAAACTCATTAATTCCATTGGTGGTAGGATCTAAAATATAAATTGAAGCAGTTGTAGTTCCGTCTGAAGTGATAGTGTCGCTACTGTCATTACTTTCATCAGTTAAATATCCACCCGTACCAACGATAACAATTAAACCCAGGACAATTATAACCAACATAAATATATAACGTAAAATCTTTATAAATCCACTTTGTTTATTCGTCATCTCAATTGCCTCTTTTCAATCTAACTTTTTGATAACCACTTTAATACCAAATAACAGCATCAAATGTCAAATTATGAATGTAATAAGTGAAACTGCTGATTGATCCTCTTCTACCAAGGAATGCACAGCTAATAGTGCAAAGATGCATATCTCTCCATGCATCTATATATTTTTTCTCTCAAATATTTATTATAGTTCTTATAAATCAGTAATATTTTAAATTTTAATGCTGTATTTTTACAGCACAAAAAGTTATTATAGTATGTATTTACAGATACTTAAAATATTTTTTATTTATTTATCACATTTTATTAAAATAAATCCTAAAAAAAGTATATCCTGGCACGAAACTTGTTTTTAATTTTTCTGATATTCAGCAAGCTATTTTAAGGATAGCCACTAAGACACAAAGACACAAAGAAATCAAATATATGAATTTTATAATCTTAGTGCCTTAGGCGCTTAGAAATGCAACATCGATAAAATTTTGTCGATGTGGTGATCGGTCACCAGTGATCGGTGATCAGGTATTGGGTAATCAGGTATCGATCACTGATCACCGATTACTTGTTGGAGATTACTCCTACATCTCCATACTTATTACCGAGCCATTTTTTCCGAGCGCAGTATCGAAAAAAGCTTTGTGGCCTATTGCCTATAAAGCTTATGGAGAGCAAGATGCCTGAGTAGTTACGGATAAAGTTTTTATAAAGAAATAAAAAAGGAGGTTTAAATGAACGGATTGCTATTTATTGATGATGAAGAGGGTATCAGACGTTCAATAACACGAGCACTGAAGGGAGAACCATACAAGACCTATACTGCCGAAAATGGTAAAACCGGGATTGAAATTTTTAGGGAAAATATTTCCGAGATAACAATTGTAGTTTCAGATTTTAAAATGCCCGGTCTCGACGGGCTGGAGACTCTGTCTGCAATCGGGTCCATGAAACCTGAAATTACACGTATTATTTTAACTGGTTATGCAACAATGGAAGCGGCAATTAGTGCCACTAATAATGGCATAGACGGTTTTTTAACTAAACCTTTTGACAATCTGGAACTCAGAACAAAAATCCATGAAATTATCGTCAAAAAGTATCTGAAGCAATTTATTCCCGAACAGATATACCAGGAGATACATAATTCACTCGAAGCTCTGGAGCCCAGATATCATGAAGCATCGATCCTGTTTTCCGACATTCGCGGTTTTACCTATATGTCACAGGGAGTCTCTCCTGAAACTATTGCAACATTTTTAAATAATTATTATTTCACTCCCCTGGGAGAAGTTGCACATAAATACAACGGAACCATGGATAAGCATATCGGTGATAGTATGATGGTGGTTTTTGGAACACCGGTTTCCCGCAACAGTGACGCAATTATGGCAGTAAAGTCAGCAATGGAAATGCAGAAAAAGGCAAAAGAAATTGATCATGACCTAAAAAATAAAGTTGGGCTAAGATTAAAAATTGGAATAGGAATATCAACAGGAAAAGTCTTTTCCGGAATATTAGGTTCATTAAGAAAAAAGGAATTTACTTCAATAGGTCCGGCTGTAAATTTAGCGGACCGCCTCCAGAGTATAGCCAAAGAGGATGAAATACTTATCAGTGAAAGCACTTTTAAAAAGCTTTCAGGAGAAATAGAGACTGAGGTTTTGCCTCCTAAAACTGTTAAAGGACTTAATGAACCTGTTACGGTTTTCAGGGTAAGATAACAATCACTCCATTACTCCCTGAAACGATTTAAGGCAGAACCAATGAACTCTGACCTCGCTTTCCGAGCCAGGGCTCTCCGAGCCTGAGGTCCAGAAGCCAGGGGTTTCCAAAGCTCCATAAAGATATCCCGTAATTTTTTAGTTGTTTGAAAACTAGGTCACTTCAAAGGTAATTAAATTTTATACCGTGTAAAACTCGCGCATAAGTGAGCGTAAAGAAAGAACAGTGCATGTCTTTTTAATAAAATAGCTAAGCTATAAATGCCGATTAGCCGTTAAAACACATAATGCAAGCCCCTGTTCTTTCTTAACTCTCACTAATACGCTCAGACAGTTACACGATAAAAAATTAAACAACCTTTGAAGCTTGATAGTTACTTTCAGAAGGCTAAAATGTTACGATATCCCCATATTTTTTTAAACTTTATTCATCTCTTATATTGACACCGAAAAAGCTGCCCTATACAATAATCCTCATGATTATATTTCTACCTTTCGTCTAATAACTAATTTTGATGAAAAAGGAGTAAATGTGTCTTGGCTAAACCCATTAAAATGAAGCAGAAATATGATGCCATAATTATCGGCGGCGGTCCTGCGGGATTATTCGCTGCCTGGTATCTTTGCAAGCACTCGTCACTTAAGATACTTGTTATCGAAAAAGGAAAGGGTCCGCTTAAGCGTAAATGCCCGATAAGTAAAGACCAGCAGTGCCTTAACTGCAAACCGTGCAATATTTTATGCGGCATCGGCGGGGCAGGTTTATTTTCCGACGGTAAGCTTAACTACATACACAAGCTCGGCAAGACGGACCTTACCCAGTTTTTGCCGCTTGATCATGCCCGGGCCCTTATCGATGAAACCGAAGCTATATTTAACAGATTCGGCATGGATGGACCTGTTTACCCCACCGATATGGAAGAAGCAAAAAACATAAGAAAAACGGCCAAAATGAATGGAATCGACCTGCTCATTATCAAGCAAAAACACCTTGGCAGCGACCGCCTCCCGAACTACATTGCAAAAATGGCTAACCATATCAAATCCAAAGGAGTGACCATACATACATCTGAAGAAGTAAAAGATGTTATTATCAAAAAAGGCCGGATTTTAGGAGTTGCTACTAACAGAAAAAAATATTTTGCAGACAACGTTATAATAGCTCCGGGTCGGGTGGGAGCCGATTGGGCTGGTAACCTGGCTCAAAAATACAATATCGGGCTCAGACAAAGAGGTATCGAGGTCGGGGTGCGTGTTGAGGTCCACAACGATATTGTACAGGATCTTTGCGATGTAATCTACGATCCCACTTTTTTTATTCAGACTACGAAATATGATGATCAAACCAGAACATTTTGCACTAACAAGGGAGGGTTCGTTACCATAGAAAACTATAAAAAATTCGTCTGCGTTAACGGCCATGCTTACCAGCACAACAAATCAGAGAATACCAACTTCGCATTCCTTTCTAAAGTAGTCCTTACCGAGCCGGTGACAGACAACCAGGCATATGGCGAATCCATAGGAAGCCTTGCCACCCTTATCGGCGGTGGCAAACCGATCCTGCAACGTTTCGGCGACCTTAAACGCGGAAGGCGAAGCACCTGGCAAAGGATAAACAAAAGCTACATTAAACCTACGATGACCAACGTTGTGTGCGGGGATATCGCAATGGCCCTGCCGGAAAGGATTCTGACAAACATTACCGAGGGATTGGAAAAGCTCAATTCAGTGATTCCGGGAGTGTCCAACGACGAAACTTTACTGTACGCACCGGAGATAAAATTTTTTGCAACCCAGATTGAAACAACGAGCGAACTGGAAACATCAATCAAAGGGATGTATGTTGCCGGAGACGGGCCCGGAGTTGCAGGAAATATTGTATCAGCAAGCGCCACCGGGCTTATACCCGCTAAGGCAATTATTGCCAAAGCACAATGTTGAAAACAAATATTACAGAAAATTGTAACATTTAAGCCATATGAAAGCAATTACATTAGCAAGCTTTAAAGGTTGTTAAATTTTGAATCGGGTAACTGTCTGAGCGTATTAGTGAGAGTTAAGAAAAAACAGGGATTGAATTGGTGTGTTTCAAAGGCTAATCGGCATTTATTGCTTACTTGTTTTATTAATATGTCATGCACTGTTCTTTCTTTACTCTCACTTATACGCGAGTTTTACACGGTTTAAAATTTAATTGCCTTTGAAGTTGCCTTGTTTTAAACAGCTAAAGCATTACGGAAAATTGAATTATGACAACGGAAATAACCCCTGTACGCGTCCTGGTATGCGACCATATCGATCAGATTGGTATCGACATGCTGGAAGAACATTTTATCGTCGATATCCGGACAGACCTTGATTCAACCGAACTACTAAATATGGTGGGCGATTATGATGCCGTAATGGTTGGAAGCGCCACCAAAATCACGTCCGAAGTTATTGAGCGTGCTGCACGCCTGAAGGTAATCGGACGAGTAGGCGCTGGACTGGACAATATCGACGTTAACACCGCAAGGCACTGGAACATTTCGGTGGTTAACAGCCCCGACGCCTATACGACATCCGTTGCCGAGCTTACAATGGCCCTTATGCTTGCCTTGGCCAGGCATTTGCCACGCGCCGATCAAGGGTTAAAAAACGGTAAATGGGAAAAGAAAAAGTTGATGGGTATTGTGCTTGCCGGGAAAATACTGGGTATAGTCGGATTCGGGCGAATCGGCCGTGAAGTGGCCCGGCGAGCACAGATATTCGGGATGAAAGTAATAACCCATGACTATAAAGTGAAGCCCGAAGATATTTCAAAAATGGATATTGAAACAGTTTCTCTTGATGAGCTATGTGCCAAATCGGATTTTATTACTCTTCACATCCCCAAATCCCCTGAAACGAACAACTTGATCGACAAACCACAACTGGATTTAATGAAACCGTCTGTTTATCTGATCAACACATCCCGTGGAACCGTGGTTAATGAATCCGCACTGTTTGAAGCGCTAAATGAGGATAAAATTACCGGCGCGGGCCTGGATGTCTATGAAACGGAGTCCCCCACCAATAATAAACTTGTAAGACATCCAAAGGTTATTGCAACGCCGCATATCGCAGCCAGCACCCAGGCTGCCCAACAATCAGCGGCAACAACCGTCGCACAAAAAATTATCGATACCCTAATTAAAAAACCGCTATTGGAGAATCCTTTATCACTCAGGGTAGTTCCCTTGAAGCATGTTTTCCCTCACGAAAATATCGATCCCCGGCGGGTAGATCGCCTGGTGGAACGTCTAAAAACAGCTTCTGTTTTTACCAATCCCCCCATCGTGATGGAGGATGATAATCAATATATCGTCCTTGACGGCGCCACTCGCACCACCGCATTTAAAAAAATAGGCTTTCCTCATATAATCGTTCAGGTAATGACAGATGAGGCTAATTTTACTTTGGATACCTGGTTCCATGCCATTCGCAAAACCGAACCATTTACAATCTTAAAACTTTTAGATGATTTACCTGATGTTTCCGTGATCGAGAGTCAAACCGGCAAGGTACTTGAGGAAATGATCGACCATGGAGGATTGTGCTATCTGATAACCATCGATGAGAAGGTGTATCACATCCAACCGGCGGCAGATGTGAATCATCTTGATGCCCTGAACAAACTGACTAACACTTATATCGAGGCCAGTTATGTGACCCGCACCACCAACAGTGACATCAAATCCCTTGGACATGAATATCCGGATTTGGCTGGACTGGTAATATTTCCGAAATATGAAATCAAACAGGTTTTACAAATTGCAAGATCCAGGCGGGCCTTGCCTGCCGGGATTACCCGGTTTTTAATTCCAGGCAGGGTCATGCGGCTTAATGCTGACCTGGAATATTTGAAATCCGACAAAACACTGGATAAAAAAAATAAATGGTTGTATGACTTAACAATGGAAAAACTGGCCAATGATCGGGCACGGTATTATCATGAGCCGGTTTATCTTTTAGATGAATAAGCGTTAAAAAAATGTATTAATTTAACATTCTGAAGAAAATTAGAACTAGCAAGCTTCAAAGGTTGTTTAATTTTTAACCGGGTAACTGTCTGATCTCACCCTTCTTTCTTTACACTCACTTATGCGCGAGTTTTACACGGTTTAAAATTTAATTACCCTTGAAGCTGCTTTGTTTTCAAACAACAAAAGTATTACTATAAAATAAAATGAAATTAACGACAATAATAATCAGCGGAATCCTTTTTGTTACAATAATGTTACTCCCGATTGGGAAACATGTATGCATGAGTGAAGAAAAGGTTACGGTAAAACTGCCTCAGCCTCAATCGGACAGCCCGTTTTCAATAGAAAGTACGTTGTTAAATAGAAGGTCTGTCCGAAGTTATACTGATGAACCATTAACACTTGATATAATTTCGCAACTGGTGTGGGCAGCCCAGGGCATTACACACCCCAGAGGTTTTAGAACCGCACCATCTGCCGGAGCACTCTACCCACTTGAAATATTTGTTGTTGCCGGAAAAGTAACAGACCTCGATGCAGGTATCTATAAATACAAACCCCGCAGGCATGAATTGCAAATAATTGTTGAAGGAGATAAAAGAATTGAGCTGTTCCGGGTTGCATCGAGACAACGTTCAGTAAGAGAAGCTCCGATTACATTGGTATTTTGCGCTGTTTATGATCGGACAATAGGTAAATACAAAAAAAGAGGAATTAGATACGTACTAATAGAGGCCGGACATTCTTCCCAAAATGTTTGTTTGCAGGCTGTATCATTAAGTCTTGGGACGGTTACTATCGGAGCCTTCAATGATAAAAATGTTAAAAGTGTTATAGGCTGCAAAGCAAATGAACATCCTTTATACATAATGCCTGTAGGAAGACTTAAAAAGTGAAAAACCAAACGCTCTTTAACCATCACTAAGAGACTTGAGCAAATCAGCTATATGGTCTTATTTATCTCTCGCGAAGTCGCAAAGATCGCAAATCTCCCGGATTGCTGGAGCCGATTAACATATTGTCATTATTTTATATTCATTTAGCCGTCTATCCATTCTTTTAGCATCACCTACAATCCTGTTCAATTCTGTCCAAAACTCATTATTGTGATTTTTAATGCGGGTATGAACAAGTTCATGTAAGAGGACATAATCAATCATTTCTTCCGGCAATCTGACCAATTTCATGTTGAGGCTTATATTATTCTTGGCTGAACAGCTTCCCCATCTGGTTTTTTGGTTTCGCATGAATACTTTATTATAGCTAAACCCATGTTGCTCGGATAATTCATTCAGCCGTCTAACAAGTTTCTTTCTGGCTTCAACTCTGTCGATTTCAGTTAAGTTTTTTGAAAATATTTTATATTCCTGTTCCACTCGCTTCATTTTATCCAGATGTTTTTGTATCCAGCTTTTTTTAGATTTAGCAACCTGCTTGGCTTTATTGTATGATACTCCATAAGGAATGGCAACTCGGACGCCTTTGAAAGGTTTAATAGAAATGTTGATATGTCTTGCTTTCTTACTTCGTTCAAATAAAATTTTCCCAATACCATCAAATTCAATTGTTTTAGCTTCTGCTTTCAATAGTGTTTCTCCCCGTACTTCATCGCTCCCCGGCCGAACTTTGAGTAATCATCCGGGTTCAAGCTTATTTCTGTATGTTCCTTTACGTATTTTGCCGGTTCAAAAATGATGTCTCTTTTAATATAGGAAACATGCCCTGCGGGCATTTAAGGCCAAAATATGCGGTGAAAATGAAAAACGATATCAAATTGAAATCGAATTATACTGCGATTTTGAATTATTGCAAGGATATTGGTTAAAAAATACATTCCTTTCAGGGTCACCATCAAGCATCCCTTTATGATTTTGGGGACGTTGATGAATTTATCTTTGGGGACGTTGATGATTTTGTTGAATAACTATTATTTTGGATATATCCTATAATAATTGGACAAATTTAAATTGGTTTATATATCATCCTGCAAATTAAAAAAGAAAAGAACACCTTCCTGCCCATGAGCGTTTGCAAAGCGATTCCTCCTATGTTATGTTAAAAATTCGCAAGGTCGAAGAATGAGGCCTTTCACTGAGATAAGCGGTTCTTTATTCGGGTGTTTCTACTCCATCAATTGCAAAAAACTCTTTTTCGGTTAGATAAACGTAAGAGTAGGAACAACCTTCCGGGAGCCCCTAATCTAACTGAACCAGGACTCTTTATGGGCAAAAACACATATCATAAATTATCGGAAACACATATGTCTCAACATCAGCAGTATCAAAAAGGAGGTTTAACATGAGCAATGGAGAACAAGGGCAACAGATCGATTTTACGGTTGATAAGAATAATCTGTATCGAGAGGAATCGATTACCGACCTCAAGGTGGCCTCGATCAGGCGACTTATGCCGATAAACGCCGACGGGACAAAAGATGCCAGCCGCACACCAGTATTCATGGCACAAACTCAACTGATGTCCCCGGAAGGACCGGTGCCTCTTCACTCGGCCCTCAAAGCCGGTAGTATTGAGGAGGCAATAGATGAGTTTCCAGGAGCAATGCATCAGGCACTAGAAGAAGCGGTGAAACAGCTGAAAAAAATGCAGGAACAGCAGGTGCGTAAACAAAATGATGATTCGCGCATAATCGTGCCGTAAAAATAGGCCTAGGAGGCTGTCCGAGAATAGCAATTTTTTCTCAAATCAAGGCATTTTTAAAAAATAAGCACAGTCATATATTTGATATTACGAGCATTATTTTTTCAAAATAACGCAGAGTTGGGGAAAAAGGGCATTCTCGGATAGCCTCCTAGTTGAACAATTGAATATCGGCCCTGCCCTTCAGTTCTTCGACGTATAGCTTGATTTTCTGATTGGTTTTTATTTGCTTCAGGTGCCGGATGATTTTATCTCTCTCTTCGGCGAAGCTGACTGTTCCGGCTGGTTTTTTGTCTGTCACCTTGATAATGTGGTACCCGAAACGAGTTACGACTTTTTCGCTCACCGTACCGGGTGATAGGGCAAAGGCTACCTTTTCAAACGGTGGAACCATTTGTCCACGCCTGAAAAAGCCCAAATCACCGCCCTGGGTTCGACTGGGACCTTCCGAGAACCGACGGGCAACTTCTGCAAAATCCTTTCCTTCTTTGATCTGTTTTTGAATGTCCGTGATTTTTCTATCAGCCTCGGCCCTTTGCGATTTGTCGCTGCCGCTTTCCATCTTAACCAGGATATGACTGGCTCTGACCATTTCGGGCTGTAAAAACAGAGTCGGATTGGCGTCATAGAAATCCTGTGGTTCGGTCTTGCCAATCTTGATTTGATTGACGACGCCCTCCTGAATGAATTTCCGTATCGCTAAACCCTTTTCGATTTGAGATTTCAGTATGGCCACTGTGAGCGATTTTTCGCTCAAGGCTTTACGAAAGGCATCTTCCGTTGGAAATTGCTGTTTGAAACGGGAAATCTGCGTATCAACGTCACTTTTTTCAACCTGGATTCCGGCTCTACGGCACTCTTCGAACAAGAGTTCCTGGCCGATCAGGTTGTCCAATGCATATTTTTCCAGCTTCTCAACGGCAGCATCGTCTAACGGCCGGTCCTGCTGCACATACTGCTGCTTCATGAGGTTCAAAGTGTCCAAATATTGCGCCCTGGTAATCACCGTACCGTTCACCATGGCAACTTTTGCAAAACCCGGTTTTTCTTCCGCGAAAGCCACCGGATATCCGTGAGCAAAAAGACAGGCTGAAACGATCAAGATCAGGCATTTGGTTTTAATCGACATGTTGTATCCTTAATTGAGATCATTGGTAAAATATAAATATTTTTCCGGGCAGGGTAAAGCAAAGGGTCAGCGATGTCAAACGATAATATCGGTGATGTTGAATTTATTGAATAACTATTATTTTGGATATGTACTTTACTAATAGGATAAATTTAATATTGGTTTAGATATCATCCTGCAAATTAAAAAAAGAAAAAAAAGCATCCGGCTATAAATATCAATTTAAAATTGACCCACCTCGACAACCCAATTTTGCCCCTCCTTATTAAATATCCTAAAAACATCACCCTGGTATGTGACAATAATAATTTCCACCCGTGATATCCAACTCTGAAAATTGAACTGTCACATGGTGTATTAATCCGCCTTGCGATTCTATCAAATCAAGTTCAGATCGGAACAACTAAACCATCCTGATCAAGCGTAAACCCAATCGGTTGCTGCGACGGTCCGGAGAGCTGAGACTGCGTGATGCACACCGACAATACCAGCCTTCGCTTCCCCAGTCGCCTCCCCGCAGCACCTTGGCCAACCCTGATGAAGGGCCTACAGGAGCGTTTGAAGGACTTTGAGAATAATATTTTCTATCAAACCAGTCCTGACACCATTCATGGATGTTTCCATGCACGTCATAAAGTCCCCATGCATTCGGCTTTAATTGACCGACTGGATGGGTTTCACCTGCTGAATTTTTTCTGTACCAGGCGTATTGACTTAATATATTAGCTCCGCTGCCAAAACCATAAGAGCTTTCTGAACCTGCTCTTGCCGCATATTCCCATTCAGCCTCAGCTGGAAGACGATATTTATTTGTTTTTTCTTTAGTGTTCAGCTTTTGGATAAACGCTTGCACATCATTCCATGAAACTCTTTCCACCGGTCTTATTTCGTCCTTAAATTCACTTGGATTATTATTCATAATCTCATACCACTGTGCTTGAGTGACCTCATATTTACCCATAAAAAATGCTTTACTGATTTTAACCAAGTGTCGCGGGGTTTCATGATCCTCAGCTTGTTCAAGTTTTTTATCTCCACCCATTCTGAAAGAACCCGACGGAATCAAAACAAGCTCCATACCTATACTGTTGATTATTGTCTCCGGTATTTTTCCTGAATCATTCATTAAAATTGATTTTCCTGAAATGCGTCTTTAGGATTTTAATATGCGGCCTGTAAACATTATTTTTACACTATATGACCAGTCTAATCAACACAATTCCCAGATAAAGTTTTAAAGTCGGCGACTCATTTAAATGAGGTAGGGCAACAGATATAGTTACCTTGTAGACGTTGATGAATTTGTTGAATAACTATTATTTTGGATATATCCTTTACTAATTGCACAAATTTAATATTGGTTTAGATATCATCCTGTAGATCAAAATTAAAAATAACAGGCTTCCCGCGCATGGGCATTTGCATAGCGCTTCCTCCTATATTATGTTAAAAATTTCTGCAAGGCCAAAGAATAAGGCCTTTCACTGAGCTAAACAGTTCTTTATCCTGGTGTTTCTACTTCATCAATTGCAAAAGACTCATCGGTTGAGGACAGTAAAATGAAAAAATTTACTCTGGTTATATCAATATTGCTTACTTTCTCCTTAATAATAGTATTACAATTCGCTTTTATAGCTGAAAACCTCTGATTTCCCCAATCAACCATCATTATTTATACATTTATTTCTTGAATTTAATGCAGCTGAGGTGTATCTATCAAACCTTGTTTTTGAGGCAAGTTGTAATTTTCCAACTGATGCTCTGGATTACTTCAAATAATTCATAAAGGTGAAATAAAGCAATGATCAAAGACGCACCCAATAATCAAGAACTTTCTTTTATTGCCGCTGTTTTTTCATCGCTACTCTGTATTACTTTTGGAGCTAACGCCGTCGCTATTAAGATCAGTCTATCCGGGTTAGGACCATTCACCACAGCGGGAATTCGTTTCAGCATAGCAACGCTTGCTATTTGCCTTTGGGGTAAAATCACACAGCGTTCTTTCGGTATTAAAAAGGGACAGATACATCAGCTGTTGATTCTATCTATATTTTTTACCATACAAATCTTTCTGCTTTACCTTGGTCTCAATAGAACCAATGCTTCCCGTGGAACCCTGCTCATTAACCTTCAACCTTTTTTTATTCTTTTCCTGGCTCATTTTTTTATTCCAGGAGATCGGATTACAAAAAAGAAAATCCTGGGACTTTCCATGGGCTTTACAGGAATGGTTTTAGTTTTTCTTGGGAAAAAAGGGGTTACCACGGATGTTCAGATTGGAGACTTCATGATTCTCACTGTAGCCTTCCTCTGGGCATTGAGCACAGTTTATAGAAAAAGAATTATTCATACATTTGAACCTTTTCACATGGTACTTTATCCAATTATTTTTTCAGTACCATTCCTTTTTATTGCAGGATTTATATGGGACGCTCAGATGGTGGCATTTGTAAATATAAAAATTGTTATTTCTCTTTTATACCAGGGTCTGATAACTGCATCTTTTGGTTTTGTGGCATGGAATTATCTGCTTAAGAACTATGGTGCTGTTTCATTGCATTCTTTTATTTTCATCATGCCTATTTCGGGGGTATTGCTCGGTGGGCTGATTCTGGGCGAACCTATCACTATTAATCTTCTGCTTGCCCTGTTGTTAATTGCCTCGGGAATAGTTGTAGTAAATCTAAAGAAGGGAAAATACATTACTTTATTTTATCGAGGAATATTTAGATAGATTCGCGATAATAAAAAAATCAGAACTTGTTTCACAGCACAGCTAATACTTATTGATAGAACTCATAATTGGCAACGTAGAAATCATCAATGACACCCTGTGTTTTCAAAGATTCTCCATAGGCTATGGCAGATGCTTTGTCGGGGAAATGAGAAACCCTTACCTGATACCACTTCCTATTTGCCCCGGTGGCTTCAGTCCAAAAAGCGTCTAATCCTTGCTTTTTCAGGTGCTTCACATACTTTTCGGCATGTTTGGGTTTTAAATATGCTGCAACCTGTATGGTGAATCGATCGGTGATGACACCAGCCGCAGGGGTCCTATCAGATTTGGTTGAGGTCTTTTCCTTTTTAATCAAATGTTCGAATGTATTTATTACTAAAATCACAACCCCAACAGCCAAAACCACCATCGTTACCCATTTAATAATGACTCTTGATCTGCTGGAGCGTTTGATGAAGTGAATCAAATCCCCCAGTTGCGCTATTATTACATTGACTGCTGACCTGATGAAGTTTAAAAGCGCATTTCCCACCAAGGAAATTGTATCGTTAAAGGTGATCCCCAATCTCTTAATCATTATAAGGGATCGTTTTTGCTCAATTGGCGGTAGAACCGAGGGATTAAAGCCTGCTCTTAATGCCTTTAAACGTTCTTCATCAACGCCGGCAAGTAATTTCTTCGCCACCTGAAATAATTTTTGAGTCCGCTCCGTCTCTTGAATCCAGTGCACACAGGCGGCGATACCTCTTAAGAGCTTAGGTCTGTCTTGATCCAATTGATATGCCTGAATATAAATCTTCAGGGCCCAATCATCAGCACGCCCCTCTCCCATGAAAATTGCCGCCAGCTTACCAACAACTTTTTTGGCAGTTTCAGGCTCTCCATTTAAAACGCGTCGGTAAGTTTGAAGTGCCGAGAAATCGGTTCTTTCTTCAGATAGATAGAGCTGCGTGAGCAAATGCTGGATGTTCTTATTGCTGGACTGGATATTTCCAATGCGTGAAGCGAGTTCATGATGCTCTTTTTTTGTTTCTCCCTGGCTTGTGACCTGTTGGAGCCAGTATTCAGCGACTTCCTCATCATCCGGATGAGTATTCAAGTATGTTAAGACAAAATCTTCCGATGCATAATCCTTGTCGGCACGTGCAATATAGAAGCGGGCCAGGCGGGCGGTAAGATGCCCTGATTTCCGCTTTTTCATAAGTGGCGAAATGAGGAAACTATCAAAAACAGTCACGGCTTTCCAAAAAGCCTTCTCCGCTTCAGGATGCATACTATCTCTTTCCCAGGCAGTGGCTTCCCTAATCAAACGCTCTATAAGATTTTCGCCTAGCCGGTTAAAAGCCCAGCCTACTCCCATAAATACTAATAGCAAGATTATGGACACTGGTAAAATAGCCAATTCAAACCCGGTGTATGACTGGAATGCCGGTAAAACCCAGAGAGTTGCCAGTCCTCCCAGCAGTATTGTGGCCCAGATACGAATGGCAATATGTTTTAATATGTAAGCCATAGTCCATCCTGGCCCAGAGGACCAGTCTATAATTTATCCCCTCGATGGGGGAAAGACATTAATCATTCACAATTAGCGATTGATTATTAATTATTAATTAAGAAAAAAATAATTAATATTCAATTATTAATAATTAATTGTTAAGTTATCGCTTCTACCCTCGATGGGGGTCAAGTGTTGCAGGCATCAAAAAATCCCTAGGGTAGAGCGTCCTCATTCGAATCGTACGGCTCTTTATCTCCATTGACACCTTTAGATATAGTTTGCCCTTCACGTAGTGCGATACGCAGCGGCTTTGGCGTTAAATATGTCTCCGCCCGGCCAGTTATCGGATCTATCATTTCAAAATGGATGCCAGGGGGAATAGAAAACTCCCTCGGAGGTTCACCTTGAGTGGCTTTAATCATGAAATCAGCCCATATGGGGGCGGCACCACGGCTACCGGTAATGCCCACATCTCGCGTATCTCGCATCCCCTCTTCGCGGTCGTAACCAACCCATACTGATGCGCTCAATGTAGGCGTAAAGCCTATAAACCAGGCGTCTTTATAATTATTGGTGGTACCTGTTTTTCCTGCTGCCGGCAGATCAAACCCCAGGCGCCGAACCACAGCGCCGGTGCCTTCATCCACAACACCTCGCATCATATCCACCAATTGATAAACCATGCCTGCATCCAGAGATCTTTCACCAGTGACAATTTGTTCTTCCAAAACTCTGCCCAAAACATCTTCCACCCGCCAGATCCAAAATGCTTCATGACGTATACCACCGGTTGCGAAAGTGGCAAATGAAGCAGCCATTTCCAGAGGACTGGCTCCTGATGTTCCCATAGCCAGAGAATATACCGGTGTTAAACGGCTCTTGATTCCACAACGGCGAGCGATCTCGATAACCGTTTCCGGTCCGGTATGTTCCACCAGTTGAGCGGCAATGGTATTGACGGATTTCATGAGCGCCCATTTCAGGATCATTGGCCCCTCATGTTCACGTTTGAAATTTCTGGGATTCCAGTCGCGTGCACCAATCACGGGAATCGTTACGGCTTTATCAACAATTACTGTAGCAGGAGTCATCCCTAGTTTTTCAAAAGCGGTATAATAAAGAAATGGTTTAAAACTGGATCCGGGCAGACGGTTGTTTTGTAAGGCACGGTTATATTCCGTTTCTAAATAGTTTCTGCCTCCTACAAGGGCTTTGACGGCTCCGGAGTTTGTTTCTAAAGCCACCAGAGCGCCTTGCGGACGGGGCAGCGCTTTTCCTTTATCGATGTCAAGTTGCTCGGGGATATCCAGCATCCTGTCAAGCGATGCCAGTCCATTTTGCAGTGAGTCAACCGCCCATGACTGAAGCTGAGGATCTAGTGTTGTGGTAACCTTTAGCCCACCATGGTAAACGACTTGCGGTCCATATCGCTCCTCAAGACTCTTAACAACCATATCGAGGAAATAGCTGCCAGTACGTGCTCCTGCAGATTGGGGTTGAAAATTCAATTCAGCTTCAAAAGCACGATCCGCCTCCGTCTGGGTAATATAACCCACTGCCACCATCCGATTTAATACAATTCGTTGTCGTTTTTTAGCTCGTTTAAAGTGAAGATAGGGATTGTAGCGCGTTGGCGATTTTGGTAGTCCAGCCAGCAAAGTTGCTTCTGCAAGTGTTAAATTCAAAGCCGATATGCCGAAAAAGGTACGGGACGCCTGTCCTATTCCATGAGCTCCCACACCAAAAGGAATTTGATTCATGTATGCTTCGAGAATTTCACCTTTGCTAGATTGGGATTCGATTTGCAAAGACACGAATAATTCCTGGAATTTTCGCATGTAGCTCCGTTTAAAGCTAAAAAAAAGGTTCTTGGCCAACTGCTGTGTGATGGTTGACGCCCCTTGAATCTTTCCGGGCTCGGTAAGTGTAATCCAAAGGGCTTTTAATGTACGTAGTTTATCTATACCGTGGTGTTCCCAAAAACGATGATCTTCCGTGGCCACAACAGCTTTAATAAAAAGAGGCGATACCCTGTTCAAAGGAATAGCTTCCCGGCCACCGATGATCATGATCCTCTCTCCGGTTGCTGCATAAATTTCCGTGGGAGGTGTTTCTATAATTCGGCTTAGGGGTTCAGGTACTCGTGGCAAATCCTTCATTACCACAAAAAACATGCCTATAACCATGAGCGCAAAAAGGCCAGACAAGGTTAGCGCCAGATAAAAAGCAATACGAAATCGGCGTATGATTACTGCAACTAAAGTCATGGTAGTATATAATCCTAATTGAGCGAAAATAATACTCAATTAGGCGTTAATTGTTAATTGTTATTCGTTATTAGAATTTGATGATCGTCTCATTTTATAAATCCATTTAAACGATTAACAAATAACAAATAACGAATAACTCCCAATTGGTTTTTTACTCAATTGGGGTATAAGTATCTTGACTGTCAGAAGTTGATAATGTTGATGTGTTTTTTTCTATCTGTAATCGTAACTGCCATACGGCCCAATCGCGACCCTGTATCCGAATCACGCTAAGCCTGATTCCCCTTTCAATTTCAAAACCGAGATCGATAAATCCTGACATGGTTTCATCTGAAATACCTACCCTGGTAATTTGGCCGGATATTTTTAAAAGCCTTTCAGGCTGGGAAACTACGTTTCGGCGAACGTCTTCGGGTAAGGATACCAATGCTTCAAAAAAGCTGTCGGCAGAATAGATGCGGTTTTTAAAGCTGTCTAAATCTTCAAGCGGAACATTCAGCTCAATCTCACCCTGTTTTATGTTATACAATAGGTTCGATGTAATTTTTAACTTCCGCAATACTCGATTTTGGTTGTCCAGTAGATATATCTCCAGACCATCTCCTGTTTTCTTAAAATAAGAACGGTCCAAGCTTCCGTAGCTAAAAAGTCTTAGAAGTTCAAAGGGTGAAGCTATCTCCCGGGCGATTACTGGAGGCAGCTTATGATATAGCTTCCGGAAGTGATCGGAAGACAACATCACACCATGGTCGAGTGGAATGTTTGACACGATCTTGTTAAAAGATGTGGCGCCTAAAGCCCCACGCTGGATAGCCTGTCTATCGGTGACAATTTGCTCAAGTGTCTGTTGAGCCGTCAATGTTTTTTGACCGATCTCCCAAATCGCTCCGGATTCAGGACGCTTGGAATTGGTTGAGATAAGATATGTGCCTAACAATTGCTCGGTCCAGTCAAATCTCATCTCCAAAATGAGAATACTAAGGATTAACAAGATCAGTACTAAGGGCCGGAGTGAAAATACTCTTCTTGCCCATTCTTTGAAATTTCTTGGTTCTGACCAATCCATCATGTTCCAAGATTACACATAAATTCTGCTGTATCGCAAGTTAAATCGTCTTTTAATCTTATGAAAGCAATTACATTAGCACGCTTCACTTGAGTATAGAGCCAACATTTGGATATAACAGAGAAAATAAAATAAAAACTGCAGCTCATGCCTGTGTTTGATGATTTCAAAGGTAATGCGTTTCTTATGAAGAAATTTGATGGCTTGTGTTGACATATTCAATAGCTGGGTTATTATCTGCATATTGTTTTGACAACACTGTACGGTTGGGATTATAGCGTTTCTCAAAACAATTTGAAGCTAACCGTAAAATATTTATAAGAACTGCTATAGAGTAAAATTTCGATTGAGCGGCCCTGCCGCATTTCGTAAAAGCGTTACAGCGCTTTTATTTTAGGGGGATTAAATGTCACACACAAAGAGCGACTACAAAGAAGATATCGAACGGGCAACTGCTGTTGTCGAGACCAGTATGGGAACTTTTGAGGCGGCACTTTATGCCAAAGAGTGCCCTGAAACAGTATGGAATTTCATCAATCTGGCAGAAGGACGCCAGGAGACGGATCGAGGCGGCAACTTTTACGACGGCATTTCCTTCCACCGTGTCATCGAGGGGTTCATGATTCAGGGCGGCTGCCCCCTGGGCACTGGAACAGGCGGTCCGGGATATCGGTTCAAAGATGAGTTCGACGCCTCACTCAGGCACGAGAGCGAGGGGATTCTTTCCATGGCAAATGCCGGCCCGGGAACGAACGGAAGCCAGTTTTTCATCACTCTGGGACCCACTCCCCATCTGGATAACCGACACTCGATTTTCGGTAAAGTGACCAAAGGGATGGATGTGGTTAATAAGATTGGCTCGGTCAAAACCGGCCCCATGGATAAACCCGCCGAATCCATTGTGATTAACTCCGTGATTATAAAGCGTTAATCGATGTAGAGCGAAAGTGCGGTGCTGTACTCTTTCTACCGCAAACCCATTATAATCCGCAAAATTGATGAGAAATGCTGGCTAAATGGATGTAATATGTTAGCCCTTTGAAAAATCCCGGGATGTTACAACTTCATTGCAAAGCACTAAAGTATTACAAATGGATCAGAACCATATCAGAAATATTGCCATTATCGCACATGTTGATCATGGAAAAACAACGCTTGTAGACCAGATGTTCAAACAAAGCGGGATGTTCCGGATAAATGAACACGTGGCCGAACGCTTTATGGACTCAATGGAGCTGGAACGGGAACGGGGTATTACGATTGCATCCAAGAACGCTTCCTTCCATTACAAAGACTATCGGATCAATATCATAGACACTCCCGGCCATGCCGATTTCGGCGGTCAGGTTGAACGAGTCCTGAGGATGGCCGATGGGGCCGTTCTGCTTGTTGATGCCCAGGAAGGTCCAATGCCGCAGACCTATTTTGTGCTCAAGAAGTCTCTTGTGCTGGAACTTCCCATTATTGTTTTTATAAACAAAATAGACAAACCTGCGGCCCGCCCTGAATGGGCCGTCGATCAGGTCTTTGATCTCTTTGTCAAGCTGAACGCACCGGATCAGATCCTTGACTTTCCGGTTGTTTTTGCCTCTGCAAAGGAAGGTTATATCCTCTCCGAAGCTACAGGCAAAAAATTGTCCATTGAACCCTTTTTTGAAAAGATCATTACACATATACCAGCGCCTGCAGGGGATCCGCGGTCACCGCTTCAGATGCTGGTGAGTTCTATTGACTATTCTCCCTATCTTGGGCGATTGGGGATCGGAAAGATAACCGGTGGAACATTGAATATCAACAAGGAAATTGTCATGGCACGGCGTGACGGAGCGCTTGTCCCGGCTCGCATCAGTAAGGTGTACCGCTTCGAAGGGAACAAAAAAGTTGCCACAGATATCGCAGGGGTTGGCGAAATAGTTGCCGTTGCGGGGATGGATGATGTTACGCTGGGTGTAACTTACACCGACCCGGACGATCCTGTTCCTCTTCCACCCGTGGAAATCGACCCTTGCACTATTTCCACCAATTTTATTCCAAATGATTCACCTTTTGCCGGAACCGAAGGCACATACTGTACTTCAAATCATCTAACGGAGCGGCTGCAAAGGGAGGCGCTTTCCGATGCGGCCCTTCTAGTTGAAGAACTGGATAACGGCAGAGGTTTCAAAGTCTCGGGCCGCGGAGAACTGCACATTTCGATCCTCATCGAGAAAATGAGGCGCGAGGGATATGAATTCCAGATTACCAGGCCCCAGGTCATTGCCAAAGAAGAGAATGGTAGACGGCTTGAACCCTTTGAAGAGCTGACGATTGATGTTGCCACACAGTACATGGGCACAGTCATTGAAAAACTGGGAAAGCTTAAGGCCCAATTGCTTGAGATGAACCAGGACAATGGAATGGCCCGACTTATCTACAAGATTCCTACACGCGGCCTTCTTGGTTTCCGATCGCAGTTTTTAACAGACACAAAAGGCATGGGGATTATGAATTATGTTTTTTCGGAATACGGGCCTTATGCAGGTGAAATTCGAAACCGTACTAAAGGCGTCTTGGTGGCCAAGGAATCCTGCACAACCGTAGCCTATGCCCTGTTTAACCTTCAGGATCGTGGAAAGCTCTTCTATGGGCCTGGAACCAAGGTTTATGGCGGTCAGATAATCGGTGAACACCGCAGGCCACCGGACCTGGTAGTCAACCCTGCAAAAGGTAAAAAATTGACGAACATGCGTGCCTCAGGGTCGGATGAAAACGTGATTCTCACTCCTCCGACAAAGATGAGCCTTGAAGAATGTATTTCATATATTAATGAGGACGAACTGGTCGAGGTTACGCCTAAAGCAATCCGCCTGCGTAAGTAGTGCCCGCCAGAAACTGTTACCCTAATTGAGCGAAAATAATGCTCAATTAGGAGTTAATTGTTAATTGTTATTCGTTATTAGAATTTGATAATCGTCTCATTTTATAAATCTATGACTGATGAAATATAAAAACGGATTTTATTCCTTTTAAACGATTAACCAATTCAGCCGTCGTAGCCGAGGCTACTATGGCGAAGTCGGCTAACAAATAACGAATAACTCCCAATTGGTTTTTTAATCAATTGGGGTGTTATTTGCCCCTTATAATAATATCTTTATGGTTATCATATCTATAATGAAAAAGAAGCCAAAAGCAGGGAGATGAATAATGAAACCTAATAAAGATAATTCATGCCTAGCAAAAACCCCACGAGTCATCTTAGCTTGCCAGGTACTGGAGCCTGAAATAGAGGAATTTAGACCTGCTGAAAATGGAATAGAAGTTCGATATCTCGAGCAAGGTCTGCATGAGACACCGGATAAGATGCCTGGAGTTATCCGGGAGGAGATCAATCGAGCTGAGAGATTCGCATCAAAGATTGTTTTAGGCTATGGATTGTGCTCAAATGGCATTGTTGGCATAAAAGCACCGAAACAAGGCCTGATTGTCCCCAAAGCCCACGACTGCATTGCCCTGTTTCTTGGATCACATGAAATGTACAACACTGTTTTTCCGAAGCATCCCGGAACCTTTTATCTGACTTCGGGATGGATTGCAGAAAGAGCAGACCCCTTGGGATGGATGGAAGAGAAATATGTCCCCCGATATGGAAGGGAAATGTCTGAGTGGGCCTTAAAAGAGGAACTAAAAAACTATACACACATTGCGCTGATCGACATGAAAATTGGGAATTTGGAGCCACTTCGAGAAAGAGCTCTCGAAACCGCACGATTTTTAGGGTTGAAATACAAAGAAATTGACGGGTCTATGGAACTGTTAAAGAAAGTACTTTTCGGCCCTTATGAGGAGAAGGACTTTTTCTTTTTTCAACCGGGTCAGATAGTTTCGCAAAATCCGTTCCTCGGACTTCCGAGTAGTGAATCAGCAAATCGGTAAATCTCTTTCAAAGACTTTATATTTCCCTCTACTTCACAATAGGCGTAGTGCCCGCGTATTATCTGCTTTATTTTCTCAACCTGCTCTCTAAGAGAACAATTTCATAATTTGACATCCAATACCTTTATTTGATACAGTCTAATACTTAAGTTTTTAATTGGTAACGTTCAAAAGTGTGCGCATTTTTTTGTAAGCGGTTAAAATTTGAAAAGGTAATGGATGTTTCCGAAAGACGATATCACTGTATAATTCCTCGACTGCTCACAGTGATCAAATATTTGGGATTTGCGCTACATAAGCCCTATTGTTCAAGAAACTGTCTGTTAAATCCTAAATATTTGGTCACCCCCTAATAGGTAAATTGATATCGCCTTTCGGAAATATGCATTACCGAATGATTGTTACATGGATCCCATTAATTTAGGAAAACAATTATGTACACACTTTTGAACGTTACTTTTTAATTTCCTATTAGGAGGAATAATGAATCCAAAATATTCAAATATCTTCTGACACCAGGGTGTAAGGATATTTGAATAAAATGGGAGATTTATATGAAAAACAGTTCCAAAATTTCAGGGGCCTGGATAGAAAGTTTGATCCATGATTTCATCACTACTTCACCCCACAACACAATGAGAAACGAAAATGAGGAACCGGCATGGGACGGCGCCTTGGTTGGATTCGCCTCTGGTACGGACCCCATTTGGCAGCAATTCAAGGAATATGTTGGGGCCTTCCACTGGACCCCCTGGGAGGTCTTCAACCAGCACTGCCCTGGAAAATCAGCAGGCGCTGAAGAACTGACTGTTGTTTCATGGGTCTTACCTCAGCGGGAAGTGGTCCGCAAGGCTAACCGCAGGAATAAGAAATACCCATCTGAAAAATGGGCCAGGATCAGAATCTACGGTGAAGAGTTCAACGTAGCCTTGCGCCGACACGTGGCCAAGAGTCTTACAGAGGCTGGTCATGCTACTATTGCTCCGATGCTGGTTCCCAACTGGACCATCATCAACTCGGAACGATTTTCCTATGCATCTTCCTGGTCTGAACGCCATGCCGCTCATGCGGCAGGTTTGGGTACTTTCGGTCTATGCGACGGGCTCATTACCGCAAAGGGCAAAGCCATGAGAGTTGGATCGGTAGTTGCCAAGATATACATTGAATCGACTCCCCGGCCATATGTCGACCACAGGGCCTATTGCCTCTTTTTCGCTAATGTGACTTGTGGTAAATGTATTGGTCGTTGCCCTGTTCATGCTATTACCGAGACCGGCCATGATAAGGAGAAGTGTCGGCAGCACTTGGCCCGTTCAAGAGAGTATGTGAAAAAGACCTACAAGTTCGAAGGGTATGGTTGTGGGTTATGCCAAGTCGGTGTACCTTGTGAGTCGGGCATACCGGTAAAGGCCGCTCGGGAGGCCCTGGAGCGTGGAGAATTGCCGCCGCCACCACCACCATTGGCTTGAGCCCGGACAGCCGACGATTGATCTTGTGTTCTTGGGGACGTTGTTGAATTTGTTGAATAACTATGACTATCTGTCAAGTTTATCGCCTTGTCAATCCAACTACGAAATTACACCCCTTACTCACGAACGTTGGTTTTAGTCTTGATTTCCTTTTTCGCTTAAAGTAGTATGGAATCCGACTATCTTGATAGAGAGGAGGAGAAATGACACAGGTACCCAAATGGTATGACAACCATTTAGCTGATTATCAAAAGATCGCCTATGTGAAAAGCAGGAAAGAATATGAATCCCTGTACAAAGATTCCATCAAAAATCCGGACGTTTTTTGGGACGAACAGGCACGTAAATATCTTTCCTGGGAAAAGGAATGGGACTTTGTCCTACAATACGATTTCGATGACGCTCGAATCGAATGGTTTGGCGAAGGTGTTTTGAATGCAACCTATAATTGCCTTGATCGGCATATGGATAGCATCAAAGATAAAATCGCTTACTATTGGGAGGGTGATAATCCCACTGTAGAACGGATCGTCACGTATGGAGAGCTCTATACTCAAGTCAATAAAATGGCGGCGGTCCTGAAATCCAAAGGTATACAAAAGGGGGACCGGGTTGTTATTTACATGCCCATGATTGTGGAACTGGCGGTTGCCGTTCTCGCCTGCGCCCGAATCGGGGCCATTCATAGTGTGGTTTTTGGCGGATTCAGCGCCGAAGCACTTTCCAATCGAATTCAAGATTGTGAGGCCAAGATGGTGATCACCGTCGACGGCGGCTTTCGGGCCGGAAAAACGATTCCGTTCAAGGCAACCGTGGATACAGCCTTAAAAACCTGTCCCGGAGTGGAGACTGTGATCGTCTTTAATCGCACCGAATTACAGCTTGAATTGGATCCCAATCGCGAAATTTGGTGGCATGAAGCCATTGCCGATACCGATCTTCCGGATTATGTCAAACCGGAACCCATGAACGCCGAAGACCCGTTGTTTATCCTTTATACCAGCGGCAGCACCGGAAAACCCAAAGGCGTTGTTCATACCCATGGCGGGTATCTCCTGCATGCGGCGATAACGACACGTATTGTCTTTGATCTCAAGGATGATGAAATTTTCTGGTGCACGGCGGATATTGGTTGGATTACCGGTCACAGCTACTGTATTTATGGTCCTCTCATAAACGGGTTTACCAGTGTACTCTTTGAGGGCGTTCCTTCATACCCGGATTTTGATCGGTTCTGGCAAATTGTTGCCAAATACCGGGTCAATAAATTTTATACGGCTCCCACAGCGATTCGCGCCCTGGCCAAGGAAGGTGAAGCTCATGTAAAAAAACATGATATTTCATCTTTGAAGCTTTTAGGCACCGTTGGCGAGCCGATTAACCCCGAAGCATGGCGCTGGTATTATCACCATATCGGAAGAGACTGGTGCCCCATTGTGGACACATGGTGGCAAACCGAGACCGGCGGGCACATGATTACCCCGTTGCCCGCTGTAACCCCGATTAAGCCGGGTTCCTGCTCGTTTCCATTTTTCGGTGTTGACCCGATAATTCTCGATGACAGTGGTGAAGAAACCAAATACCCGAATCAAGAAGGGGTGCTCTGCATTCGCAGGCCCTGGCCCGGGATGGCGCGTACCATATACGGCGACCACGAACGATTTAAGGAAACCTATTTCAGCCAGGTCCCGGGGATGTATTTTACCGGAGACGGTGCCAAAAAAGACGAAGACGGTTATTTTTGGATTATTGGACGGGTGGATGATGTGCTCAATGTCTCCGGTCATCGACTCGGCACGGCGGAAATCGAATCTGCCCTTGTGCTACATGAGGATGTGGCAGAGGCCGCTGTCGTCGGGTATCCGCATTCCATCAAGGGGCAGGGGATCTACTCCTTTGTAACCTTAAATACCGGCGTAAGCAAGACAGATGCGCTGAAAAACGAATTGGTTCAGCTTGTACGCAGAGAGATCGGTCCCATCGCTACCATTGATGTTCTCCAGTGGGCCGATGGATTACCGAAAACCCGCAGCGGAAAAATCATGCGGCGCATTCTCAAAAAAATAGCTGCCGGAAAAACAGCGGAACTGGGTGACCTGTCCACCATTGCCGATCCATCCGTCATTGAAAATTTAATCAAAGAATCGACGCTTGCCGACGAATCGGCTTGACGATAAATACCATGATCCATGCAGACAAAACCGGTGTATGCTTTGAGATACGAAAGTGTCTGGAGAAGGATTTGATCTCTCTGGCCGAAATGTACGATCTTTTTTCTCCCAAAGCTAAATTTCAGGGTATGCCGCCTCTGGATGGAAAGACCCGTCAAAAATGGATCACCAAGCTGTTAAAGGAGGGTGAAAATTACATGGCTTTACGGAACGCTCAAGTGATCGGTCATGCGGTATTCCTTCCCGACCTGAAGGTCCGGGACGGAGAGTATTTAATTTTCGTCCGACACCCTTTTCGGGGGCGGGGAATTGGGACTAAGTTAACGCACATAGCACTGGAAGAGGCCAAGGCAATGGGACTCAAGCTTATTTGGCTCAGCGTCGGCACTTATAATTTCATTGCCATAAGATTATATAAAAAATTTGGATTCAACTTTTGTGAGGAATATGCGGCTGA
>CAZLRK010000031.1:0-28569 GCA_964561845.1 uncultured Desulfobacterales bacterium | reverse complement strand
TTAATAGAATATGTTGCATTCGGATTTACGCTGGGTCAGGAGCCCTGAAATTGTGGTTGTGTCCTTTATGATTAAACTTGATTTTAATAAAATGGGTGGCCTTGTTCCGTCTGTTGTTCAGGATTATAAAACCGGTGAAGTTTTAATGCTTGCCTTTATGAACGAAGAAGCATGGAAGGCAACCCTTTTAACCGGGAAAGCAACGTATTACAGTCGAAGTCGGCAAAAGCTCTGGGTAAAAGGAGAAACTTCCGGAAATTTACAATTAATAAAAGAGATTTGGATCGACTGCGATGATGATACTATTCTTCTAAAGGTTGAACAGATAGGAGATGCAGCATGCCATACAGGGCATAGAAGCTGCTTCTTTAAAAGAGTTGAAAAAGATACAAATGAAGTTATCGAAAAGACAATACAAGACCTTTGAAAAACGCCTCCTTTTGCAAAGACCTCATATTACCCTTCATAAAGGACTGCCAATATAGTTGTTTTGCCGCTTTTTGAAGCAATAAGATGGGGTGTAGTTGAAAGATAATAGACACTGTCACCAGGATTTAAGTCGAAAACATCTTCTCCGATTTTTAGAACGGCAACACCATCCAGTATATAAATAAATTCTTCTCCTTCATGCACGGACATTTCTTCGTCAGGATTTTCTTCAAGCTGTACTATTAGGGCCTCCATATGGCGACCTTTTACTTCGGCAGCAAGACTCTTATATTTATATATCTGCTTTTTCCCTTTTCGGGATGTGGATCTTGACACCGGTTTTTCTTCACTTTTTCGAGTAATGGAATAGAGTTTGTCGCCAACCCCTGAAACGAGACGGCCAAAGGCGCTGTCAAGGGCCTTTGACAGCTTAATAACCGTACCAAGCTGGGGCTGCACTTCATTTGATTCTATGTTTTTAAGAAAATCTACGTCAAAGCCCGTTAGTTTTGATAACTCATCCAGAGACAAATTCTTTTCTTCCCTGAGTTTTTTGACCCGAACACCAATATCATCCACACTTTTAACAGTGGTTGAGGAAATATCCCCTGTGAGATCTTCAAAAAAGTCTATGTTTATTGGTTGCTTTTTATCAGAATTTTCCATTTTTTCTCCTAACCCGGACAAGCCGGAAGAGTTATTCGTTATTTGTTATTACGTTATTAGTTTTTAGGACTAAGAAGTGTAACATTTTATTCATAATTTTAACCTATTTGGTTCCGGTGACAAATCTATAAACACCTGGCCCCAACATGCCTTGCAATTACAATACGCTGTACTTCAGAAGTCCCTTCGCCAATATCAAGGAGTTTTTGATCTCTGTAAAACCGTTCTACGTTGTATTCTTTCATTAAGCCATAGCCTCCATGGAGTTGAACCGCATGATTAGCGCATCGATACATAACTTCGGAACAGTAAAGCTTGGCCATGGCAGCTTCTTTTGAAAACGGCTTATCGTTATCTCGCAACCAGCATGCTTTGTAAAGAAGAAGGCGGGCACATTCGATTTCAAGAGCCATATCGGCAAGTTTAAAGGCATTTATCTGAAAATTGGCTATGGGTCTGCCAAACTGCTCTCTTTCGTTACTATACTTAATCGCCATATCAAAACAACCCTGGGCGCCTCCCAGGCCCATTGCCCCAATAGACAGGCGGCCTCCATCTAAAGTTTGCATCATCTGATAGAACCCATGGCCTCTGGGCCCCAGAAGATTCTTCTTGGGAACGCGACAGTCTTCGAAATAAAGTTCACTCGTATTTGAACTTCGCCACATCATTTTGTCATGCATCTCTTTAGCAATAAATCCGGGTGTGCCCGTCTCTACAAGGATGCTGGAAAGCTCGGGTTTTCCGTCATCCCTGGTACCGGTTCGGCACAAAACCGTTGTTCCAGCACTTATTTTTGCAGAAGCATTGGTAATGAAGATTTTACTGCCGTTTATTACCCATTCGTTACCATCCAAAACAGCGTTTGTTTTTGTATTTGCCGCATCTGAACCGGCATTGGGCTCGGTTAAACCGAAGGCCCAGAGGATCTCGCCTTTACAAAGCTTTGGAAGATACTTTTGCTTTTGTTCTTCATTACCAAAATAATATAAGGGGCCGATTCCTAATGAATTTCCTGCTGCCACAGTAGCCGCATGAGAGCCATCTATCCTGGCTATCTCTTCAGTCGCAATGATATAGGAGATATAGTCCATTCCCTGACCTCCGTACTCTTCAGAGACAAATACTCCGAAAAGTCCGAGTTCAGCCATTTTTTTCATGGTTTCATAAGAAAATTCCTCTTTTTTGTCCAGTTCGCTTGCTACAGGCTTAATTTCATTTTCAGCAAAACTTCGAACCGATTCACGCAAAATCTCCTGTTCAGAGGAAAGGGTAAAATCCATAGTCTCTCCTTATGTATCGAGACCTTTGAGAAATGCTCAATTTTGTTCAAGTTCAAGGCAGACGAAAATTTTAACCACAGACATACATTGAGTATTTCGAGGATTAAAATTTGAGTCTAACACAGAAATTGGGCAAAAGGGGGCATTTCTCAAAGGTCTCGTATCTAAATTAAAGGATTAAGCTTGATGGTTTAGTAAAAAGTCAGAAAAGTAATTTTTTAATAACGTTCAAAAGTGTGCGCATAATTGTTTTCCCAATAAATGGGATCAATTTAACAATCATTCGGCAATGCAAATTTCCAAAAGGCGATATCAATTTACCTATTAGGAGGTGATCAAATATTTGGGATCTTATGTAGCGCAAATCCCAAATATTTAATCACTGTGAGCAGTCGAGGTATTATACAGTGATATCGTCTTTTGGAAACATCCATTACCTTTTCAAATTTTAACCATTTACAAAGAAATGCGCACACTTATGAACATTACCAATTTTTTAGCATAGAAAGCTCCAATTTGCAATAATTAGAATTGCTGCCCTATCCTATGCTGCAAATATGTATACCGTTTCTGTGTTTTGTCGTTTGTTACTCCGATGGCCAATGCTTTTTGAGTACCCACCATCACAACAAGTTTTCGTCCCCGGGTAACTGCCGTATAAATCAGATCTCGCTGAAGGAGCATATAATGTTGGGTCATGATAGGGATAATCACGGCAGGATATTCAGAGCCTTGTGATTTGTGTACGGAAACCGCATATGACAGCACAACTTCGTCCATATCCGTAAAATCATAGGAAACCTCAATGCCGTCGAAAGATATTATAACTTCCCTGTCAATGGGATTGAATCTGGTGATCCTTCCGATGTCTCCGTTGAAAACCTCTTTATCATAATTATTCTTGATCTGCATTACTTTATCGTTAAGTCGGTAACATCGGTTCCCTCGAATTATAATGTCTTCACCCGGGTTGAGTACTTCCTGCAACTTGTTGTTAAGATTTTCGGCTCCTACAACACCCTTATGCATGGGAGTTAAAACTTGAATTTCATCAACCGGATCAAAACCAAAACTACGGGGTATCCTTTCCTTTATAAGTTCCAATATAATTTCCAAAACCTTTTCAGGGTCTTCCTGCCGGATAAAATAAAAATCATCTTTTGGCCTGGATGGACCTGCTGAATCATTTGAATTAAAATATGGAATAACACCGTTATTGATCTTATGAGCATTAACAATAATCTGACTTGTTTTAGCCTGACGAAAAATTTCATTTAATTTAACTACCGGTACTATATCCGATGCAATAATGTCCTTTAGAACATTTCCGGCGCCCACAGATGGAAGCTGGTTTACATCACCAACGAGAATAAAAGTTGCACCGGAAGGAATTGCCTTAATAAGATGGTGCATTAAAATTGTGTCGATCATCGAGGCCTCATCTACAATAATCAAATCGCAATTCAGCGGCTTATCCTCGTTTTTTTGAAATCCTCCTTTTTTAAAGCTAAACTCGAGCAACCGGTGAATGGTTTTTGCCCCATAGCCTGTAGTTTCACTCATTTGTTTTGCAGCCCTGCCTGTTGGAGCAGCGAGCATAATTTTCACTTTGAGTTTTGAAAATATCTTTAAAACAGCATTGATAATCGTTGTCTTTCCTGTACCGGGACCACCGGTAATGATCATTACTTTCTTTTCAAAAGCACATTTTATTGCCTCAATCTGATTTTTTGCCAGCACAATAGGGAGTTGCTGTTGTACCCACTCTGCGGCTTTTTCCGAATCAATCTTCCGGATCGATTTAGAAAAGTCTATCAATGCTTTAATTCGGATGGCGATGCTTGATTCACAAAAGTGAAATTTTTCCAGGTAAACAGCTTTGTTATAGTCTCTTGATTCTTTAATGCTATTATTTAATTTTTCGATAATTATTTTTTTGTTGGCGGCAATAGTGTCAAGCGCTTTGATTACAACTTCATTGTTGGCCTGGAGAATTTCTCTACATTTTTCTATGAGCGGTTCGTAAGGGTAATATACGTGTCCCTCGTCAGCAAGCTGATTTAGAACGTAAAGTATTCCTGCCTCGACTCTCAATTCAGAGTTTTTTGCAAATCCTAGTTTTTCGGCAATAAGATCGGCAGTTTTAAAACCTATGCCAAAAATATCGGTTGCAAGGCGAAATGGATTTTGTTTTACAACTGCGATGGATCTATTCTTGTACTGTTTGAATATCTTTGTAGCATAGCCGGAACTAACTCCATAAGTTTGCAAAAAGAGCATTACATCCTTGATCTCTTTTTGATCTATCCAGGCTTGTCGTATCATAGCGATACGTTTTTTTCCTATACCATCGACCCGGGTTAGTTTCTCAATATCTTTTTCTATAATATCCAGAGTTTTTTCACCAAATATCTTTACGATTCTTCCTGCCATCACAGGGCCAACACCTTTAATTAGGCCGGAACCAAGATATTTTTTAATTCCATAAACAGTTGCAGGAATCTTGGTTTTATAATGTGTGGCCTTAAACTGCTCACCATATTTGGGATGATTGACCCATTCGCCCTCCATTTGGAGGATTTCTCCCGGCGTAGGCGCCATCAAGTTTCCAACCACGGTTACCAAACCTTTTTGCCCGAGAGCCTTAACTTTGGCGATGGTATAGCCGTTTTCCTCGTTTCTGTAAGTAATTCTTTCAATCTGACCTTGAAGATCAGTAATCATTTCTAAGCCTCGACTTGATAGTATAAATATTTATCCGGAATTGTATTCAATATAGCTGAAGATTGTCAAGCTAAAGAGATCAAAGAAAAGTGTGTTAAAGCGTTTTGAATTGACATGGGGATTTCACCTTGCTATATTTTTTAACAAAGAATTCATATCTATAAATTTTAAGGTGTTGCTTATGATAAGGATTAACGAAAACTATCTCAAGCTTAAGGCTTCTTATTTATTTGCTGAAATAGCCAATCGGGTTGCAGCATTTCAGCAGGCTCATCCCGATAAAGAAATTATCAAACTCGGTATCGGAGATGTTACCAGGGCTCTGCCCCGGACTTGCATCGAGGCATTTCATCGGGCAGTGGATGAAATGTCTGAAGACAATACTTTTCGAGGATATGGCCCTTCTGAGGGCTACCAATTTTTACGTGAGAAAATTGCAACCGATGATTTCCAGGCAAGAGGAGCAGACATTTCTCAGGATGAAATTTTTGTAAGTGACGGCGCAAAATGCGACACGGGTAATATCCAGGAAATCTTTGATGCGGATATCAACATCGCTATGCCGGACCCGGTCTATCCTGTATACCTGGACACCAATGTCATGGCCGGTCGCACCGGCGAATTTAACGACGGCAGATATAAAAATGTTTTATATCTGGAAAGCACCAGGGAAAACGGATTTATACCGGAACCACCCGACGCGCCGGTTGATCTGATTTACCTATGTTTTCCAAATAATCCCACGGGCGTCACGATCAATAAAGAGATGCTTCAAGCATGGGTGAACTTTGCCCATGAAGAAAAAGCCCTTATCCTTTACGATGCCGCTTATGAGGCCTTTATTCGTAACGACTCTTTACCCAAATCAATATATGAAGTAACTGGAGCCAGGGAAGTGGCGATTGAATTCAGAAGTTTCTCCAAAACTGCAGGATTCACAGGGGTCCGCTGCGCATACACGGTGATTCCCAAATCATGCATGGCATATGACGATAATGGAGGTAAGCATTCCCTGCATTCACTCTGGAACAGACGTCATTCTACAAAGTTTAACGGAGTCCCATATCCTACACAGAGAGCGGCCGAGGCCGTATATAGTGAAAAGGGGAAAGCCCAGACCAAAGAGCTCATAGACTATTACTTGAATAATGCAGTCCTGATTAAACAGGAGTTAACTGCACTTGGATTTGAATGCGTGGGCGGAGAGAATTCTCCTTATATTTGGGTGGAAGGGAAAATGGACTCCTGGGAATTTTTCGACCTGCTCCTGAAAAAAGCAGGGGTGGTCTGCACTCCGGGAGAAGGATTTGGAAAATGCGGAGAAGGGTTTATCAGAATCAGTGCTTTTAATAGTTATGAAAATATTCAAAAAGCTATGTACAAGATAAAAAAGGCTCTGGCATAATATAAAGACGGTAATATTTCAGCTGTTTGGAAACTATGCCACTTCAAAGGTAATTAAATTTTAAACCGTGTAAAACTCGCATATAAGTGAGAGTAAAGAAAGAAGGGTGAGGTCAGACAGTTACACGATTAAAAATTAAACGACCTTTGAAGCTATCTATTTCTAATTGTTTGCAGAAGGCTAAATTAATACAAAGAACGAGGAATTTGAAAATGACAAACAGTAAAATTGATTCCGGATATTTAAAAAATAACCGGAAAGTCATAGAAAAATTGAGAAAGATACCGATATTGGAGAGTCTGAGTAAAAGGAAATTTCAGGAAATGCTGCAGATTTGCGATTTAAAAAAATATAAACCTGGAGAATTAATTCTTAAAGGGGGCGACTTTTCTTCTTCAATATATTATCTTGTTTCCGGAAAAGTTAAAATAATCAAAGACGGAAAAGAATTGGTAGTGCTAAAGCGTACCGGTGATATTTTTGGTGAAATGGGTATTTTTGATAGTTCAAAAAAAGTTACTTCCATATATGCTGTAAACAAAGCCACTTGTTTGGTAACGGATATTTCCAAAATTGATCAGCTGTTAGGTGACAACAGGTTTATTCTTAGTTACTTAGTTTTTAGGGGTTTTACAGAAATTTTAGCCAATCGCTTGAAGCAAACAACTAAAGCATTGAACAAAGCAAATAATGCAATAAAAAAGATGAAGAAGAAATAAAATTAAATTGTAATAGTTCAGCTATTTTTCTTAGAATTGTTCTTATTAGGATCCAGGTGATCAATAAACGGGTGATCAGGTAATCGGTTATCAAGTGATCGGTTGTTGGTTGAAGTATTGAGAACATAAGCTATCAGTCCGCCTAAGGCTGGATTAATCATTGAATTTAAAATTCCTCCGATCAAAGCATAACGTTCCAACTTAACACCGATTACCGGTTACCCGATCACCGATCACTTGAATCCTAGCACCTTTTATCCTGTCAAATATTATTCTTATGGTTAACTATTACAGTAAATTCAGGGTATCCGCTTATCCTGTAATATATGATTGGAAATAACCACACGCTGTATTTCTGAAGTGCCTTCATAAATGGTAAAAACCCGGGCATCCCTGTAAAACCGCTCTACCGGATATTCCTTGGTGAATCCGTATCCACCGTGAATCTGGAGGGCCTTTGCTGTTATTCGGTTTACCATCTCAGATGCGAAAAGCTTTGCCATTGAAGCCTGGATTGTATATTTTTCCCCCCTGTCCTTCATTGCCGCCGCAGAAAGCATGAGTTGTTGAGCTGCCTCTATTTGCGTAGCCATGTCAGCAATCATCCAGCGCAGACCCTGAAATTTAGATATCTTCCGGCCAAATTGTTCCCTTTCTTTTGCATAGCTAACAGCGGCATCAAAAGCCGCCCGTGCAACCCCTATGGATTGGGCCGCAATACCTATCCGCCCGCCATCCAGACCGGACATGGCAATCATAAATCCGTCCCCTTCATTACCCAACCTGTTTTCCGCATGGACCCGGCAATTTTCAAGAATAATATCTGAAGTATCAGAAGCACGTAGTCCCAATTTGTCTTCTACATTTCCAACAATTAATCCAGGCGTATCTTTTTTTACCAAAAAAACGCTTATACCTTTGTGGCGTTTTGTTTCATCTGTTTTTGCCGTAACGATTATTATATCTGCATTCTTACCGGTGGTAATAAATCGTTTGGTTCCATTTAAAATATAATAATCACCATCTAAAACGGCTTTTGTTGATTGTCTAACGGGATCTGAACCCGCGTTAGGCTCGGTTAATGCAAATGCGCCTAAAGCCTTTCCTGCTGCAAGCGGTTTTAAAAACTTTTCTTTATGATAATCAGTTCCAAATCGATATATACTTTCACATATGATGGAATTTTGAACCGACATGACAACAGCAGTCGAAGCGCATGAGTAGGCAATTTCTGAAAGAGCGAGTACATAACTTACGGTATCTGCTCCTGCGCCATTGTATTCAGGAGGTATCATCATGCCCATAAGGCCCAACTCTCCCATTTGTCGCAGATTTTCAGCCGGGAACTCTTTTGTCCGGTCTCGCTCCATGGCGGTCGGGGCTATAACCTCCCTTGAAAACTCCTTAACCATGGTTTGAATCATGAGTTGTTCATCGGTAAGCTTAAAAAACATAGATTGCTCCCCATTTCTAGCCAGGATAAACCGGAAGAGTTAATCGTTATTTGTTATTAGTTATTAGTTTAAGGTAGGTTGTTGGAGATCGATTTTCATCATCCCATTAACGAATAACAAATAACCAATAACTTAGAGCCCATAGTTTTCATTCGGGAAAAATGTATCAATTTAGCTTTCTTAAAGCAATTGGCACAAGCAAGCTTTATAGGCAATAAAATTTTGAATTGTGTAACTGTTTGAGCGTATTAGTGAGCGTTAAGAAAGAACAGGGGTTTGCATTATGTATTTTAATGTCTAATTGGTATCTAAAGCTTAGCTGCTTTATTTAAAAGGCATGCACTGTTCTTTCTTTACACTCACTAATACGCGAGTTTTACACGGTTTGAAATTTAATTGCCTTTGAAGCTGTGTTGTTTTTAAACAGCTAAAATATTACAAGAATTCTATTTTTGCAAATTCGTAAAAAGTCGGAAAAACGAGCTTTTTATGGTCCATATATAACAACTAAAAGTTCTGCTGTTTTTTCACCGGTATTCCTTAAATTGTGCCTGATTCCGGAATTAAAGTGGAGTGAATCGCCTTCGCCGAGTGAATTTACATGTTCTCCCACCAGTATTTCAACATTGCCTGACAATACGTAAGTAAATTCTTCTCCCTCATGTTGATATCCTACGCCTTTATGTTCCTCCATGGGATCGATGGTAACTTTGAAAGCTTTAAGATGTTTGTTCTCAGCACCAGGAGTTAGGGTTGTATAGGCATAATTATCCGTACGTTTGGTATATGCCCGGACACGGCTTCTTAAACCAGATTCCTGTTCTTTTAGTAAAAAACCGGAATCTACCCCTAAAACCCTTGCAATTTGCAAAAGAGTCCCGACAGGAGGCATCATCTTTCCGGCTTCTACTTTTTTTAGGTCATCGATTGAAATGCCTGTTTCATTAGCAATCTGATCGAAAGAAATCTTTTTTTGCGTCCTTACTTTTTTTATTTTCTTACCTACCGGCACAAATGTATCGGTTTTCTTTCGAGGCATGGTTCCCCCTTAATCATATTTATAAAACCCACGTCCCGTTTTTCTGCCAAGCCAACCACCTTCTACGTATTTGCGAAGCAGCGGGCATGGGCGGTATTTTGAATCATTAAACCCGTTATAAAGTGTTTCCATTACAGCAAGACAGGTATCTAATCCTATTAAATCAGCCAGTTGTAACGGACCCATAGGATGATTCATACCAAGTTTCATAACGGTGTCGATATCTTCTTCTTTTCCAACGCCGTGATAGAGACAATAGACAGCCTCATTAATCATCGGCATGAGGATTCTATTTGCAATAAAAGCAGGAAAGTCATTTGCTTCGGCAGGAGTCTTGCCGAATTTTACGGCAAGATCCCATGTGGTCTTAAGAGTTTCATCTGAAGTTGCAATCCCTCTAATAATCTCAACCAGTTTCATAACAGGCACAGGGTTCATAAAGTGCATTCCAATAATTTTATCAGGCCTTTTTGTTTGATTTGCAATCCGTCCTATTGGAATAGAAGAAGTATTTGTTGCGAGAATTACATTAGACTCACAGATTTCATCAAGGTCTTTAAAAATCTGGAATTTAAGAGGTTCATGTTCAATAGCGGCTTCAACAACAAAGTCTGCTGAAGTCATATCCTTTATATCCACGCTGGTTCTAATTCTTCCGAGAACAGCATCTTTCTCATCTGCGGTAAATTTTCCTTTGTCAACCCCACGTGCCAAAATCTTGGAAATGTTTTGAAAACCACGATCAACAAATTCATCCTTTATGTCATTCATAATAACATCAAGTCCGCTCATGGCTGCAACCTGAGCAATTCCATTTCCCATTTGACCGGCACCGATAACTCCAAAAGTTTTTATTTCCATCTTCTTCTCCTTTTTTGTTTAACGTTTTACAATCATTGCAACCGCCTCTCCACCTCCAAGGCACAAAGAAGCCAGTCCAACTTTTTTATCCTGTTTTTCCATTTCATATAGAAGCGTCACAAGTATCCGACACCCGCTTGCCCCGATTGGATGACCCAGGGCGGCACTTCCGCCATTTACATTTACCTTTGAAGGATCAAGTCCGAGTTCCTTTAATACGGCTACCGTAGAACCGCTAAAGGCTTCATTAATTTCATAAAGGTCAACATCATCTAAAGAAATTCCCTCTTTCTTCAAACATTTCGGAATCGCCAGGATTGGGGCCACAAGGATGTATTTCAGATCAATACCGGCAGAAGCCTGGGCGCCTATAGTCGCCATGATTTTGCATCCAAGTTCATCAGCCTTTTCTTTTGACATTACCACTACTGCTGCAGCACCGTCGCTTATAATGGATGCATTACCGACAGTAGCAAAACCGTTTTTTTGAAATGCAGGTCTCATTTTTGCCAATGCTTCATAACTTGTTTCTCTAGGGCACTCATCCTGTTTAAAAAGAACAGGATCACCCTTTCGCTGGGGGATTTCTACAGGAAGAATTTCATCTTCAAACTTGCCTGTATTTATTGATTCAAACACACGTCTATAAGATTCAGCTGCATATCGATCCTGATCTTCCCGGGTGACATTGTATTTTTCCGAGCATAGATCATTTGAAATACCCATATGAAAATCGTTTACAATATCCCAAAGACCATCATTGATCATATGATCTTTAAGTACACCCTGACCCATTCGGTACCCGAAACGGGCTTTATCCAGATAATAGGGCGCCATACTCATACTTTCCATTCCTCCGGCTACAACTACATCTGCATCACCCACCTGAATAGCCTGGGCTGCCAGCATTACTGTTTTTAAAGCTGATCCGCATACTTTATTGACAGTAATACATTCCACCTCACATGGCATTTTTGCCATTATTGCGGCCTGCTTTGCAGGATTCTGGCCATACCCGCAAGGAAGCACCAATCCCATCATTACTTCATTTACTGCATCCTTTTGAATTCCGGCTCTATTTATAGCCTCTTCAATCACAATAGAACCAAGTTTAGTCGCCCCTAAAGAGCCCAGTGAACCATTAAAGCTGCCCAATGGTGTCCGCACTGCACTAACGATGACTGCTTCTCTCATTATTTAATCCTCCTTTAATTTTTGTGTGTGAATAGGGTTCAAAATAGTCAATTTAGCACCTTCAGAGGGTATAAGCGCTAACTTAACAATTAATTATTAACAATTGATTATTGATTATTTTTTCCTTCGTTTTAGAGATGTCTTCACGCTTGCAGTCATGATTCTGCAAAGTTCACCACATTGTTTTTTTAATCCAGTATAATCTTCAATATGTACTATTTGGTTTTGTGTAATGATTTCCAGCCAGACTGTTGTTTCATTCAGCTATTTTAAAGCTATCTTTATTTTATGTATAAAGTCGTTAATTAATAATTAATGATCAATTGTGAATTGTGAATAGTTAATGTCTTTTTGCTTAAGTTAGCAATTATGTCTCCAGAGGGAGCCGTCCTGAACGGTTACCTTTTTACATACTACGACGATACTGCCCACCGACATCATACAGCGCTTGAGAAATCTGGCCAAGGCTGCACACCCTGACGGTATTCATAAGTTCAGCAAATATATTTTCTCCGGATAAAGCTACTTTTTGAAGACGCTCAAGTGCTTCAGGCGCCTCTTTTTCGTTTCGTTTTTCAAATTCAGCAAGACGATTGAGCTGGGATTTTTTTTCTTCTTCGGTTGCCCTGGTCAGTTCAACACATTCGGTCAACTCATCATAATCGGCATCCGGATCGAGGAACGTGTTAACTCCGACTATGGGAAGTTCTCCCGTATGCTTTAACTTTTCATAATAGATCGATTCCTCCTGAATTTTGTTTCGCTGATAACCAGTCTCCATTGCGCCCAGGACACCTCCGCGCTCTGTAATTCTGTCAAACTCGGCAAGAACCGCCTCTTCTACAAGGCTCGTCAGTTCTTCAACGATGAAGCTGCCCTGGTTCATATTTTCATTCTTGGCAAGACCCCATTCCCTGTTAATTATGAGCTGAATGGCCAAAGCGCGCCGTACCGACTCTTTGCTGGGAGTGGTTATTGCCTCGTCAAATGCATTGGTGTGAAGGCTGTTGCAGTTGTCATAAATAGCACATAGAGCTTGTAGTGCTGTCCTGATATCATTGAACTGGATCTCCTGACTGTGCAGAGATCGCCCCGACGTCTGGATATGATATTTCAGCATCTGAGAGCGTTCCGAGCCGCCGTATTTCTCTTTTATCGCAACAGACCAAATGCGTCTTGCAACTCTACCAATAACCGTATATTCAGGCTCCATACCATTGGAAAAGAAAAAAGAGAAATTCGGCCCAAAGCTATCAATTTCCATTCCCCTGGAAAGGTAATACTCTACATAAGTAAATCCATTTGCAAGTGTAAAAGCGAGCTGGGAGATAGGATTTGCTCCGGCCTCTGCAATATGATAGCCCGAAATGGAAACCGAATAGAAATTAAGGACATTGTTTTCCATGAAAAATTCCTGGATATCCCCCATCATCTTCAGTGCAAATTCGATGGAGAAGATACAGGTATTCTGCCCCTGGTCTTCTTTTAAAATGTCTGCTTGAACCGTACCGCGCACATTGGAAAGAACCATGGATCGGATTTTCCCATATTCTTCCTCCGCGGGCTCTTTCCCATTTTCAGACTTATATTTGTCTACCTGCTCGTCTATGGCTGTATTTAAAAACATAGCCAGAATTAATGGAGCAGGACCATTTATTGTCATGGAGACTGAGGTGCTGGGAGCACAGAGCTCAAAACCATCGTAAAGGGTCTTGACATCATCCAACGTGCATATACTAACGCCGGAAGTGCCGACTTTTCCATAAACATCCGGGCGTATCTCAGGGTCATATCCATATAATGTAACCGAATCAAAAGCCGTTGAAAGACGATTTGCTTCATACTCCGCAGATAGAAGCTTAAATCTCATATTTGTTCTTTTTGGGTCACCTTCGCCTGCAAACATCCGTGTTGGATCTTCATCAAGCCGTTTTATCGGAAATACACCTGCTGTGAACGGAAAGCGCCCGGGCACGTTTTCTTCCCTTAACCATCTGTATATTTCACCAGGGTCCTTGAATTGAGGGAGGACAATTTTTGGAATTTTCTTATTTGATAATGATTCGGTAAAAAGAGGCACTCTGATTTCATTGTCTCTGACTTTGTAGACTAACTCGTCTTTACCATAGGTCTCCTTGATTTCCTTCCATTCATCAAGAAGATGGGTTGTCTCCTGTTTAAGAGACTGTTCGACCTTTGCAACTTCTTCCTTGAGCCTGGCAAGAATTTCTGAAGAATCTCCGCTCAATTTATCTTCGCTTATGGTCTTAACGGTTTCTTTTAAGTGCCAGGTCTTTCGTAAAGCATCGGCTTGCTCTTCTGTACGCCGATGATAATTCCTTATGGTATCAGCAATTTCAGAAAGGTAACGTGTACGCTCAGGTGGTATAATAATCGTTTTGGAGGTAGATGTTTTTGTTTTGGAACGTGGAAGGTTTGAGTTAAATTTTACACCGGTCTTTTCAGCTATTGTATCAAGAATTGCGTGATAGAGTGCTGTAAGCCCGTCATCATGGAACTTGGAAGCGATTGTTCCAAAGACAGGCATTTCGTCCGGAGATTTTTCCCATGCATTTAGATTACGTTGAACTTGCTTGCGAACATCACGAACAGCATCTTCGGCACCTCGTTTTTCATACTTATTCACAACGACAAGATCGGCGAAATCAAGCATGTCTATTTTCTCCAACTGGGAGGCTGCGCCAAATTCACTGGTCATGACATACATGGATAAATCAACGAGGTCGACAACATTAGAATCTCCCTGCCCTATACCTGCGGTCTCTGCTATTACCAAGTCGTAGCCTGCAGCTTTCACGACTTCGATTGCTTCGGGAAGAGCATCGGGAATCTCTGAATTTGATCGGCGAGTGGCAAGGCTGCGCATGTAAATTCTTTGATCACCAATGGCATTCATGCGTATTCTATCACCTAACAGCGCTCCGCCTGTTTTGCGACGTGAAGGATCGCAGCTTATAATTGCCACATCTATATCTTTAATATCATGAAGAAGGCGTAAAATTATCTCATCTGTTAGAGAAGATTTTCCCGCTCCACCTGTGCCTGTAATACCTATAACCGGTGTTTTTCGATCTCCTATCTTTTTTGAAAGCTCTGATTTAAGCCTGGATAGATTGCCATTTTCTTCCGCCTTAGCAAGTTCTATGGCTGTAATAAGATTCGCAACCATGAGTTTATTATTGGGAGACAGGATGTTAAAGTCAAACTCAGCGTCTTTAGCAGTAGGATAATCCAAATTTTTTACCATATGGTTAATTATACCCTGAAGGCCCAACTGTGAACCATCTTCAGGAGAATATATTTTAACCACACCGTATTTTTCCAGTTCTTTGATCTCTTCAGGTACAATGACGCCGCCACCGCCGCCAAAAATCTTGATATGAGAAGCGCCTTTTTTCTTTAAGAGGTCAACCATATATTTAAAAAATTCTAAATGTCCCCCCTGATAACATGATACAGCGACTCCTTGCGCATCTTCTTCGATGGCTGCATCCACAATTTCTTGAACCGATCGGTTAATTCCAAGGTGAATAACTTCTACACCGGTATCCTGGAGTATCCTGCGCATGATATTTATGGCTGCATCATGGCCGTCAAAAAGAGATGTGGCCGTAACCACTCTTATATGATTCTTTGGTTTATATACTTCAACTTCAGAACTCATACTTCCTCCTTTAAGTTTCACCCCAATTGAGTAAAATCCAATTGGGAGTTATTCGTTATTTGTTATTGGTTAATCGTTTAAAAAGAATAAAATCCGTTTTTATATTTCATCAATCATGGATTTATAAAATGAGACGATCATCAAATTCTAATAACGAATAACAAATAACAATTAACGTCTAATTGAGTATTATTTTCGCTCAATTAGGGTATTTTATGAAAATAGTGGCGCCACAGAAGCAATTAAGTTTGATGAATTTATAAAAAAACCATTTTACTGATTTTATGAGAAACTATCAAGCTTTAAATCGTGTTTACCTGTTACTATACTTTTATGCACACATTCCAAGAATAAAGTCTGTCTGTTGTTTTATATAATCTTCAATGCTATAGTGGCGAGCAAGAAACCATCGCCTGAAAGTCCACATATGACCTAAAACAGAAATATTATGGGCTATTAGTTCAATGGAATGTTCATTCAAATTTGGAATTTCGCCGGACTCCATAAGACGCGCTAACACTTCCACAAAAAGACCGGTAATACGAAGTTCGTTTTCTAGAACTTTTTTTCGCCATTGAGGCGGCAAAGACTGGGTTTCCTGGTAAATAAGTAAAATAAAATCATTCATGCGATTACAGACCATGAAATATTCTCTTATTACCGCGGCTAACGTATTTCGGCCTTCCTGTACTCCTTTCATGGCATCCGTTACGCCTTGCTCCACCTGTTGATGTATTGAGTCGCAAACCAAATACAGTATATCTTCTTTTGAAGCTATATATTCATAAAGTGAACCTATGGAAACACCGGCGGCATTAGCTATCTGTCTTGTTGTTGTTTTATGAAAGCCTTTTTCAATAAAAAGCTTTACGGCTGTGTCAGCAATTTGGCGCCTTCTTTGTTCAACAAGATCAGGGTTTTTTATCTGTGTAGGTATATCTTTTGTTCGATTGAGTTGATTTGTCATAATATTTTAATAACGTTCAAAAGTGTGCACATAATTGTTTCCCCAATAAATGAGATCCATTTAACAATCATTCGGTAATGCATATTTCCCAAAGACGATATCAATTTACCTATTAGGGGGTGACCAAATATTTGGGATTTAACAGACAGTTTCTTGAACAATAGGGCTTATGTAGCGCAAATCCCAAATATTTAATCTATGTGAGCAGTCGAGGAATTATACAGTGATATCGTCTTTCGGAAACATCCATTACCTTTTCAAATTTTAATAACTTACAAAGAAATGCGCACACTTTTGAACGTTGCCAATTTTTTAGAGAATACATCATAAATTTATGAGCGAGCGCTCATTCATTTAGTAGCATAAAGATATTTCTCATGTCAAGTTTTTACAAAAAAATTTTAAACTTTTTTAATAATAACTGCCACGAATAGGCCTGAAATATCTTTAAGTAACTGTTATTATACCTTAACAAATAATATAAATAATAAATTGAACCTTCTTAACAGCAAAAAAGTATTGACAACACAATTCCATATGTATAGATATATTATGAGTGAGCGCTCGTTCATAATATTTTTGAAGTTTGCTAATTACAATTTTTCTAATAACATATAACAATTAACTAATAACAATTATATGGAGGTGATAATGAACAATAATATTCTTTTAAAAGAGGAACAAGATGGGGTGTTATTGCTTACACTTAATCGCCCTGAAGTAATGAATTCTTTTAATTTCGATCTTCTTAATGCATTAAAGGAGCAGATTGAAGATGTAAGATTTAAACCTGAAGTCAGGGTAATAATTGTTACTGGAGCCGGCGAAAAAGCATTCTGCTCAGGTGCTGACCTAAAGGAGCGCGTAACCCTTAGTCCAATTCAAGTTAAAGAATATATCTTCACAATACGAAATCTATTCACATCAATAGAACAACTTAACAAACCTGTCATAGCAGCAGTAAACGGTATAGCACTAGGTGGGGGTACGGAACTTGCGCTGGCATCGGATATCCGGATTGCTTCCATGAACGCTTCCATGGGCCTTACGGAAACACGACTTGCAATTATTCCCGGGGCAGGAGGAACCCAAAGACTTCCGAGGCTTGTGGGACGCGGGAAAGCAAAAGAACTAATTTTTACCGGCCGTAGGATAATTGCTGAAGAAGCATTGCAGATCGGTTTGGTAAATGCTATATGTGAAAAAGAAAAGCTGATACCCGAAGCAATGAAAATGGCGGCCATGATATGTGAAACAGGACCGATAGCCATTGAGCAAGCCAAGTATGCTATTAATTATGGCTTAGAGACGGATCTGCACACGGGACTTGCAATTGAATCAAACGCATACTGGGTAACTATACCTACGGAAGACCGCCTGGAAGGACTTGCCGCTTTTCGCGAAAAACGCAAACCTGTTTATAAAGGAAAATAGAAAGGAGATAATACTTTAGCTATTTGAAAACAAGGCAACTTCAAAGGTAATTAAATTTTAAACCGTGTAAAACTCGCGTATAAGTGAGAGTAAAGAAAGAACAGTGCATGACATATTAATAAAACAAGTAAGCAATAAATGCCGATTAGCCTTTGAAACACACCAATTCAATCCCTGTTTTTTCTTAACTCTCACTAATACGCTCAGACAGTTACCCGATTCAAAATTTAACAACCTTTAAAGCTTGCTAATGTAATTGTCTGCATGAGGCTAAACTATTACGAAAGGAGAAATATAGGACCATGACAGAATATGATTATTGGAAAATTTTTTCCAGAATGCCTAAGAAAGTTACAATTGGTGACATTACAATTCGCGATGGATTTCAGCACGAAGAACAATTTATTTCTACTGCGGCAAAGATTTTTTATCTTGAAGAGCTTATTTTTGCAGGTTGCCGCAATATTGAAGTAACAAACCTGGGGAATCCGTATCTCATGCCACAGTTCAAAGATGCTGAAGAACTGCTTGCTCATTTGAGAGGAGACCGCTTTAAAAAACGTTGTAAAAGAAAGGGCATTAATTATGATGACATTTGCCTGACAGCGGTAACAATCCGTGAATCCGCTGTTGACCGTGCTGTTCAGTTGAGAGAAAAGGGAATCGGACCCGATCGTCTCTTGATGATGGTTTCAACAGAGGAAGAGCATCATTTTGCAAACTCAGGAACAACCCTTCCTGATTACTGGAAGGAAGCAGAAGGATCCATAAAAAAATGCAATAACGCTGGCATGAAAATGTGCGGTACTGTCAGCACCATCTGGGGAAGCCCCATTGGCGGCGCCACGGATTTAAAAGATGCAGTGGAATTCACCAAAAGGTTTTTGGAAATAGGCGCTCATGACATCGAACATGCCGACCATGACGGTAGTGCTTCAGCACCGGAAGTTTACCGCTACTACTCAATGATTTTGGATGAGATTCCAGATCCAAAATACCATATCGCCCATTTTCACGAAACAAAGCGTGTGGCTTCTGCATCTGTTTTAGCTGCTCTTCAGGCGGGGATTACAAATTTTGAAGCAACCCTGGGAGGGCTCGGAGGACAACCTGCAAACTTCCTGGATGACTGTCCTACCAAAGGAACCGGGGAGTACTATTATGAAGATCCCAGATATGTTGGATTGGTTACACTGGAAGATACACTGGTTCAAATTGACGAGATGGGCATTGAGCATGGGTATGATGTTGACAGAGTTCTTTGGCTTGGAAAACAGATGGAAAAGACCATCGGCCGCAGACTTCGCTCCGAAGCCGTTATTAACGGCCGCACTTTGAAAGAAGGTCATATGAAATTCGCTCGACCCGGATTAAAAAAAAGAAAGGAAAAATTAGGAGAAGTCCCCGGTCAAAAGCTGCCTAAAGACTGGAGTTCTGAAGCTGTTTTGTCTGAAAAATATCGCGCAAGCTGATTAATTACCTTTGAAATGATCTAGTTTTTAAACAACTAAAATATTACAGGAAATTTAATATGAATATTATAGAAAAAGCAAAAACTAAAGGACTAATCTTCGATGGTGCAATGGGCACAATGCTTATTCAGGCAGGTCTCGAAGGAGGGAAGGTGTCAGAGTTTTGGAATCTGGAAAAACCGGAGATAATAAAAAATATTCATAAATCATATTTCGATGCTGGTTCGGATATTGTTTGTGCCAACACTTTCGGAGGGTCGCCCATAAAATTGAAAAAAGCTGGTCTTGGCGACAGTATTGAAGATGTCAATAGAATTGCTGTCCGGCTTGCAAAAGAAGTCGCAAGTGATGGAAAATATGTTGCCGGCGATATCGGACCCTTAGGAGAAATGCTTGAACCCTCTGGCGTTATTGCTTTTCAAAAGGCAGTAGAATGCTTTGCTGAGCAGGCTGACTATCTTTCAAAGGAAGGAGTTGACCTGTTTATAATTGAGACAATTTTCGATCTTCAAGAATCCCTGGCAGCCATTAAAGGGATCCAATCTGTTTCCTCAAAGCCGATTTTTGCCACTTTAACTTTTGAAAAAATACAAAAAGGTTTTGCAACAATTATGGGAAATAGGGTTGAAGAAAGCATGAAGGCATTAGTTGATGCAGGAGCTGCGGCAGTTGGTGCAAACTGTTCAATAGGAAGTGATGTAATGTTGGATCTTGCAAAAGAAATCCGACAAAGCATTGATTTACCTGTTATTATTCAGCCAAATGCCGGAATTCCGGGAGTAAAGGAGTCGGGGATTAGTTATCCTGAAGATATGGAGTTTTTTTCGGATAATATTAGAAAAATAAAAGAATTAGGCGTAGAAATTGTTGGGGGGTGTTGCGGAACAACACCGGATTATATTCGAAGTATAGTTGACAAAATTTGTTAAATATCCAGAAAAGCATGCATGAAATGGCAGAAAAAATTAACGGGAAAGACAACCGTATCCTTCTGGGCGTGACCGGTGGCATTGCCAGCGGCAAAAGCACCGTGTCTGAAATTTTAGAAGATTTGGGAGCGTCCCTTATCGATTTAGATATAATTGCAAGGCAGGTGGTTGAACCTGGAACACCTGCCATTAATAATATTATAAATTATTTTGGTAAACAGGTTCTTTGTGAAGATGGAGAGCTGGATCGGAAAAAGCTTTCAAACATTGTCTTTCGGGATATGGAGAAAAGAAAAAAACTGGAAAGTTTCACTCATCCTCCCATTTTTGAGGAATTATATAAACAGGTCGATGAAATTGTAAAAAAGACTCCTAATGCGATTATCCAGGTATCAATCCCGCTTTTAATCGAGAAAAATCTCCAATTCATGTTCGATAAAATCGTAGTTGTTTATATTTCCCAGGAGAAACAGGTGGAACGCCTATCATTAAGAGACGGAATCAGCAAAGCAGATGCCGCCAATATACTTAAATCCCAACTCCCCATAGATGAGAAAGTAGGTTATGCTGATTTTGTAATTAATAATGAGAATTCCATTGAGGAAACACGAAGACAGGTTGTAGAGATGTGGCAAGAACTAATGCAAAAGATTCAAAGTACAGAACTTAATTAAGTCTGAAGGATACGATAATGCAGGCAATGGTATTGAACGACATCTGTGATCTTTCGGAAAACAGACAACCATTAGAGTTTGTTGATTTGCTTGATCCTGTTCCTGGGGATAGGGAAATTTTAATTAAAGTTTCAGCCTGCGGAGTTTGTCATACAGAGCTGGATGAAATTGAAGGAAGGACGGCTCCGCCGCATTTTCCAATTGTTTTAGGTCATCAGGTTGTTGGAAGGGTTATAAAAACAGGTAGTAAAACAACAAAATTTAAAATTGATGACAGGGTAGGAATCGCCTGGATTTATTCAGCTTGCGGGAATTGTAATTTTTGTCTCCAAGGTAATGAAAATTTATGCAGCAAATTTAAGGCGACGGGTAGGGACGTCAATGGTGGATATGCACAGTATACGACGGTTTTAGAAGATTTTGCTTATGAAATTCCTGATGTTTTTTCCGATATGCAAGCAGCTCCCCTTTTATGTGCCGGAGCGATCGGTTACAGGTCCTTAAGATTAACCAACATAAAGAACGGACAAAACCTGGGGCTTACCGGATTTGGAGCCTCAGCGCATCTTGTAATAAAGATGGTAAGACATAAATATCCAGACACAAATATCTTTGTTTTTGCTAGAAATGAAAAAGAAAGAGATTTTGCAAGAGAACTTGGGGCTGTTTGGGCTGGTGACATTGATGAAGAATCGCCTGAAAAATTGAACTGTGTAATCGACACCACTCCGGCATGGAAACCGATAATTGAGGCATTAAAAAATTTAGAAGCAGGCGGAAGACTTGTCATAAACGCAATTCGAAAAGAAGCATTTGACAAAGAATATCTTTTTAAATTAGATTACCCTTCTCACCTATGGCTTGAAAAGGAAATAAAAAGTGTGGCCAATGTAACCAGGAAGGATGTAGACGATTTTTTAAACCTTGCAGCGGAAATCCCCATAAAGCCTGAAATCGAGGAATTCCCATTAGAAGAAGCAAACAGGGCACTGATTGAGCTAAAAGAGAGAAAAATTCGAGGGGCCAAGGTTTTAAGAATAAAATAAATGGAAATAGGCTTAACATTTGTAACAGCCCTACTATTGATAGTCTCGCAAACAGCCAAAATAGAGACCTTTTTACGAATTCATCACTATTAGGAGGCACCAAAATTGAAATCTCCTCAGATTAAGACAACACTTCCGGGACCAAAGGCAAAAAAACTCATAAAGCTGGATAAGAGCTACGTTTCTCCTTCTTACACGCGGGATTATCCTCTTGTTGCTGAAAAAGCCAAAGGGCTCTGGATTCATGACGTTGATGGTAATGTATTTCTTGATTTTACCGCAGGTATTGCCGTATGCGCTACTGGGCATTGCCACCCCAAAGTGGTCGCAGCCATTAAAAAGCAGGCAGGTTTTTTATTGCACATGTCAGGAACCGACTTCTATTATCCACCTCAGATTACTTTAGCAGAAAAATTGTCCTCTCTGATTCCGGGAAGAGGAATAAATAAGGTATACTTCGGCAATTCAGGAGCAGAGTCGGTTGAAGCAGCTTTTAAGCTGGCACGATGGCATACCCAGCGTGAGTTGAACATAGCTTTTTATGGGGCCTTTCACGGGAGGACCATGGGAGCTCTTTCTCTTACAGCAAGTAAAACCATCCAGAAAAAACATTACAATCCTCTTGTACCCGGTATAACTCATATTCCATATGCTTATTGCTACCGGTGTCCATATAATCTGTCTTATCCCAAATGTGGTTTGCAATGTGTTCAATGGGTAGAAAATACCCTTTTTAGGACAACTGTGCCACCGGAGGAGGTTGCAGCCATCATAGTGGAACCTATACAGGGCGAAGGCGGATATATTGTTCCGCCTCCTGCATTCCACAGGGAACTGCATAAAATTGCAAAAAAGTATGGCATCCTCTATGTAGTCGACGAAGTCCAGTCCGGAATGGGTCGTACCGGAAAAATGTTTGCTATTGAGCATTTCGGGATAAAGCCGGACATCATGGCATTGGCTAAAGGGATTGCTTCGGGCATGCCCCTTGGCGCGTTGGTGGCCCGGAGAGATATCATGGATTGGGAAGCAGGTTCCCATGCCTCAACTTTTGGAGGTAATCCGCTTTCATGTCAGGCTGCTTTGGCCACCATCGAACTGCTGGAAAAAAGTCTCATGGCTAACGCGTCGGCCCAGGGAGAATATCTCATTGCTGAACTACGGAAACTGCAAAAATCTTATGAGTGTTTAGGTGACGTTCGAGGTAAAGGACTGATGGTGGCAGTAGAACTGGTGAAAGACCGTGAGACTAAACAGCCGGATGCGAAGCTACGCAGTGAAATCATAAAAAAGGTATTTCATAAGGGTTTGTTATTGCTTGGTTGCGGTGAAAACAGCATTCGATTTTGTCCCGCGCTTACTGTGACATCAGAGGAGATTGATAAGTGCCTGTCTATCTTTGATGAAGCCCTTCGGGAGTTATCTGGCTGATGCCTTCCTGGATAGAAAAATCATTTTATTGGATTGTCGATTCTTTTTTTTCTAACTTGCCGCAACCGATTCCACAAAAAGAACGACTTAGACAATGTAAAATCGTTTCGCACAGGGGAGAATATGATAATAAAACTGTTTTTGAAAATACTATTCCCGCCTTTGATAGAATTATAGATCAAGGAGTTTGGGGGACTGAGCTTGATATTCGCTGGACCAAAGATTTACAGCCGGTAATATTTCATGATAAAGATCTTCGAAGATTATTTCATTCAAACATGGAGATCAACAGTGTGACTCAGGCCGAATTAAAAAAGGATTTTCCACTTATTCCTTCACTTGAAGAGGTAATTCAGCGATATGGGAAAACATTGCATCTGATGGTTGAAATCAAAAAAGAGGATTATCCTGATCCTGTTTATCAAAACCAGGTATTAAAAGATCTCTTTTCGCCATTGACTCCTCAAAGCGATTTTCACTTTCTTTCTCTTTACCCGGGAATGTTCAATTTGATCGACTTTATACCGGCCCAAACATTTCTCCCCATAGCTGAACTCAATGTTCACACCATAAGTAAATTGACAATACTGAAGAGCTATAAAGGAATATTAGGCCATTACTTGCTTTTAACCGATACCCTAATAGAAAAACACCATGATAAAAAGCAGGAAATAGGTACAGGCTGGATTGGATCTAAAAACAGTTTATTTCGCGAACTCAATCGAGGGGTGAAGTGGCTTTTTTCTAATAATGCGGGAAAGCTCCAGTCGATCTGCAATAGCTTTCTGTAACCTAAAACATGCATAAATTGTTCTTAAAAAGTTTATATTATCTTTGATTTCAAAATGTTGCAACTTAAATCTTAGAGTTAAGCCCTCACCAAAATGCAGACAAATCAAATAGAAGGAAACCTATCATTTTTTCAAGAACAATTTACCCTTCGGGAGCGCCGATTCTACCGAATCTACTACGTTATCAGGTGCTCGCGGTATTACAATACAGCGTCACACCTGATGTCTTGTATCTTCGGCAGACTCGACACTTGCAGAATTTAGGTGTAAGGCTAAATCTTTGGCAGGATTAAGCAACTTCTCTTTTACCCTTTTCTTCATCTACGAAATATAAAACGACCCTTTCCGCCAACATACCACTCTAATTTCGCCGGGATAGGACGTATAAAAAAACGACCTTATGCGATTTTATCTTGATTTTTACAATTTTTATGCAATAATCAGTGTTAAATTAACATTAAGGGGATCATCATGCTTATTGAATTTAGCGTCACCAATTATAGATCTTTCCTGTCAACCCAGTCACTGATGCTAACGGCAAACACCGCAACCGAATTGCAGGAAGAAAACAGTTTTGTCTCACCAGTACCAAATTTGCCGCGGCTTCTCCGCTCCGTCGTGGTTTACGGCCCAAACGCCGCCGGTAAAAGCAATCTGATTCATGCCATCGCCTTCATGAAAAGATTCGTTTTGTCATCTGCCAAAGAAAGCCAGGAAGGCGAGAAAATTGACGCAACATCGTTTCTGTTTAGCCGGCAAAGCAGTCGGGGTCCTTCTGGGTTTGAAGTCCTGTTCATCCAGAACGGTATTCGTTACCAGTATGGTTTTGCCGTCACTTCCGAAAGAGTAACCGGGGAATGGCTGTTTGCCTATCCAGAAGGCAGGGCTCAAAAGTGGTTTGAACGTAACTACGATCCTGAGACCCAAAAGGATATCTGGTATTTTGGTCCCAAATTTACCGGCCTCCGCAAAGTCTGGCAGGAAGCCACCCGCAGCAACGCGCTTTTCCTTTCAACCGCTATTCAGTTGAACAATGAACAGCTTAAGCCGGTTTTCAACTGGTTTGACCACAAGCTGGTTGTCCTTGCTCAAGGGGCAAGCATCAGTCATGGCTTCAGTACCAGCGAATGTGAAGAGGAAAAGAAAAAAAAGAAAATTTTCAAGTTTATGAATGCGGCAGATTTGTCTATTACAGATATTTCTCTGGAGGAAAAGGAATTTTCCATGGACGATATGCCACCCGATATGCCACAAAACATTAAGAAAGAAATCGCTATAGACCTTAAGGGAAAGAAACTGACACAGCTGTTTTTTATGCATCCATCTTCTGATAACGGCGAAGATGTGCCCCTTGAATTCAACGAAGAGTCCGCCGGTACACGAAAGCTTTTTGCCCTGGCTGGCCCCTGGCTGGACGTTCTGGATAACGGTTTTGTTTTGTTAGTAGATGAACTGGATACAAGCCTGCATCCGATCATGGTCCGGTTTCTTTTGAATCTGTTCCATAACCCCGGAGCAAACCGGCACAACGCCCAGTTGATTTTTACTACCCATGATACCATGGTTCTGGATCAAACTCTAATGCGGAGGGATCAGGTATGGTTTGTTGAAAAGGATGATGACAATGCCACCAGGCTCTATCCGTTATCGGACTATAAACCACGCAAGGGCGAGGCCCTGCAAAAAGGCTATTTATATGGCAGGTATGGCGCTTTACCTTTTCCCGGCGAATTGAGGTTTTGATGGGTACCGACAACCTGTTTCACAAGAAAAAAGAGCGTAAGGCCGAGTTATTGCGTCGGCGGCGGGCAATGAAGGCTCCATATGATGTCATACTCATCGTCTGTGAGGGGGGAAAGACCGAACCAAATTATTTTACTGAATTAAAAAAAGCCTTCCGGTTGAGCAACGCCAACGTGATGATTTGCGGTCGTGGATCAGACCCTCTTAGTGTTGTGAATTTCGCTATTGAGACTTTTCGACGGGAACGGGAATTTGATCGTGTCTACTGCGTTTTTGACCGCGACAGGCATACAACATACTCTGCTGCCCTGGATAAGGTGAAGCGAACCCGACTGGGCAAAGGAAGTAAAATTTTCGCCATTCCTTCAGTTCCCTGTTTCGAGTTTTGGCTATTGCTGCATTTTATATATACCACCAGGCCTTTCGATGCTTTTGCCGGTGGTTCTATCTGTGTTAAGGTCATCAAGGAATTGATGAATCACCTTCCTGCATACCAAAAGGGCGATCAGGATATTTTTAATAAAATACAGGATAAGCTGGATAACGCTATTACAAATGCCCGCGGTGTCGAACAATACCATCAAACTTCCGGTACCGACAATCCTTCCACCCTGGTGTATTCTTTGGTGGAATATTTGCGGGATTTGAAGAAGCAATAAAAGAAATCAAAGCGCCTGTGGCCCGAACGGCTAAAAGCGGGGAAAGGAATCGAAGGGGAAATCAGGGGACATATTATTACCTTTTTTCTTCGGGAAATAGATTCCTAAAATTCAAACTAAGCGGGTTATCAGCGAGGTTGTCGAAATATGAAAAAGGAAACGGGAAAACGAATTATTGAAACAGACAATAAGGCCATTTCCGGCAATCTTATCGGTGATGTTCGTAATCTCATTGAATCTGTCAGGCAAAATGTTGCTGCTACGGTTAACGCAGGATTGACCACTCTTTACTGGCAGATTGGCAATCGGATTCGTCAGGATATTTTGAAGGAGAAGCGGGCGGAGTATGGTGAAGAAATTTTGCCGACACTGTCGGCAAAATTGGTTCCAGAATTCGGTAATGGATTTAGCATCAGGAATCTATCAAGGATGGTTCGTTTTGCTGATGTTTTCCCTGAAAAAAAGATTGTTTCGACACTGTCGATACAATTGAGCTGGAGCCATTTTGTTGAAATAATTACTCTTAAAGACGACCTCCGGCGTGATTTTTACGCTGAGATGTGCCGTATTGAGCGTTGGAGTGTTCGCACTTTGCGGGAGAGGATTTCCGGAATGCTTTTTGAGCGAACTGCGATTTCAAAAAAGCCCGAGGAGCTGGTAAAACAGGAAATTGCTGTTTTACGGCAGAAAGATACGCTCACACCTGATCTCGTTTTTCGTGATCCATATTTCCTCGACTTTCTTGGATTAAAAGATACTTACAGTGAAAAGGACCTTGAAACAGCCATCCTTCGGGAAATGGAGAGCTTTATTCTGGAGCTTGGAGTCAGCTTTTCATTTGTTGCCCGCCAAAAGAGGATCACCATTGATAAAGAGGATTATTATCTTGATCTGCTCTTTTTCCACCGCAAACTGAAACGGCTTATTGCTCTTGAATTAAAACTCGGCAAGTTCAAGGCTGCTTACAAAGGCCAGATGGAACTCTATCTGCGTTGGCTGGAAAAATATGAAAAAGAACCCGGCGAAGAAACACCTCTGGGATTAATCCTCTGCGCCGGCAAAACAAGCGAGCAAATAGAGCTGTTGCAATTGGATAAAAGCGGCATCAAAGTGGCCGAATACATGACCGAACTGCCAAAACGTGAACTGCTGGAGCAGAAACTCCATAAAGCTGTTGAATTGGCACGGAAACGGCTGAAGGCAAAACCTGACCACCGCAACACAGAATACAAATGATATCAGCGGGAATAAAACCGGATATTACTGACATCAATTTGGAGTTATGAACGTTCTGCATAAACGTTAAGCGCTTCTTGATAAGTTTAACCTGCTGCCGGGACAGGATGGCGGAATTAAGATATAAAAGTTCAATTAAAGAAAAAACAAACATATGATTACTGACTCCACATTTTTCACAAATGAACCAGGCTACATACTGATTGACCGGTTTAAAAAGACACTGAAGCGCGTCAAATGTTTTGATGTTTTAGTGGGATTGAATGATGATAAAATCAAAACTTTCTGAGAGAGACATCTGCACAAAATATATTACTCCGGCCATTACAAACGCCGGGTGGAATGAAAATCCTCATCATTTTCGTGAGGAAGTATATTTTACTGCGGGCCGCATTAAGGTGCGTGGTAAATTAGTCAGCCGCGGTAAAGGCAAGAGAGCTGATTATATCCTTTACTATAAGCCAAACCAACCCATCGCTGTTGTCGAGGCAAAGGATAATGCACATTCTATCGGTGCTGGAATACAGCAGGGATTGGAGTACGCAGAAATCCTGGACTACCCTTTGCCTATAGTTCCAATGGCGATGGATTTATCGAGCACGATAAAACAACGGGAAAAGAAAAAGAACTCGCGCTGCATGAATTCCCCACACCGGAGGAATTATGGAATCGGCTGAATACTTCAAAAGGCATTGATCCAGACCAGGAAAAGATTATTACGCAGGACT
>CAZLRK010000030.1:0-29867 GCA_964561845.1 uncultured Desulfobacterales bacterium | reverse complement strand
GGCGGGGTAAACTATTGCGGGATTTTCGGGGTCATTTATTCTGGGACGTAGCAGCTATAGTCGCGGTTGCTATTTTAACTTTTATCACCGCTCATATTCAACCTGTATTTGCAGAGGGACTACTAGCTAAGATCAAACAAGAAAAAAAGCTGGTAGTAGGCACTGAGGCCGCGCTTGAGCCCATGGAGTTTGTTGAGGACGGAAAAATCGTTGGATACGGTAAAGATTTTTTGGATATTCTTGCAGCCGATCTTGGTGTCAAATTGGTTCAGCACGATCTTCCTTTTCAGGGAATTATTCCTGGATTATTAGCCAAGAAATTTGACTTTGTGGCCACGTCTGTTGCTCCAAACGAGGAGCGCATAAAAAAGGTTGCTTATACCTTGCCACTTGCGGCTGTTAATTATGACATAGTCGTTTTGGCCAAAAATGAAGATATAAAAAGCCAATACGACCTAAATGGCAAGGTCGTGGCTACCCAATTGGCTTCTGCGCCACAACCTGTATTGGAAAAATTTAACGATGAACTGAAAGCTAAAGGCGGATCCGGTTATAAACAGTTGGCACTATATCAGGCCTTTCCTGAGACTTATATTGCTTTAGCAAATAGACAAGTTGATGCCATATGCATTGCCACAATTTCGTTTGCAGCTTTGAACAAAAAACGCCCCGGAGTGTTTAAGATCATAGGTTCTGTTGGCAACCCGGTATGGTTATGCTGGATTACTAGACCACAGGATCTAGACGTACGTGATTATCTCAACAGTATGATTCTTAAATCACGCGACAGTGGAAAGCTATATGAACTTCAGAAGAAATGGCTTGGCACCATACAAAAAATTCCAGATGGGGGCCATCTTCCACCAGGGGCATTTTAGGAAAGTTAGTAAAATTAAAATAATTGTGTGGATCAGTCCATATTTGGCAGCCGATGTCAATGATTTTAACACTCAATGGCAATAGCCCAGGACTATTTTAACATAAAAGCACAAAGGGCAGTATCTGATCGACAAATTTAATTAGACAATTTATTCATATCATGGACTTTGACATAGGGCATCTATTAAATTCTATCCCTCTAATGCTCAAGGGGGCGCTGATTACCTTCGAAATTTCTATAATCGGCGCCCTTCTTGGTATCGGAGTCGGTCTTATTTTGATTTTAATACGAATGTCTCCTTTGAGGCCTATCAAATACTTTGCAGAAATTTATATTAGCATTTTCCGTGGGACTCCCTTACTAGTACAGATTTTCTTTGTTTACTACGCATTACCTGGACTTTTGGGCATAGATTTGCCGCCCTTTATTGCAGGAGTTTTGGCGCTGAGCCTCAATAGCGGAGCTTTCGTCACTGAAGTATTGAGAGCTGGAATCAGTGCGGTCCCACGCGGTCAATTTGAAGGGGCCAGGGCTCTTGGCCTAAAGCGGAGAGTAATCTGGGGGCGCATAATTCTTCCACAAGTATTCAGAATAATTCTGCCGCTGCTAACTAATGAGTTTACTATGTTGGTTAAGGCATCACCTCTATTGTCAGTGATCACAGTTGTAGAACTGACCCGCACTGCTCAACAGATCATGATGCTTACATATCGCCCGGTTGAGGTTATTCTGGCAGCTGCAACGCTCTATTTTGTTATCTGTTTTATGCTTAGTAGTCTTACACATCGATTAGAGAGACGCGCAATCCTCATCAGCGGGAGACAATAGATGGATTTTGATGTAAACATAATCCTGAAATACTGGCCCAGTATTTTTGAGGGATTAACTATGACGTTAGTTATATGCGCCATAGCGCTGCCAATTGGCTTTGTTCTAGCCATTGGGGTCTGCACAATTCGCATGTCTCAAAATCGGGCCTTAAGGAATCTATCTATTGCATTTATTGAGGTCATCAGGAATACACCATTTTTGATTCAGGTGTTTCTTGTTTTTTATGTCTTACCTTTTTATGGAATTCGTATGAAGCCTCTTACTGCCGGCATTGGCTGTTTATCTGTTTATGCGAGTGCCTATTTCGCGGAAATAATTAGAGGGGCAATTTTAAGTGTGCCCAAAGACCAGAATGAGGCAGCCCAAGCTCTGGGATTGCCGGCCAAACGAATAATGCGTAAAATAATTTTTCCTCAAATGTTGGGTTATCTAATTCCACCTATAACAAATATGGGCATCACAATTATTAAGGAATCGAGTGTACTTTCAATTATTACTGTTGCCGAACTAACCTATTATAGCCAATTTGTTATTGGAAAAGCCTTTGCTCCTGTGGAAATTTTCTCATTGGTTGCTTTAATTTACTGGATTATAACCGCACTCTTTGCATTGGGAATGAGGATTTTAGAAAATCATTATGCCTTCATTGCAAGAATAGAAAACGCCAGTGTTTCAATCTCTGGCACCGGCTAAATAAATTTGATTGTAAATAAAATTCACTTTGGATACAGTAACGCACCTATAATCCGTAATGTAGGAAAATTTGAAAGAAGGTTATGACTAATACAAAGGGAATGGAAAAAGCTGTAAATACCAGATACATAATAGCGATGCGAGATGTTAACAAATGGTATGCGGATTTCCAGGTTCTTCGCGACATCAACCTGTATGTGACCAAAGGAGAGAAAATCGTTATCTGTGGTCCATCTGGATCGGGTAAATCCACATTGATCCGCTGTATTAACCGTTTGGAAAAACACCAAAAGGGGGAGATCATTGTAAATGGAGTCAGGCTAACAAACGATCTTAAAAACATTGAGCAAGTTCGCTCTGAAATCGGTATGGTATTCCAACAACTGAATCTCTTTCCCCATATGACTGTTCTGGATAATCTTACATTAGCTCCTTTATCAGTTCGTAGAATAAAAAAGCAGGAGGCGGAAGAACTCGCCATGTACTTTCTAGATCGGGTACGTATATCCGATCAAGCACATAAATATCCTATACAACTCTCTGGTGGCCAGCAGCAAAGAGCAGCTATTGCCCGTGCATTATGCATGAAACCCCAGGTCATGCTTTTTGATGAGGTCACATCGGCTTTAGACCCGGAAATGGTGGCAGAAGTTCTGGATGTGATGGTAGAGTTAGCCCGCGAAGGGATGACGATGCTTTGCGTTACTCATGAAATGGGCTTCGCCCGGGAGGTGGGAGATCGGATGATATTTATGGATCACGGAACGATTCTTGAAGAGGCCGCACCGGATCAATTTTTCATGAATCCGAAGAGTGAAAGAGCTATGCAATTTATAGATAAGGTCTTGTCGCATCACTGAGTGGGGTCAAACTTTGATCAGTGATTAATATTTTTTATATCGTTATATTTCAGGTGGTTATATTGATAGAGCAAATGATTTTATGATGATTTTAATCACAAATCAAGGTTTGCCCCCAGCCCCTCGTCGCCAATTGTGCATGATCAGACGTGAACTGAGAAGATGATGCGACTTCCCAAGTATGTGATCCCCATATCTGGAGGAAGAACGGATAGCAATAATACATTACATAAGGAACATGCTTTTTGTATTGACAAAATATTCCGATTAGGTATAATAATTATACCATGATATTTGAATTTGACCATTCAAAATCAAAAATTAACAAAGAAAAGTGTAAATAGTAAATTTGTCCCCAAGTACATCTCCCAGTACGCTATATTTCAGGATTCAATAGAAAATCTACTAAATTAACTCTCTGAATCCCATTAATATCCCTGCCAAATATCTTGTCCATACTGATAACATATTTGGGATAATTATCTTTTAATGAATGTAGAATTGAAAATTCCCTTTCAATTGTTTCCTGAGATGCCAACAAATATGCAACTTGTATATATATTTTACGATTTTCTTTTTCAGCGATGAAATCGATTTCTCTGTTACCTACTTTACCGATAAAAACATGGTAGCCTCTTCGTTTCAACTCGAGAAAAACCAAGTTTTCCAATACTCCTGAGATATCTCCTTCCCGATACCCAAGCAAGGCATGACGTAAGGAGACATCCCCCAAATAATATTTTTCGTGTAACTCGAGCAGTCGTTTCCCTTTGACATCAAAACGCGGAACTTTGAATACTGCAAATGTCGATATAAGGTATGAAATATAGTTCTGTACAGTTTCAATACTGACCCGAAGCTTCTGAGATTTCAAGTAGTCCGAAACTTTTTTAGCTGTAAATATATTACCGATATTATTGAAAATATATTTAGAAATATTTTCTAGAAGTGATACATTGCGAATATTGTTTCTTTTAATGACATCTTTTAAAAGAATGGTATGGTAAATTGAGCTGATGTATTGATAAACGATTTCTTGGTTAATACCAAAATGGTGAATTGCTGGGAAGCCACCCGTCCGTAGATAGGTTAAAAATTCCTCATCTTTGTTTTGCATTCCTTTATTTCTAAAAAGAAGAAATTCTTCAAAACTCAAAGAATAAACTGGTATTTCAATATATCTCCCCGATATCAACGTAGCGATTTCAGAAGAAAGTAAATGAGCGTTAGAACCGGTGATGTAGATGTCAAAATCACCACCGGCAAAAAAGGATGTTATAGCTTTTTCCCAGTTTTCGATTTCCTGTATTTCATCGACAAATAAATATTTTGTTCCTTTAACACCTGAAAAGGCATCTTTTACATAACCGTTTAGTTCCTTATAGCCTTGAATAAAATCATAGTCTAATGATTCTTTATTAATGTAGAGGATACATTCTTTAGAAACTTTCCGGTCACGCAGTTCATTTATGATCAATTGCTGGAAACAACTTTTCCCAACCCGCCGCATTCCTGTAATCACTTTAACGATAGGTTTGCCGATAAATGGGCTGATTTTTTCTATATATAAGTTTCTTTTATACACTAAAGTTTTCCATAGTTAATTCAAAGTTTCAAGTATGCCGAAAACTTATCATAATCACAATCAAAGTCAAGAAGTTTCTTCTATGAGGAAAACTTTTTCAAAAAATATTAAAGATTCCATTACGAATAAATCTCGTTAAGTCGTCAACTCAACCGCTCAACTATTTGACAATGTCTGTACTTTAAACATTTGCTCTTTATAAAAAAGAAACTTTCGGTGATTAGAGATAGGAGATTGAAATCAGAATTATTTGCTACTATAAACAAATATTAATCTGGTAGTTATCCTCTTCTGTTTTTGAATTGGAAAAGAACCGATTGCAGGCCACTTCACTGCCGTATCCCTGGATCCAGCTTTTTCTGAAGGGCTGTTCTGATTCAATGATCTCAGTAGAAGAAGCCTTTGTATAGGAAAGCGGATTCGATCATTTTACAGTCAATTTTGCTGACACCAGATTCTTGCATTGTTGGTCGCCATGAATTTTGTACGGTCTCAACTATGTTATCTATGATAGTAGTAGCGTCTTCTTCATTTAACAGGAACCGGGCATGTTGGCTTAAAAGATTTTTTTGATTGGCATAGCGACCTCTGTCTCCGCAAGCCATAGCAAGATCTCTTCTTTCCATGGCTATCATTGGAGTTGGTGTCAGGTCAAAGGCGGGGCTTAATTGCCAGTCCCGGCCCTTTGCCACAATGGCGTGATTGCGAGGGTGATCGTCCAGGTTGGAAACTGCCGCGTTAAAGCACATTCTGGCAAACAGCTCACGAAGATCAGTTTCCGGCATCTTGCTCACACGTCTAAGCTCATCTGCAAACAGAATGTAAGACCAGTCCCGCCGAGATGTAGGGCTGTCATCGCTTTGTAACATGGTAAGTGCACTGACCATCCGGTGTCGTTGATAACCTTTTTCTGTCCGTTTACGGTCAAATCTGCAAACCAGGAGTACATCCCTTCCTCCAACATTTGTTATACTGTTTTCAGCCACGGATATACCGCATTTTTGGGCAAGTTTTAACAGTCCGTGCTCTACACGAGGATGGTTCCATCGATCATCGTGCCTGCTGAACTTAGCGATCCACAGGTTCTGCTCGTGTTCCACAACCGTTTTGGGTAGGGCACCTCCCATTGATGTACCAATCAGCATAAGTTCTTCGGCTTGCCTTGTGGCAGAGCCCTCAGTGTCTGGTTCATCACTATTGATGGTGTCAGCAGCAGCCTGTAGACGATCCAAATCTATCGTCTGGTTAAACCGATGCTTCGGAGGAGGCGGCTGAACATTCAAACCAAATCCCAGTGCACCCGCCCGGTCATCCGGGCCATACATCATGTAATCGAATTCTTCAAGTTGGCTATGACCGGTGTTTCGTTCAATTACGCGCCTTCCCCAGTAATCCGGCATGGAGTCTCGGATCGCGCCGAAAAAACCCTCCATTCGTGCTGTTTCATATTGTCCTCTGCGAAGGCGTAACTCTACTGGATCCAGTTCAACAGCATCACTGCGTTCAAGATAGCGCCTTCCGTAAAAGAATCGTCCAACCGAATCACCATCAGGAGTCATGGACACCTCAAAGCGCCCTGCTGTTACAAATTCAGTAGCACCAGGAGGTACAATATATACGTAGCATTCTCGTTCAGAAGTCATCGTCTATGATCTTTCTCTTTGGTGCTGTCCGGGGGCTTCTGGCCCGTTCCAATATCTTGCCTTCTTCATCTATGTCAGGGTCAGCCAGTTCACGAATATCTCCATGAAAACCAAGCGCCCATAGCGCTCCTATGTAAGCGACAATAGCAGTAGTAGGTTTGCCCTTCTCAACATCTGCCAGTACATATCGCGAAATACCTATACGTTCGGCGAGTTTTTCCATGGAAAGCCTGCGCCGCAACCGGGCGGTTCGTATATTTCGACCCAAGCGATTTAGTATTTCCTCAATCGCGGCCGGTGGAGATTTTGAGATTTTGCTGACACGTGGCATATTGATTTAAAACCCCTTATAAATTTTTTATGTTCAATTAAAATAACATATCATATAATTCATGTTTAGTCAAGTAAAATATGATTAATTATTGCTTTAAAGCAACTTATAGGCTATTCAAGATGTATTAAAGCAACTTTTATAAGGCTTGGTTTGTCTTTGAATCGGATTGTAAGGAGCATTTCAAATAGATTTGGTGCAAATAAAAAATCAGCAACCCACTAAAGATCATAACTTGTTGATTTTTATATAATTACTGGCGTCCCCAAGGGGATTTGTCTTTTATCATCGTTGCTCAATGACTATGCAAATGTGCCATAGGAGTCTGATATGTTGATTTAAAATCAAAGATTACTGCTTCAAGTTTTTCAGGTCGCCCTTCAGGAAATCCTTAGGTATCAGGATGCACAATTAATTGTAGTTTTCAACTACTATAAATTATTTTGAACACGCTCATCAGGCAACCCCGTTCCATAATTCATGATTTCGATATACCTGTTATAACTATAAAGACGGTTTCGTTTCCGCCCGGTCAATTCCCGGACGATACCAAGGCTTTCAAGATGCTTAAGGCATTTGTTGACCGTAGCCGGAGAAATGGTTGTCTTTTTCACGAGCCAGCCTGCCGTGGCAATGGGTCGCTCCAGCAGTGCCCGGTGAACCTGTAATGTGGAAGCCGCTGCCCGGCCAAGTCCGCTGATTTTATCGCGGTCCTCATTGGATAAATCGTTAAGCTGCATGGTTGTATCCACTGCCTGATCAGCCGTGATGATGACCGCTTCGGCGAAGAAGTCCAGCCAGGCTTCCCAATTCCCACTTAAGCGGGCCTCGTTGAGAAGATCGTAATAATATTGCCTATGTGTTTTGAAATAGAGGCTGAGATAGAGCATCGGCTTCCGGAGCGTCCTTTGTTCGCATAAAAGGAGGGTAATCAGGAGTCTCCCTAAACGGCCATTGCCATCCAGAAACGGATGAATTGTTTCAAACTGAACATGGGCCAAAGCAGCCTTGAGCAATACGGGTGTATGTTCCGGTTGGTCTTGTAGAAACAATTCAAGTTTACCCATGCACTCAAGCACATGCTCAGGCGGAGGAGGAACAAAGATGGCATTGCCGGGCCGGGTTCCGCCGATCCAGTTCTGGCTTCGCCGGAATTCGCCCGGTTCTTGATGGCTTCCCCGCCCTCGAGCGAGAAGTATGCCATGTATTTCTTTGATTAGCCGCAGAGACATCGGAAAGCCCTCTGCCATTCGGCTCAGGCCTAAATCCAATGCAGCGACATAATTGCTTACCTCTCGAACATCATCTAAGGGTACACCAGGCACCTGATCCAGTTCGTAGAGCAGAAGATCGGAAATGGACGACTGTGTCCCTTCAATCATTGAAGAAAGAACAGCTTCCTTGCGTACATACATGTAAAGGAAAAGCAAGGTATCGGGCAGAAGAGTTGAAGCACTGTCCAGGCGGCCGAGGGCCATCAGTGCATGATCAAATTTATCCCGTAAATCAGGGGTCCAATCAATCGGTGGTTTTGGGGGCAGCGGATCAGGTACAAAGGCTCTCACCTTCTCGCCTACCGTCGATATCGTAACATAATTTCCTTGCAGTCCTCGCTCCATCATTTCCTTACTGATCCTAAAATAAGAATCCTCATTATTTTAGCTTAAGCTGATATCCTAAAATAACTAAGCAAGAAACAAAAGTCAAGGAATTAAGAGATAAAAAAATCAGCAAGCTATGCATTGAGGTAACTTGTTGTTTTTATATTATATTTTGGCGTGACCGCTGTCCCGCTTGTAAAGCGGGATGTCCTGGACCGGAATCTTCGACTGACCAAAAAAAGAAAAGGGCATGGTTACCAGAACCAAACCCTTTTGAATTTAGTGGCGTCCCCAAGGGGATTTGTAAAGTATCATCGTTGCGCCAAAAGCCTGATTTTATTCTATAATGGCTTGATATGTTTAAATAAACATAGATTTTTCTTTTCCAAGCCTTAACTCTGCCAATAATTGCTTCAATGATCATACAAAATATTCCCGATTTTGCTATTCAAAATTTTTCATATCTGGCGATTTAAATTGGATCAAAGGAAATTAGCGTGGAAGGACATTGACCGGAAATCATTTCAGACTTCCGGTAGTATCTCCTTGATTAACTTGTTAAAGACTAAAATGGCCTGTAGAGACATAGAAAAGTAAAATAAAAAGCATCATCCACGAATCTCAACGCCCAAAGACGTTGGATTATAGCCATTCGTAGGGGTCTTATCACTGGGACATGCAGAAATACCAATCAGCACATTCATCTCAGCTTTAAAATCTATATAATCTCCCGGTTTAGATTTTGGGACTTTGCTGCACACAGGCTCCCCTTTTATCCATAAATCTGAGTCAAAGTTCATAAAAACGTTAAGAACCCCAGGCAGATGTGACGGAACATCATAGGGTTTTAAAGCTTCCATCAAATTGGTTGCACAGCTTGGGTGAGTTTCATCACCGTAAACTGATAACGATCCATAGACATAGCTGCTACAACATGTTCCCAGTGTTACAAAATGACTCCCTACAGGATCATCTGTAACGGTTAGCATAACCTTTTCATTTGGCGGCGCAGACCATAGTTTTTTTAACTTACGGACATCTCCGATCCCTTCAAGCATATTAAGATATATCGAGTGCCCTACAGAAAAGACTTCGTCGTAGTCATCGGCATTATAAAAAACCACATCAGCAACCTGCTCACCCTCAAGGTCTATAATTCTTAACGACTGCCCTTTTTGGATTTTTAGAGCCCTCGCTTCCTTTGCAGGAATAACCAATTTCTGAATAATATTATTTCCCATTTTTACCCTCCTTGTTTGATGTAGTTAAGGGATAAAATTAATTAATATCACCTGATATAAAATAAATAATTCATGAGAAAAGCGGGTTAGAAACCGTCCAGCTTTTCGAATATCTCCGCAAGCTGGGGAAAGCCGCGGACCAAGTACGCCGAGCGGTCCTGACGGATGGACGTACCCATAACCAGAAACGCACCCGGTGTTCGTGATTCGAGGTTTCGGAACATGTTCAGCCCTTTGAAGAACGCCGGGCTGACGGTCTGGGCGGATTTGATCTCCAACGGCACCGGTCGGGCACCGATTTCAACGATCAGATCCACCTCGCTTCCCGTTCTATCCCTGAAAAAATAGAGGCTGCCGGGTTTCCCGGCGTTGAATCGGTATTTCAGGAATTCGGAAACCACAAAGGTTTCGAACAGCTCCCCCCGCAGCGGATGGGTGGCGAGCTGCTCTGGTGCTTCAATGCCGAGCAGATGAGCGGCTAAGCCCACATCGATGAAGTATAGCTTCGGAGATTTTAAAATCCTTTTGTTGTAGTTGCGGTGATACGGCTTCAACAGGTAAACGATGTAGCTGGCTTCAAGAATGGAAAGCCACTCCTTCACGGTTTTATGCGTAACGCCGATTTCATTGGCAATACTGCTGAAATTGACGAGCTGGCCGGTTCTTCCGGCACAGATCCTGACAAATTTCTGAAACTGCATAAGGTCCTTGACCTTGAGCAGAGTTCGAACGTCACGTTCGATGTAGGTCTCGAAATAAGCCGCGTAAAAAAATCCGGGGCGAATATTCTTATCGAAAATGCGCGGGTAAAAACCGGTATACAGAATGTTGTTCAACGGCCTGGAGCGGTCGAAGTAAATCTCATCATAGGCAAAGGGGAGCAGCTTGAGGATACCGGTTCGGCCGGCCAGAGACTGGGTGATGAATTGCAGGTACTTGAACTGGTTGCTGCCGGTCAGGATAAAGAGGCCGCTTTGATCGCTTTGGTCGACAAGGGTCTGAATGTACGAAAGCAGCCCCGGAACGTGCTGTACCTCGTCAATGATGGCCCCCTGAGCGTACTGGTTCAGGAAGCCCCGCGGATCGGTGTGGGCAAATTCCCGGATATCCAGATCTTCAAGAGATACATACGCTTTGTCTGGAAACACCATTTTCACCAGGGTGGTTTTTCCGGACTGCCTCGGCCCGGTAAGCGTGACGACCGGAAAAGACCGGGCCATCTCCTCCAGCACGGAGCGCATCTGACGTTCCAACATTTAATCAACCTCTGTCAAATTGGGAGTTGAAATCCTAATTTAGCAGTATTATCCGTTTTGTCAAGTATTTTATGACATATTGGGAGTCTTGTTCCCAATTTGTCAAAGGAACAGAGGGCATTATTAAACAAAAATAACGCGCGGTAACATGTCTGCCAGATCCTCAGTCGCAGATGTGGTGCCGGAAGCGAGTATGACGGCGAGCGCTACAAGGATCTTCAGCACGGAAGGAATAATGTACCGGTTCTTTTTCGCCATCATTTTTTCCTCTTTGGAAGACCGCTTATATAACTGCGAACATATAAAACAGGTTGAACATTTTAATAATTATGGCGTCCCCAATCACGCCGATGGCATGACTGCTGCCCCGCTTGTAAAGCGGGATGTCCCCCGCACAACGGGATCTTCGACTGACCTGAAAATAGAAAAGGGCTTGGCCACTCAAACCAAACCCTTTTGAATATTGTGGCGTCCCCAATCACACCGATGGCGTGACTGCCACCGGCGTGAAAGGCCGTAACTTAAAATCGAGCAAGAGCGGGAAAATATTACATATTTTAATCATATCAAAAAGTTATCTCATTTGAGCATAGTATCTCATCATACCCAAAAGTACCTCAAAATACCTATCTGAGGAAGCCGTCTACTTCCTATGTACTTCCATCAAACGTGTCTGTTATCATAATTAGCTCTGTCAATTGATTGTGATTTTACAATTTCCTATTTGATCCCCCGATTCCCTGAACCCTATTTTCGACGCTTAGTGCAATTGATTATAAACTAACCCTTTAAATTATTCTCATATAGCAGGTTCGATTCAGGTTGTGATCTGCAAAAAATATCTTAAAAGATAGAACGGCGGGAATCAGGGGATGCGGCAGGCATGCTACAAGCCATTGAGTCATGAAATCTTTACATATTGTTCATCTGTATTTTCGTTTCGACCAAGACAATTTGTCCTATAACAGCAGCGGGTGGTTTGCCAGACATTCCGGAAATATAACGCCGATTCCCTATTGGCATTTCATATCCCATTTTTTAAAAGGCCCATTTCCACGGCATAAACAACATCCTAAGCCAAAAATCAGCCCTCTTTCTTCGTAATTCTGCCATCAAATCAAACTGTTATCCTGGTCCGACCTGATGAAGACAGTACGGATGCCTTTTCTTTCCATTTTACGCATGGATTTTGACATTGTTGGCTCCATTTAGCCAATGGTTCGGCTTAAGTTGAAGGAGAAAATCGTCAACTGGACAACAGGTTATTCCATCAACCATCAGTTTCTCTGTCCCTCGATATAACAATATCGCACTCGCTTCCGGGTAGTCGATCAGAAACGTTTTAAGTGATCTAAGGCTTTTGGGGTGAATTTGTTTTGCGTTCTTAACTTCCAAAGCGTGGAAGTGATGCTCTCCATACAATATGAAATCAACCTCTGCCCCCCCGCGAGACCGCCAAAAATAGCAATTCACATGACCATTCGAGTAATCGCACCAGGCTTTAAGGTGTTGTAAAACCAAGCCTTCCAATGCCATTCCCCCAATTTCATCGGGGCTGTCAAGTGGTCCCCTGGGGCGTAAATGGTAATAAACACCGGCATCAAACAAATAAAATTTAGGTTGTGCCGTCATTGCGCGTCTCGCTCGTTTTGCAAAGACTGGAAGCTTATATCCCAGTAATAGATCTTCAATAATCGAAAGATAGTTCTCGACAATCTTTCGTGAAACGTGGCACTCTCTAGCGATATTACTGAGGTTTAAAATACTGCCGTGGGAAAAGCTGATGGCTTCCAGAAAACGGGCAAAGGCGCCGACGTCTCTTACCAACCCCTCTTCTTTGACTTCTTCCTTCAGGTATAGGGCAATGTAGGTCGCCAGTGTCTTGTCGGGTGTGTTTGCCGAGACGATTAAAGGAATCAGGCCATTTCTGAGTGCTGTATCAAGTGAAAAGTCGGCGCCCAATTCAGCAGCCATAAATGGATGGAAATGGGTCAAAAGGGCACGGCCTGCCAACAGATTCACGCCGCCACGGCGCAGTTTTCGAGCACTAGAGCCGGTCAGGATAAATTGATGGGTTTTATATTCCTCGATCAAACTGTGGATGCTGTCCAGCAGCGCCGGAGCCTTTTGGACTTCATCAATAATGTAGCATCTTGTGCGTGGGTTCGCCTTGACTATTTGTTTAATCCGTTCCGTGTGGGCAATATGAGCCCTAAATGTACTGTCGTCCAACAAGTCTACCAGATAGGCATCCGGGAAAGTCTTTTTAAGCCAAGTGGTTTTGCCTGTACCCCTTGGACCGAAAATAAAGAAGCTATCAGTAGGCGCGGCAAAAAATCTTTCAGTAAATTTTTCCATCATTACCCCATTTAATTACATAAAATTGACCTGTCAAGTTAAAAATGCGTCTCAATTTTACCCTTTGAGGTTAAAAATGCAAGATATATTTTTTATTGATCGTTATTTTTTTAGTCAAGCACCGCAAGGTTGCAGCAAAAATATCAACATAAATTCTCTCATCACAGGAATGGGCATGATTGTGATCTGTAAAAAATATCTTAAAAGGAAGAACGGCGGGAATCAGGGGGTGCGGCGGGTATGCCGCAAGTAATTGATTGATTGATAAAATTTTTCCAGATTGTTCATCTGCACTTCCGGGTCGGACCAAGCTGCAATGCCTTATGAAAGCAGTGGGTGACATGCCAGACACTCCGAAAATATAACGCCGATTCTCTGATATTTCATAACCTCTTTCTTAAAAGAATCATTTCCACGGCAAAGACAACATCCTAAGCCTAAAAACAGCCCTGTTTTTTCGTAAATTTATTGTCAAATCAAAATGTTAGTTTGGTCCGACCTGACGAAGTGTAACGCTGGTGGCGTAATTGAGTTCTATTTCCAGATTCTCCTTAAACTTTTTCTATTCCTTATTATCCACAATTTTATCGCAATATCTCGTGTCCTTTTTTCGTAAGCCGGTATTTCTGAAAACGACTTTTTGGCTTTTGGGGGATGGTAAGTTCAATCAAGCCAGATTCGATTGCAGGTTTGAGATAATTCATTCTGAATGTCGGCTTGTGTTTCAGTTTCAACTCTTCGATCAGTTCTTTGCCGCTCTTCTCCCTTGTTTTTAAGGTTTTCAGCAATTTTTTGACTTGGTCGGTGACTTGGTCGGTGACCTCTTTCCGTGTGCTTTCCAGCCTTGCCAGAGTGACAATAAAAAAATCCCCTGTATCAAATTCAACCGCAATATTCCTTGCAGCCATAGCCTGCTGCATCCGGTTGATGCCGGAAGCGATTTTTTCCGTTATTCCAAGTCTGTGAAAGGCATCGAATAATATGGGATTTCGCGCCACACTGAGCTTTCCGAATTTACTGCTGTCGAAGAGAAGTCGGCCAGGATTTGTTATTTCAACACTGTCATCATAGACTTCAACAAGGATCCCTGCCCCTTCTTCAAAGCAATCTCTGTGAACAATCGCATTTACAAGCGCTTCACGTAGAACCTCCAGTGGGATTTCCGGGATTTCTTTTAATCAGTTGTCCTTGTTAATAAGATTGACAATTATTTTTGTTATGATGTCCTTTTCCCTTGGATCACTCATGGCAATCATTAATGTCAATGCAACAAGTGCGTTATCCGCCAGGCGTTTTGTTCCGTCAGATTTATAGAGCAAATCGTTACGTTCCAGAAACCAGGTAAAAATAGCTGCGGCGATACGCTTGTTTCCGTCTACAAAGGAATGATTTTTCACAATGAAATAAAGAAGGTGCGCTGCTTTTTCTTCGATACTTGGACAAAGGTCTTTGCCGTCAAAAGTTTGATAAATCGTATCCAGAGAGCTGCTGAACGAATTATCCTTTTCACGTCCAAACAGAGTGGAATCACTCAATCTTCCCTGCATTATCTTAATTGCGCCTTTCGCTTCTTCATATAAAATTCGCTTTCCTGCCCGGTCAGATATATGAGCTAATTCCAGCTTTCCATAGTCGTACCGATCAAGTGTATCCAGAGCATAGCTGAAATCACTAATAACCTTCAACAGTCCTTCAGATTCAGATGTGGAAATCATTTTACGATCAATTATATTATCGATAAGCTTAATCGACTGTTTAAGTGCTTCATATTTTTCAATCTGTGACTGTAATCTCTTTTCATTTAGAGTATAGCCTTTGACAAGATAATCTTTCAGTATTTTATTGGCCCAGATACGAAATTGGGTGCCGCGTAATGAATTGACACGGTATCCGACGGAAATAATCATGTCCAGATTATAGAAACCCATCACCCTTTTTTTACCGTCCTTAGCAACCTGTGCAATTTTTGCACAGGTTGAATCTGGCAACAATTCACCTGTTTTATAGATATTCCTTATGTGCCTAACAACAACGGTTCTGTCTCGTTGAAAAAGATCCGCCATCTGATGAGTATCCAGCCAGACAGTATCCTCAACCAGGTTAACCTCTAAAGACGTTTGTCCATCTTCCGTCTGATATATAACTATTTTGCCTTTATTTCCTTGAACATTCATGTTTCAGATAATTTTCCCTTTTTTTGTGAAAAGCATAGACCTTTACGTCCTTTATCCTTACAATTTCAACTACGTTTCCCAAGTTTCCTTGCTCTGATTCTACATTGTTTTGATATGTTTCATTCCCGCTTCTGTGAGAATGTACTTTTGGTTAGGACTTCTTGGTTTATCCGGTATTGTTAAAGCTAAAAAGCCTTTCTTAATCAGTTTGGGAATAAGTTCTTTCCTTATATAATCCGGATTCATTCCTGTGAAATTTATGATCTCTGAAGCGGCTCTCTCTTCATGACAAAATCGTAATATCCCCAATTCAACATTGCTCAAAGCTTGGGGGGTAGCTTGAGGGGTAGCTTCTTTTCGTGTGCTTTCCGGCCTTGTTAAGGTTGCAATAAAAAAGTCCTCTGTATAGAACGTAATTTCGATATCCCTTTCAGCCATAGCTTCGCGCATCCTGGCAATACCGGAGCCGATTTTCTCAGTGATCCCAAGTCGATAAAACGCATCGAATATTATAGGATTTCGCGCTACACTCAACTTTCCAAACTTACTGCTGTCGAAGAGAAATCGGCCAGGATTTGTTATTTCAACACTGTCATCATAGACTTCAACAAGGATGCCCGCGCCTTCCTCATAATAATCTCGATGCACAATTGCATTAACAAGCCCCTCTCGATTTTTGGTCACGATCGCTCCTCTACGATTTTTTCAAGCTCAACGATCAAGGATGGAATATCTTCGATCAAAGTTTTCCAGAGTACATCAAGATCAATGTCAAAATACGCGTGAATGAGGCGATTTCTCATGCCAATGATACTGGGCCAAGGTATTTGCGGTAAATTATCTCGACATTGGTTGGTTACATTCGTCGCCGCTTCTCCTACGATTTCAATGCATTTAATAAGTGCAAATACCAACTTTCGATCTGTTTCCAACGAATCTCTGGTTTTGCTTTGAATGAATATTTCCGCTTCCATCGCGGCATCAAGCATGTGGCGCAAACGTATATGATCATCCTTCTGCATACTGCACCTCCGCTGAGTTAAGCACCTCATCCCTGAAATAGCGGCTCAGGTCTTGCGGTGTTCTTAAATCCACTTTACAGCCCAGGAGCTGTGTTAATTCGATTTCCATACCAGCCAACCGGATAAGTCCCGGTATATGCTCAGAATGAAATTCAACGAGCAAATCAATGTCGCTATCCTGCCTGAAATCCCCTCTCTGAACAGAACCAAAAAGCGACAATCTGCGAATATGATTTTTCTTACAGAATTCGGCTATCTTTTTTTTCGGGATATTTATGTTCTTTTTATCCATCACTCTGCCTCCCCGATCTTCAAGATCTCTCTTGCCTATTATCCACAATTTCAACGCATTTTGCTTGTAATTCCCAGTTACTCCTTGCGGTAGTTTTCCTCCTGAAACGCCGCCAACAGGAAATCTTCATCCCTCTGGTTGATGTACTTGGTACCGCCCCCGGTGCGCTGGTTGATGGTGTCTATGCCAATGCCTAAAATCATTTCTCTTTCAGTTGTTATTTTCTTGATTCTTTTCATTTTTCTGTTCAAGAAAATAGCATCTTTTAGGCAAGTCCGCAAGTAATGTTTATTATGCCTGCAGTGGGTGACATGCCAGACACTCCGGTAACATAACGCCGATTCCCTGATATTTCACAACCCCTTTCTTAAAAAAAGCATTTCCACGGCGAAAACAACATTCTAAGCCAAAAATCAGCCCTGTTTTTTCGTTATTCGGCCATCAAATCAAACTGTTATCCTGGTCCGACCTGACGAAGTGTTCTATTCCCCCTTTTTTAAAGGGGGATAGGGGGATTTTATTAGGGGGATTTTACAAAGGGAATTTTTAAAAGATTAGGTAAAATTTTGTCTCAAGCTAATGACATTAAGCGGCAAATTGTAAAGAATTGTGATAGTATACGGAAAATCGGGCAAAATTAAGTATATGCAAGTATTGTTAACCTGGCACATCACAAATTCAGCCAATGAGTGGGAATTCTCAATGGCTCCCCTGCCGGGGTTTCATGATACTATTCTCATATTGCAGGTTTGGGCCCGGCTGTGATTTTCAGATGGTATCTCAGGCGGATATGGCACTATAACCCGGCATGTAATAACTTCAATTGGTAGAACCTCAAAATTTTAAGAGTATTTTTTAAGCTGTTTTTTTATTTCAGCTCGGTTTTTCAATACTATTTGCTGTTCTTTTGGAGGCCTTTTTTCACATCCTTCATCCAATTTATATTTCCTTTCAAAATAAAAATAAAGTGCAGCCCTCATAGTGATTGATAAGATACCATTTTCCATCCCATAATCTTGTTCGATGATTTTCTTTTGGGTTTTAGATAAACCAGGATGTGGCGCTATCTTTAAATCTATATAATTGTGCCATAAGGTGTCAGCTGAAAAATCAATTTCATCATATTGCATATCTCCAATCTCAAGTATTCTTGCTAAAACAAAATCTCTTATTTCCTTTCTTACATAGCAAAACGCACGAATATGCCAACGAAACCCATCATAAGCAAGAACGTGTGGAACTAACTTTCGCATTATCGGTTTTTCCCTGCTCATTGACTGGTACTTAACCTCTAGTGACATCTTGTTATTGATTGCATATAGAACTTTCCTAAGAATTTCTGTATCAATAGCTCGATTGATATTTGAGATTGTATCAAAATTTGGAATTTTACCAATGCAAACTTCATTCTCCTTAAGAATTCCATTAGCCATAAGCCTGAGCTCGGCAAAATAATCAGATGAGCTTGATGATATAAAAACAGGTTTAAATTTTGGTGTTGCATAATAAAATTTTTTGCTTTTATCATATTCAATATTTTTGGGCGCTTTTTCTTGATATTTCCTGAGATCAGCTGATGCTTGCGGGACAGAGATGCCAAAAAATTCTGTAAGATCCTTTCTATTTATCCGGCCTTCCCAGTAAAGTCGAAAATCAATAAATGCAAGACGACGTCCGATACCCCAGCGCATATTGCCTCCTATCTGTTTGAATTAATTGGCCATATTTAATATCAGTAAAGATAATAGATGGATAAAGAAACTTTATTGACAAAATAACTATACGTACTTATATTATAGTTGTTTTTAAAAGTAAAGCAAATTAATTGAAAGGAGAAAGGAATCATGACATCAAAAAATAAAAAAGGGCCAAAATACTTTCTTGACATTGAAGGCAATATAACACCTTGGGATGAGCCGACAATCACCACCGAGGAAATCATTGCCCTCGGCGGATGGGATCCTTCATTGGGAGCTATTGTGATTGATAAGGACCAGAACGAAAGAACATTACAACCAGGTGAAATCGTCGAGATAAAACCAGGTATGGGTTTTTCCAAGAAGGTTCATTTCAAGCGAGGATAAAATCGATGAAAGAGCGAATTGATAAAGAAATCGAGATGCTTTGTCAGCGATATCCTGAATTGGAATTCATAGAGGACGGATATTGGGTCCGTATACCGTCATATCCTCTTTCACAAGGGTGGAACCGTTCTTCAACTGAAATTGCGTTCCAGATACCAGTGGGGTATCCAGGCACGCCTCCATATGGAATTTATGCTTTGGCAGGTCTCCTTTTTAACGAATCAAAACCGCAAAATTACACAGAACCTGCTCCCAATCAGCCTCCGTTTTCTGGGTTATGGGGTATTTTTTCTTGGAGTCCAGCTAATGATCAATGGCATCCAACCGCCGATATCATAACCGGCTCCAATCTTATAAATTGGGTGATTGGTTTCGCTACAAGGTTTCGCGAGGGTTTATGAAAAAACATCTAATACTCAAAATTCCAAAAAAGATCCATGCCGAGCTCTGGAGACACTTACTGCCAACTCGTTTCATTTCTGAGGAAGCTGCCTTCATGTTTGTCAGTCAAGAGAGAAAAAATGGCACTGAAGTATTCAAGTGCTTGGATTGGTGTCCTGTTCCATCAGATGGATACCATTTCCAATCAGGTTATCACTTTGAGTTATCCGATAAGATGAAAGCTAAAGTCATTAAACAGGCTTTTGATCTGAATGCATCACTCGTTGAATTTCATTCCCATATCGATAAATGGCCAGCTCAATTCTCAGCGAGTGATTTTATGGGCTTGCAGGATTTTGTACCGCATATCTGGTGGAGATTGAAAGGACGCCCATATTTGGCAGTGGTTGTGTCTAGATCTGGCTTTGACGGATTTGTTTGGATTAAAGATCCAGAAACTCCAGAGAGACTGGATTTCATTTCAGTGGATAATTCGATCTTAAGACCAACAAGATTTTCTCCCTTGAGGTATGATTTATATGAAAAAAATTATACAAGATCGCTTCGATCGTAATATGCGTTTTTTTGGAAGAGATGGTCAGGAAAAAATTGCAAAGACCCATGTTGCTATTGTTGGAATCGGAGGTTTGGGTACTCATGTAGTTCAACAATTAGCATTGCTAGGGATTGGGCAGCTGACGCTCGTTGATAATGAAGAGATCGATGCCACTAACTTAAATCGATATATTGGTGTGCGGCATTCTGATCCTATTCCGGGAACTCCGAAAGTAATAATCGGAGAGCGAACGGCGAAAGAAATAAATCCAGACATCAAAATAGTGAAAATCCCTCTTTCTTTAGTTATTCAACAGGCCTTTGATGCTATTATTCAAGCAGATTATATTTTTGGCTGTCTTGATCGTGAAGGTCTTCGGCTAATTCTGAATGAACTCTGCTCAGCCTATTCAAAACCATATTTTGACTTGGCTTCCGATATTATTCCCGGCAACCCAATCATCTATGGTGGTCGAATATGTGTTGCATGGAATGGTTCGGGCTGTATGTCTTGTTTCGGTGAGCTGGATATAGAAGAAGTCCAAACTGATTTATTGGATCCGGGTGCTCGACATAATCGCAATGCCATTTATGGAATTAAGAAAGATGTCTTGGATCAAGTAGGGCCATCGGTTGTATCAATAAATGGAGTGGTTGCTTCTCTCGCTGTTACGGAGTTTGTAGTAGGGGTTACAGGAGTTCGGGAACCTAAGAAGCTTTGTTTTTATCATGGAAATATGGGACGTGTGACCTTTAAGAATGAAGAACCTGTACCAGACTGTTACTACTGCAAAGGAATCAGAGGATTGAAAGAAAAAGCAGAAGTGCAACGATATTTATTGGATGGCAGGGGATTATAGATGCTGATATACAAACATAAATTTAAAGGAGAGAAACATGGCAGACACTATAAGAGGTCCAGTGACGAGTGTAGTGGATGGGGATACTTTCGATATGAGAGTAACCCATGTTGGAAAAAGCAACCAGAACAAATATAACGATAATGAACGAATTAGGATTGCTGATATAGATGAACCGGAACTCAATACACCAACTGGAAAGAGATCTAAAGATAAGCTTGTCAAAAAACTCAAGGGAAAGGAAGTCCGTTGTTATGTTCAGGCACGTGATTCATATACTCGTATTGTGGCGAAGGTTAAAGTTTTGTAATGCTATATAAAAGCAAAGGAGGAGCGTTATGTCCGAAAGTCGTTCCCATAAAATTACAGCAAGACGTATCGCTAACAAATTGAATACAGAATACAACGATTCTGAGGGAATCGATATAAAATCAAAGAAAGCAACAGTTGAAGTAAAGACACCTGAAACAGTATCCGATGCACCTATGCAATTACGAGGTCATCGCGGCCCAGCTTACATAGCAGGTACAAACAAAGAGGCTGTTTATAAAGTATTGGACGTGACAAAAGGTACTACTATTGGTGTCATAGCCAACCAAGGGAACATCGTAAAACCTTCTACACGCAAGCGATAATTTCCGAAGATATTGGATCTAATCCCTGGTTCTCCGAACGTTCTTTAGTTCAATTACGCATAATTCATAGACGTTTCCAAGTTTCCCAAAACAGTGAATAATACTAGTTAATTCACAATTCAACGGGCTGTTGCCCAAATATAAATTCCTTTGAGCGGTCATTAAAGCGCTTTTTTGCAAATAAATCTTGGCGAAGCGGAAGATCAGTGCTTTCAACTGTTTGAGCCCGAAAGGCGAGTTTTGAAAGCACCTGGAGCAAGCCTTAGATTTATCAAAAACCGCTTTAGACAAAGCGAAAAGGGATTTATATTTGGGCAACAGCCCGTCAAGCTTTGATACCGATTTGCATACCATTTTGCTCAAGAGCGGCATCAAGGTTTGACGTGAAATTGAATTCTTTTTTCCTAATCCAGTCAAAATATAGTTCATAATCCTGAGGAGACAGGAAGTTAAAATAATATACCGAATCGGATTGGAATTCGTTGAGTGTTTCAAAATGATTTTTGCCTGCCTTATATTTTGCCTTGTTCTCATCGGACGGTTGTGCGATTTCTTCATCGCCTTTAATTTCGACAACCAGTATTATCTTGTCGATTTTTATAAAAAAATCAGGGTTAAATCTGCCACGCTTTGGATGTTCTCCCTTTTTCCACGCATATTCAATAGGGTAGAAATCCTGATCTGTCGATTTAATCCAGGCATCAAGAACTTTACTGTTTTCAATTTTGATTAACTCTCTTACAAACAATCGTTCTGGTTTATGGTCGGCAAGAACAACATTCAGTGGTGTCTTGAAGTTGAAGCAGTTATCAATCATCTGCACTGAAGAGCGAGGCAGGGATTCGTCTTCTTCAATTTCCTGCAAGACGGCAAGGACCTCTTCATTGCTGTATTTTTTTGTATTTTCGTCCCAAAAAACCGTTGTTTCGCCACGCCGAATAGAAGATAGGTCAACACTATTTTTATTTCTGTCCTTCGTGTTTATTGGCTCTATTTTTTGAGGTGTCATTTTGTAACGGACAACCTTTGCTCCAGGACGTTGTATTACGCCAAAGGCCTGCAATATTTTCTGCCTGTTCTGATCGCTTACAACATCTTTTTTTACTCCTATTCTTTTTAAGGATTCTCTCATAAGCTTGCATAAGAATTCTTTAGAATACTTATCCGCATAATTTGTCGGATTATCCGTGTCTTCGTTTTCCAAATCAATGGACTGAAATTTGTTATGCAGTTGTTCAATGATATCCTCAATCGGAAACATTTTATACTGAACTTTTGTCTTTTTGGTCCGTTCATCCCCGGTAACGGCACGAACATATTCCGTTGATTTTTCAAGCGCCGGTGACTGGCTTATTAAAGTAATAAAGCCTTTCTTAAATTCATATTCTTTTTCCTGTTTATATTCCTCTGTTTCGTCAAGTCGATCATAATCAATATTGTGAATAGTAAAGTTGTAATCAGGTTCCTTTGCAACTTGGTATGAATAAATACGTTTTTCGATTTCAAGGACTTCATCAACAAGATGTTTGATTCTGCCTGACCAGCGGTCGTGGTTAAATACAGTCACAACTGGTCTTTCACCAGCATATGCTTCGGGTATACGCAGACCCCGGCCAAGGACTTGTGCAATCAGGAGCTTGCTGTCAAATGCTCTTTTTTCATGAGGAACAATCTGGAATACATTTTTTACATCCCAGCCTTCGGTCAGCATGCTAACCGAGGTTATCCATTCGACGGGTGAATCGGATCGGTCAACATCCCTTAATTTTCTTACGTTTTCTTTATGCTTGGGTGAAGATGTAACCGACAGAACTTTGTTGGCAGCATCTTCCTTGGGAATGCTTTCTATATCAGAGACAAAATTTATCAAATCTTCGGTGAGCTTGTTACATGCGCGAATATCTTTGGTTACAAGAATAGTCAGCGGTTTTACCAACCGGTATTTCGTGTTTTTGTTCTCGATATGATTATCGTAAATCTTTTGAAACTTTTCGTTCTGGGATGTTGACGTATCTTGGGCAACATAATCTATTGTTTTTACAAATCCGCCTTCAATAGCCTGGCGAAGTGAATAGCGGTAGATGACATCCACAAAATATTCATCTTTGATATAACAGGTACCTGAAAGCCCGACTATGTATTTAAATCCAAATTCATCATCAAGCAAAAATTCCTTCCATTTCTTAAAATCTTTCCCTGTCTGGTTGCAAACATGATGGGTCTCATCGTTGATGACAAGGGTTCGTTCGCCTTTCCCTGCCAGGCTATCCCGAATGGAAGATTTGACGTGTTCATAAAGGGCATGACAGTTTTCCACACAGATCGCACCTGTTGTAATACTTTCAGTAGCATTGATAATATGCGGATTTTTTATTTTCGAATTATTGGGTAACAAACTTCGCAGAGTATCATCACTAGAAAAACGTTTAAACTTCTCCATCAACCCCGATTCAATGGTAGTGGAAGGACATACTACCAGGGCGTTATCCACAGCGCTTTCTGCCAGCATAATACGGGCAACTCCGTAAATCACCCAGCTTTTACCGGTGCCGGTGGCCAGGTCAATGGAACACGAAAGCTTATCCGACATTTGCAGGTGCTGTCTAAATTCACGGAAAGAACCATATAGATCTTTGAGATTGCTATTTTTATTAAAATTTTCTTCGGATAGATCTTTCAGATTATGATATTGGCAACCCAGAAAATACAGAAGCGTGTTTCGGATCGCTATTTTCTGATATTCCCTGTCACCACAAAAAGCGTCTAAAAAAGGCTCATATTTGTCGAGGTCGAAAATTTCCGGGTCTACATTTTTCTTAACCTGCAAAACCAAATCCTGATTCAGCAGGCGCACTTGATCGGGCATTTATTTTTTCCTCTTTTTAAGCCGCTTAAAATCATTCAGTTTTTTGATTTCGCGATATTCATTACCGTAAATATCAAGGTAAATGATCATGATTTTGTCCTTAAAAGATTCAACCGGCAAATGGACCTCCCAGTTGTTCTTCTTAATTTCTGAGGCATACAAAACTTTTTGCAAATTGAACGTATCGCCATTGTAATCAAAATCAACCATTATCATCGATAAAGACTCTCGATTGGGAATTTGGCTGGCTCCTTTCAGCATAGCTTCGCTCTTAAAGGTTTTGATTTTAATGGAAGCCACATCGAAAGACTTGTCTCTCGCTTTCTTTATTTGATAGACACATTCCACTTTTGGCGGACGGATAAAATCAAATCCCACGGCATCAACCGTGTCATTGACCTGAGTCTCATCAATGGGTTGTTTAATTGCCTCAAAATTCCGGTTGTGCAGTTCGTTAATAATAGAATATGGAATACGAAGGATATAATAGCGAATAGAACCCTTATCAAGGTAATCTTCAAGAAATGTGACCCTTGCTGCAGGGGCAATAATGAAAAATTCCCTGCTGGCTTTGGAGCCTATCATGGAATGTAGGTCTTCGATAAAACCGTAATCCAGAACTATATCCGAGTCCTTCAAATGATTGAACACCAGGACATCGGAGCGTCCCCTATAACCGTCCAATTCAATTCCCGTTACTTTATGTTTATTATCCCTGCAGTTAAATAATACCAGCGCAAACTTGCGCCATTCCTGCCATGGAAGCTTCTTCAACTGCTTGAAGTCATATAAGCCGGCGGTGTAAAGTGTAAACGATTTTGGCTCTAATGATTTTCCTTTGTTGCCGATTTTTTCTTTCAGATTAAGTAAGCGCTTTTGGATGGTGTAAATGGCTAATTTGCCGCAATCGATGCCGATCCAGCGGCGGTCCAATTTTTCAGCAACGGCCAAAGTAGTGCCGGAACCAACGAAGGCGTCTAAAACTAGATCATCATATTCTGAACATGATAAAATCACCCTTTCTAAAAGTTCTTCTGGATTTTCGGTTGGATATTTGGCGTTGAAAACATAACCCTTTAAATCAGTCCAGTCTGAGTCAACCGGAATTTCTTCAGTTTGTAAATATTCTGGCAGCCCTATCACTCTATTACCTTTTAGATCTGTATACTTGATACGTTCATTGATTCTTATCCTTCCTTCCCTTTTGAGTTCCTCTATCCTGCTCTGGGTAAATGTCCAATGCCTACCTTTAGGCGGATATATAATTGTTTTGAATATTGTTCGTTCAGGAGGATTTCTTAGCCCTGGTGAACTCATACCCCGCCAAATTGGTTCAATTGTATTTCCACAAAAAGTACATGTTCGTTTTCTTTCAACGGTTTTAAATTTGAATGAGCTACTTTTTGAATAGAATAACAGATTGTCAGTGGACACATTGAATCTTGTTAATCCACGCAACATCCTTTTAAATCGGTTAATAACAATGTCATTTTGGAAATTTTGCCCTCCGAAAACTTCATCCATTACAACTTTTATATAATGACCAAAATGATAATCAATTCTACAAAAAATAGCACCATCTTGTGATAGGAGTTCCTTTAAAAAAAACATCCTCTTTCTTAAGAATTCAATAAATTCAGCACCTTTTTTTCTGGCAGAATAGGCTGCTTGTCCATTCTTAAGCGAATATTCGTCACCTGTTCCAAACGGCGGATCAATATAAATCAACTTCACCTGTCCTTGAACATCGGAATCATCCATCAATGCTTTCATTATCTGAAGATTGTCGCCAAAAATGAGTTTATTGGTCCACCCGTGCCCATTCTTCCCAAAAGTTTTCACAGGCTGTAACGGTACCGCCATTGTATCGGCTAAAATATCCTCTTCACGTTCCTTTCCGGCATAAACCAGCTCATATTCTTTCTTTTCCGGCGGGAAAAGAATATGTTTGTAGTCAATAGGCAATTCTTTCCCCGATTCAAGAACTTGTATTATTCTTTCACTGTCTTTCTCTGATAATTTCGACATTCACTTATGCTCCTGATTTCAAAGTCTGCTTATTGACAACATTTCAAATTCTTCAATTAAGCCCTCGTCTGCAAAGCTGAAGTATTGATTATCACCGATAATAATATGATCAAAAACCCGAATTATCATGGCGCTGGATGCAATTACCAGATCCCGGGTAAGTATTTTATCCTGTTCACTCGGTTCTACGGAACCCGAAGGATGATTATGCGCAACAATCATTGCCGGTGCATGGTATTGAATCGCAAACTGAAGGATATCTCTGATATATGGGTTCGCTTTATCAACGCTACCTTGGTCAATATCAATGACATTTGTAACAGCATTTTGTCTGTCAAGCAAAAGAAGCTTGAAACACTCTTTTTTCAGATCTCTCATCAACGGCATCAAAAAACTCGCAACATCTGAAGAAGATTTTACCGACCCTGTGAGTGCCTTTTCTTCACTGATCATTCTTCGGCCCAACTCAATCGCTGCTTTGATCTGGGCAATTTTAGCATCTTTTAGACCAAGTATTTTCTTGAATTCAGAAACATCTACGCCATTCATTGCACGAAGCGTCTTGAACTTATAAAGCAGTTCCCTGCCGATATCGACTGCACTCCGACCGGGTGTTCCCGTTCTAATCAGAATTGCCAGAAGCTCCGCATTACTCAATGCGTGCTCGCCATATTTCAGCAATTTCTCCCTTGGGCGATCTTCTTCTGCCCAATTACGAATTGAAACAGGATATTTTTTACTTTTATTTTTCATTTATTATCATGAGATTGTAAAAGTCGTCGCGATGGGCATTGACCGGATCAAACAAATTACCCTGTCATACGTGTCATACGTTCGTGCAGAACGTGCGCAAAATTGGATTTGTCTTTTCCCTCGCACTTTTCTTAATGAAACAAGCGCCATCTCTTTAATCGTGAGCCTTAAATTCTTTTTCCCTGAATCATCCATAATTTAAAAAGCCAGCCATGGCTTTGATATCAAAGGTTGTAAATCTTTTTGAGATTACCGATTACCTCTGCCAACGATGTATTGCGTATTCCCATATTTTTCAAATCCGGGGGCTCCCCAGATACCTTCTCCAAAAAAATCCGCATGTCATCTGCTATGGATTGAGGTAATGCAATATCTGTGTTCAGAGACAAAATCTGATAAAGCCTGAAGACATCGTTTTTGTGTTTCTTTATATCTTTACTGTCGATAGTCTTACCCGAACTTTTGAGCTTACATAAATCCAGGTAGGCTTTTGATTTCAATGGAATCAGATATTCTTGCGAGATTATCGAAAGATCGTCTGTGACCTTTTTTCCGTTCTTAATAAAATCATAATAATCGTTGTCCATCAAAATAGCCGACAAGCTGGAAACCTCCTCATCCAGGGGGATCGGGGTTAAATGACTCTTATGGGGCAATTCGAACACATCGGGTTTTCGAGAAAACAACTCTATCATATAAGGAAATGCTTCTTCCTCTGGGTCGTAAAAACGATAAAACAGCTTCTTGTCGGTACTTTTTTGTCTGTTTTTATATTGCCCTTTTTTAATAAAACCCCAAAAGGCATTTACAAATTCAATATCCAGGACTTCTAAGATTAGGACAATATCCAGATCTTTTGTTGCTCTAAAATTAAGACCCATGCTTTCCATCGCTAAATCACATGCAGTTCCCCCAATCAGAATATATTTATCCGTATAATCCTTGAAATAATCCCGGAAAAGATCAAGTCCTCTTACCATTCAATACCCTCCATCATCTCTTCCATGGCGGATTCAACACGTTCATCCTTAATATCTCTTAAACTTAGATACAGAGAGAATGGATCAACTATTTTACCCTTTGCAAATAAACCCGGAGAGTAGCTCCAGACCTCCAACTCACATCCTGCCTCATCCGGATAAGAAATAATGTCATGAGGATATTTACGCTTTATGTCTTTCCAGTCTTTTGCGGAAGCTGCATAAACCTGTTTTTTGGGCGGAGTCAATATTGAATAGCAGGCCAAGGCTGTCAGGCCGGCTTCACAAACCGACAACTCATCGATCAAAGTTTTTAGCCATACGTTTTCTCTTACCGGCGTTTTCAAATGAGGAAGCGCTTTCCCCCATAATTCCCTACGGTTTTTGTCAAAATGAACCAATCTTTTCCTGCCCACGATCGACACCTCAGCCAACTCTGTGGATTCGATCTCATCAAGCGATCGGGTCATTGCCATCCGTGAATATCCAAGCTCTTTTGCTAATTGCGTTGGGGTTACAGGTTCAGTCATTGTTTTGGTAAGCGCATAAAGAATTACTGTCTGAGTGGATGGTCCAAAAATAGCTGTTTTTGATCTTTTTTTAATAAAATATTCCCTCAAATCTATACCTAAATCCGGGAGATACATCTGGTTTCCCGGTATAACAAAAGGGGCCTTGTACTCGATCAGTCGTTTTCTGTTAAACGATGAAATGCTGGAATGAAGAAAAACAGTTTTCATTCTAAGCTGTTGGCTCACGATATCGATATGTTTATGAATTGTCGCAGGGGTAATCTCGATATCATTTTTTGAGGCCAAAACAATAAAATCTTCATTCAGCAACCTGACCTGGAACACATCATAACTATCCTTAAGAAAAAAAGGAAGCGATCCCACACTTGCCGGTTTCGACGACGTGACTGTTATACCAAGCGTATCCAATAAATATCCTTTAAAACGATTAATTAAATCTTGCATCTCGATATTTCCCTTAATGTTAAAGTGTTTTTTGCACAGTAACACACATTACGTTATTGTGCAAAAAATATGTTACTTTTCTTCATTATTCCCTAACAGGCATATCACCATCCTTCATCCTGTTCTGGAACAAGTCAAATCCTTCTCACACCCTCAACTCCTCAAAATTTCTTGCAATCTGATCCGCCAGTTCCACGCCTTCCGCATTCAATTCCTGAAGCTCGGCATGTATTGCACGCATTGTTTTCTCGAAGTCAAAGTCTCCATCCACCTCTTCCGGCGCCATGCCCACATAGCGGCTCGGGAGATTTTTTGAAATTTTTGTTTATTTTGATTCACTGATTCACTTTATCCCGCTGACATCATTTGTATTCCGTTTTGCACTACGCAGGTTTTGCCTCCAGCCTTTTCCGTGCCGGACTGCACGAGTTCGGCCAGTTTCTTTTTATCTTTGGAAAGACCGGATCGTTCGTAATAGAGGCTGGCGATTTGGTGCTTCAGCTCACGTACCGACCAGTTACCGCACATGCATTCTATCTCGTAGAAGACGCGTTTGAGGTTGTCTTCAATCGCAATCAGCTCAGCCAGATGCGTGAAGGAAAGTTTCGTGATGATCGCCCTTCCTGAATTGTGTAATTCGGGAGTCGACGACTCCCGCTTTTCTGTGGGGAGAGGAAATTCGCATCCTGTGCACTCAAGCAGTTCGCGGTCGTTGGTAAATAGCCCCAGCGCTTCGGCTTGCTTTTTGATTTGGGCAAGTTCCCTTACCAAAGGACGGATAGCCGAAACAAGCTCAGAGGAACTGTTTTTATCTGAATTCATTAGTACCCACGGGACGTCCGTGCAAAACGTTCATAAAATTGCATGTTGTCTTTTTCCCTCGCACTTTTCTTGATAAAGCAAGCGTCGTCTCTTTAATTACTATATGATAAGTGCCAAGACATCGATGACCCATAAGTGCCAGGACATCGATGACCTTAA
>CAZLRK010000029.1:0-30054 GCA_964561845.1 uncultured Desulfobacterales bacterium | reverse complement strand
TTTAACCGGGGTTCAAGTTCAAGGCAGGCGAAAATTTTAACCACCCCAGTACGATTTTCCGAACCTACGGGGCAGGCAGGCATACATTGAGTATTTCGAGGATTAAATTTTTAGCCTAACCCCAGAGAAATAGGCTCCGCATTTCACGGGGCAGGCACAGAAATTGGGCAAAAGGGGGCGTTTTGCAAAGGTCTCAAGACGCCAATTAGACAAATAGGAGGGGCCATGTTTTTCAAACAAGCGGACATTTTTTGGGAATTAAATAAAAGTTTTGTAAAAAAAATTATGGATATCACGATAAATGAATCCTTTAAAGATGGAGACTTCATCTTTTGCGAAGGTGATCCTGCCTTATACTTTTTTATTCTGCTTAAAGGGCGTGTTAAGTTGATCATCAGCGAAGCCGGACCGGTGGTTTACATCGTAAGTCATGCTGGAGAGGCTTTTGGTTGGTCAAGCCTTGTCGATCGTGATAGTTATTCTTCATCTGCAGCGTGCATAGAGCCGACAAAGCTGCTCAAAATAGATAAGAATCAACTTCAAAATGTTCTTGAAAAAGATCCTGCCAATGGACTCGTTTTCTTCAAACACCTTGCAGGAACATTAGGAAATCGTTTGCTTGAAAGCTACAAGATGATTTCTACCGCATCCCAAACAAAGGTTTCCCCATCCTTTGGCACAGGCCAAACTATGGGTTCGGCAACGATTGAATAAAAAAATAATACGTCACACAAAAGAGTCAACACCAAACACTTAATGAATTCGCCTTTTTACGAATTCATCAATGTTTAAAATAAGAATAATATTCCATAACTTTTTTAACATAATTTTGTGTCTCTTTTAGGGGAGGTATACCATTATAATTATCAACCATATTTGGCCCCGCATTATAAGCAGCCAGCGCCAGTTGTAATTTTCCCTCATATTTCTCTAACATCTGTCTAAAATAGCGTGTCCCACCCATAATATTTTCCAATGGATCAAATGGATCTTCTATTTTAAGCGCATTGACATTTTTGGGCATGATTTGCATAAGTCCCAGTGCCCCGGCTTTTGAAACCGCCCTTGGATTAAAATTCGACTCTGCTTTGATGAGTGCTTTTATTAAAGGAAATGAAACTCCATGCCGTTTTGAAGCTTCTTCAATAAAACTATCATAGATATCTATTGAACCTGTGTTTGATAATTTTTTTTCTTTAATATAAATTTTATAATCTGACGATGTTGGTGTATTGGTAAAGTGAAGCACTCCATCGTTGTCTATGTACATATATATATCAGCAAAAACAGGTATAACAGCTATAAAAAGTATTATAACCGCACAAAGTATTCCTGTATAATAATCACGAAGACACGAAAAATTGAAATCACGAAATAAAATTAGGTTCTTCTCCAATTTAGTTGATGCAAAAAGGGCTATTAAGTAACTTCTAAATAACCTTAAGGCTTTGTTCAAAAGTGTTTGCATTGTTTTTTAAGCGTTCAAAATCTGAAAAGGTAATGCCTGTTTCCGAAAGGCGATATCACTGCATAATTCCTTGACTGCTCACAGTGACCAAATATTTGGGCTTTACGCCACGTAAGCTATAGTGATAGAGATAGTGTTTGTTAAATCCCAAATATTTGGTCACCTTCTCCTAAGTAAATTGATATCGTCTTTCGGAAATATGCATTCCCGCATTTATGAACTATAGTACTTAGTAATTTAAAACAATTTTAACTGAACCTGATTTACTTTCTTTCTCTGTTTCAAACTTTGTTTATCTTGTTTTTTTAGTCTGTTTTCTATATCTTTCACAAACGGAGAAATTTCTCTTAAAATCAACTTACCATAAATCCTGCGTTTTTTTGCCCATGTAAGATACAATCTTTTCTTTGCACGTGTCATGGCAACGTAAAAAAGTCTTTTTTCTTCGTTGATATCATTTATCCTTTGATCCGGTTTTTTAAAAGGTATATAACCATTCTCACATCCTGTAATGAAAATAATAGGAAATTCCAATCCTTTTGCCGCATGCATAGTCATCAAGGTAACCTTTTCACCTTGCGCATCATACGTGTCCGTATCTGTCTGTAAGGCTATATTTGTTAAAAATTCAGATGTATCAACCCCAACTACTTTCGTGGTATCGATGATGTTATTTACTATTTCTTTCACTTCTGAACCTTCCATTTCTAATTTAATTTTTGAATTTTCCAATATATAAAGCAACTTTTTCTGAAGGTTCATTTCTTTTATAGCTTTTGAAAGATTAGAAAGGTCTTTAATAAAATTGAAAAAGTTTCGTTGATTAATTGTGTCTATTCCTTTAATGGGAAACCGTTTGGCACTACTCAGGCCTGTTTTCAGTGGAAAACTATTTTTAAAACACCATTGTTTAAATAATTCTATTGTCTTTTTTCCGACTTTAGGCTTTCTCCAATTTATAATCCTTTCCAGGTCACAATATGAACCATACCCATCGATAATTTTTAATAACGAAATTAAATTTGATACAACTTTATTATCAAAGATTTGTTCCCGGCTCGCAATTTGATACGGAATCCCTGCGTTATTAAAAACATCGGAAATAATCTCACCCTGACTACCTGTTCTGTATAATACTGCAAAATCCGAAAATCCACGGGATATCATTGAATGTCCGCCTGTCTTTCCAAAATCGAAGGAATAGAAACCCATGCCACCTATCATTTGTTCAATAATCTTGCCAACAGCCACAGCTTCTGCTTTTGCTGTTTCAAGCTCAAGAACATCAATTCTTTTTTCTCCGTCAATATTAGAATAAATCCTTGATTTAAATGATTCGTCTCTTTGTTTTTTTATTACCTGGTGTGATGCTTCCAGAATAGTCTTTGTGGAACGATAGTTCCGTGAAAGTTTTATTGTCTTTGCTCCAGGATAATCCACAAGAAATCGGTTAAAAAACTTAACATCCGATCCCCTGAATCCATAAATGGACTGGTCAGGATCACCTATAGCACAAAGATTTTTGGTCGATGGTGCAAGCTCCTGAAGAATCCGGTATTGCCCATAATTTATATCCTGATATTCATCCACAAAAACAAATCGAAATTGTTCCCGGTATTTCTTTAAAAGTTGTTTATCGTTTTCAAACATCCTGACGACTTTAAAAATTAAATCTTCATAGTCATAGAAACCCTGTATAGATAAGAGCTTCTGATATGAACTATATATATCTGAAATCATTTTGGTTTCATGTTTATCAGTGATAGAATCAAGGTTGTCGTGAGGACTAAGCATTCTTTGTTTTGCAGAAATAATCAGCTCTAAAATATCATTGGGTTTTTTATAAACATGGATTTCATCTTGCTCAACCTGCTTTATTGCATCTAATAATATTTGTCTTCGGTCATTGTCTTCTATTACAAGTTTCGGAATAAAGCCTTTTTTATTAATTTCCTGCTCTTTTAGAATTTTATAACAAAACGCATGAAATGTAGTAACTAATGGAAAGTGGTGGGGGCTGCCTAATAGAAGTTCAAGTCTGATCCTCATCTCTTTAGCAGCTTTATTTGTAAAGGTTATTGCAAGAATTGTCTCTGGCGGTTCCTGTTTCTGCTCTATTAGATATGCAACTCTGTGTGTAATGGTCCGGGTTTTTCCTGTCCCGGGACCTGCAACAATCAACATCGGTCCACTTTCATGATGAACCGCTATCCTTTGTTCTTTGTTTAAGTCGCTTATTATACTATCTTGTCGCTGTTTTTTTGGTCCATACACCCTTTTGCAATTAAAATTATTTTGTCCTTTTTTTAATGATTGTTTTATATTATCTTTTGCAGAATCCTTTTTTTGTGTCTCTTTATAAACGTAACCGCCTATTTTATTCTTATTAGATCTTGGTAAAACAAAAAGGGATTTCTGTCCCAGCAGCTTTTCTCTCTCTTGTTCCTCAAATATTTTTACTTTTCCAAACTCTCCATCATATCCCGGAAAAACAGAAATTCTTTTCCGGCGCATCCTTACAATTGCCTCTCCAAGTAAAGGAATTCCAGCTTTATCTATCTCTTCAGGTTTTAAATAATGGAGAATAGAAAATTCAGAACCCAGCTTTTGAATCGCATTGACATAATTCTTTTTTACTCTCTTTGTTTTTGGACCTACTCTGAAAATTTCCGACAGGACATCGGTAAGGGGTATTAAATTGTAATAAGGGATTTTTTTATCAGGTTTTTCATTCTCTTGCCGATCCGACAATTCTTCAACTCTATATAGAACTCCAAGTGTTAGTGGTTTTTCGCATACGGGACATATACCGCCATGGTCTATTGTCTCTTTTGGCCAAAGGCGGATATTGCACTTTCTATGTCCATCCAAATGATATTTTCCTTCTTCAGGATAAAATTCAAACGTTCCCTGAAATAATTTTGAATCACCTGTTTTTATTGCTTTTTTTATTGCTGGATATGATAATTCAGTATTAAACAGATTTGCTTCTCTACCAAGATTTGCCGGAGAGTGTGCATCAGAATTTGATATAAGGGTAAAACCATCAATATTGGATACACGCCAGTTCATGCCGGGGTCTGATGACAGGCCGGTTTCTAATGCAAATATATACGGTGTAAGATCTTCAAAACATTCTTCTATTGAATCGAAACCGGATTTTGAACCGAATAGAGAAAACCACGGGGTCCATATGTGCGCAGGTACAAAAAATGCCTGTTCTGAAGTTTCAAGTAGGATTTCCAGAAGATTTTTAACATCTAAACCAAGAATCGGTCTTCCGTCCGATTTAATGTTTCCAATTTTATCTAATTTTGAATTAAATTTTTCTGCAGTACTGATATCTGATATAAAAACAAGATTATGGTTTTTTCTCGTTTTTTTATTTTTTTTATATATATTGCTAATTTCAGATACTAAAATAAACCGAACTTTTTCTCGGCATGAATCAGGAACCTGTGTATCGCATTTCTCAGAAATTTCCTTTTTTAGTTTATAAAGACCTTCTTCAGCAGGGACTAATTTTTCCTTTATCTCTGAAAACCACCCGGGATGTGTAAAATCGCCGGTTCCCACTACTTTTATTCCCTTTATTTGTGCTGTAATATAAATGTTTTCAAGATCAAGGTTTTTCGCCGTTGCTCTTGAAAATTTTGAGTGAACATGAAAATCTGCAATAAATTTCATAAAATTTTAAACCAATTTATTATAAAAACTTCTTGTAATCTATTTATTTATACGCTATATATACCTATCATCTATTTTTTTAAATACCATATATAGTTATTATCACCAAAAAAGTAAATACTATTAGACATCAAAAAAAAGTTTAGTAGTTAAGTGGTTGAGTAGGAAAAGCTTTATAATTATATAAATATGTTAATATTTAAAAACTATTGTTTTTCCAATTTTTAGATAAAAAGCTATTATTATTACAACTACTTAACTGCTCAACTATTAGACTGCTTAATTATATATTAATTTAATATTTTGTTAATAAAACTACCTTTTTAAACAATTTTTTTTTGCTGTTCATAACTAAACTTTTATAAACATTTTTTAAAAGATTTCTATTAGTACTAATATTCTTTTTTATAAATAAAATTAGTATTATATAAAGTTTTTTACTTATCAATATACCTTATTATTAATAGTATAATAATATATAGGAAAAATATATGAAATTTACAATAAACAAAACTGATATTCTTGATCCTTTGGCAACAATTCAAGGTCTTACAGGGAGAAAAAGCAACCTTGCAATAACTGAAAATGTCTTAATAAAAACATCTGACAATAGTATAACTCTTATTGCGACAGACCTTGAAACCGGTTTTGAAGGGTTTTATCCTGCAAAGATAGAATCAGATGGAATAATAGCTATTAATTCAAGAAAATTGTATGAAATAGTAAGAGAGTTTCCAAGTAAAGAAATAATAATTAATGAAGTTGAAAACAGATGGATAGAAATTGGTGATAAAAATGTTTTGTATCATATTGTTGGAATGAACCCTGATGATTTTCCAGATAGCCCTCAAATAGAGGAAATAATTTTTTCTGAGATTGACTCTATGGCATTAAAAAGAATGATTGATCAAATTGTTTTTATAACGGGGCCGGGTGATGATAAAAGAGCACATATAACAGGGATTTATTTTGAAATAATAAAAGAAAATGATGAAAAAATAATACGGATGATATCAACAGACGGAAGTAGGCTTTCAAAGGTTGATTATAAATATGAAAAAGATTTTAAAATGTCGGAAGAAACTGTGTTAATTATTCCAAAAACAGGAATGTCTGAGGTTACTAAATTTATTGATAAGGAAGGAATTGCACAGATAGGTTTTAAAAGTAATCATTTTATTATTAAAAAAGATAACGAAACTATGATAATTAGGCTACTCGAGGGAGATTTTCCAGAATATAAAGATATAATTGATAAAGAGAAAGCCTATGAAATAAAAATAGATAGAGAATTGTTTTATATGATGTTAAAAAGGATGACAATATTATGTTCTGATGATTACAGAGGCGTAATCTTTAAATTTAAAGATGATAAAATTTTAATAAATGTTACTAATCCTGAAATTGGTCAATCAAAGGAAGAAATTGATATTGATTTTAAAAGGGAACCTATAGAAGTAGCTTTTAATCCAAAATTTTTTATTGAAACGTTGAATGTTATTGATGAAAAAATGGTTATTTTAAATATAGTGAATGAGATGAGACCGTGTATAATTGAAGCAGAAAAGGATAAAAGTTATTTAAGTGTAATTATGCCGATGAGAATATGAATAAAGAAAATATTACATATAACGAAGATAATATAAAAATACTTGAAGGCCTGGAAGCAGTTAGAAAAAGGCCTGCCATGTATATAGGAAATGTTGATATTGAGGGGCTTCATCATCTTGTCTATGAAGTTGTTGACAACAGCATAGATGAAGCCATGGCAGGATTCTGTGATAATATTAAAGTTATAATTCATAATGATAACAGCATAAGCGTTGAAGATAATGGAAGAGGAATTCCTGTAGGTATTCATAAAAAAGAGAAAGTGCCCGCAGTTGAAGTAGTAATGACTAAACTTCATGCCGGAGGAAAATTTGATGATAATTCATATAAAGTTTCAGGCGGCCTTCATGGAGTAGGGGTTTCCGTAGTAAACGCACTCTCGAAATTTTTAGAAGTAAAAATTTTTTCGGAGGAAAAAATTTATTATCAAACATATGAAAAAGGTAAAAAAGCGAGTGAGTTAAAAATAATAGGGAAAACAAAAAAACGTGGTACAAAAGTAAGTTTTATACCGGACACGGATATTTTACAAACAGACAATTTTAATTTTGAAACAATTAGGCGCAGACTAAGAGAACTTGCATTTCTAAACAAGGGTTTAAAAATATCAATTAAAGACGAAAGATCAGAAAAAAAGGATCAGTTTTTTTATAAAGGAGGAATACAAGCATTTGTTGAATATCTTAACAAGAGACATTCAGCGCTACATAAACCAATTTTTATGGAGGGTGTTAAGAGCGATGTACAAATAGAAGTTGCAATCCAATATAATGATACATTTAATGAAAAAATTTTTTCATTCGCAAATAATATAAATACCATTGAGGGTGGTTTTCATCTTATCGGTTTTAAGGCCGCATTGACACGAACAGTTAATCAATATGCAACTAATGGAAATCTCCCAAAAAATCTAAAAGAAAAAATAAGTGGGGATGATGTTAGAGAGGGTCTAACAGCGATAGTAAGTATAAGGATAAAGTCTCCTCAATTTGAGGGGCAAACAAAGACAAAACTCGGAAACAGCGAAGTAAAGGGTCTTGTTGAGTCTCTGATCAATGAAAAACTGAGTATATTTTTAGAAGAGAATCCGGCTGTCGGTAGAAAGATAATGTCAAAAGCTGTTGATGCTGCAAGGGCTAGAGATGCCGCAAAAAGAGCAAGGGATATTGCAAGAAAAAAAGGTTCTTTGATCGACACAACACTTCCGGGCAAACTTGCGGATTGTCAAACATCAGAGCCTTCCGAGCGAGAAATTTTTATTGTTGAGGGAGATTCTGCAGGGGGCAGTGCGAAACAGGGAAGAGATAGAAAATTTCAAGCCATTCTTCCGTTAAAAGGCAAAATATTAAATGTTGAAAAAGCCAGATTTGATAAAATTTTACAGAGTGAAGAAATTAAAAATATTATAACCGCTTTAGGAACAGGTGTCGGCAGAGAGGAATATAATATTGATAAAATTAGATATCATAAAGTAATAATAATGACTGATGCCGATGTTGATGGTTCACATATCCGGACACTTTTGCTGACTTTTTTTTACAGGCAGATGTCCGAAATGATAGAAAAAGGATATTTATATATTGCTCAGCCGCCTCTATTAAAAATAGGTAAAGGAAAAAATGAAATTTATCTCAAAGATGAGATGGAGTTAAATGATCATTTACTAAAAAGAATATGTAACCAAAAGAGTGTAAAGACAAGTATTGACGAAAAGGTTTTATCTGAACATAAGCTTTATCTATTTGTTGGAAATCTTACAGAATACTATAATGTAATATCAAGACTGGAAAAACGTGGCGTTAATGCCGATCTGATTGAAATACTAATAAAAGTTGGTATTGAGGAAAAAAAATCTCTGCAAGACAAGAACAAAATGACATATCTTAGAGATTTTCTAATTAAAAACAAGTATAAAGTTAGTGAACTTTTTTGGAATGAAGAACGAAAAGTATATGAAATATTAGTTTCAAAAAGCGAAGCAGTTCAAACAAACGAAATCAAAAAGATTAAAATAGGAATGGGTTTGGTATTTTCGGCGGATTATCAAAAAAGCCTTGTTACAGGAAAGAAAATTTTAAAATTCGATCACCCGCCGTTTGTAGTTATAAATAATAAAAAAGAAAACTCATCGGTTGTCATAGAAAACAAAAAACAACTCCTTTCTTTTCTTATGGAAGAGGGGCAAAAAGGACTTAATGTTCAGAGATACAAAGGGCTTGGTGAAATGAATCCTGACCAATTGTGGAAAACAACCATGAACCCGGCAAAAAGGACCCTTCTTAAGGTACGGGTTGAAGATGTTGTTGAAACGGATGAAATTTTTACAATACTTATGGGAGATGAAGTTGAGCCGAGAAGAGAATTTATCCAGGATAACGCTCTTGAGGTGAGGACGCTTGATATATAAGGTCTCCTAAGGGAAGGATTATGTACATTCATAAAATTATTGCAAGAGATCTACCTGATCTTTGGTTTCAGGCGGTAAATGATATACTCGAACATGGACGCAGATTTACGATAGACCGGGGATCATATGCAGGGCAAACACGACTTGAGTACGATTATTTCATGGGGCATGTAAAGTATCCAGGAACCATTCCTCTTATTCCGGATATTCCTCCGGCGTGCGGTATTCCAAATCCCGTAGAACATGATTATCTATATGGCGGGGAAGGGTATGAAAGAGCATATATCGAATATCTTATGTCTCCGAGAAAGGAACCGGGCGAATCATATACTTACGGCGAAAGGTTGACGAAAGCACCAATTAGCGGAAATAAACTTACATGGTGGAAAGAGGGCAATCCTGATATCATTGATAAGAGAGATGTAGACGGAAATATTGTTTTTGAAGAAGATGGAAGTCTCTATTTAAATCAGATTGAATGGATTATCGAGACATATAAAAAGCATGGTGAACGTAACAACCAGATGGTTTTACAGGTAGCCCACCCATCTGACGTTACACTTATAGATCCTCCATGCTTGCGGCACATAGACACCCGGATTCAGGACGGCACCTTAACCTTTTTTGTCTATTTTCGTTCGTGGGATCTTTGGAACGGCCTCCCTGCAAATCTTGGTGCAATTCAACACCTTAAAGAATATATGGCAGAAGAGATAGGTGTTAAGGATGGTGAGATGATTGTTGAGAGTAAAGGCCTTCATTTGTATGGATACGCAGAGGATCTTGCTAAATTAAGGTGTCTGAAGACCTAACCCGCATTTCTCATGCAGAATTTATCCTATAATTAATAACACCAAAATTAAATGCTCGGGTTAATAAATTGACCAAACCCCATTTCTCCGACGATCTTTCCTTTATGAAAGATAATATTGCCTCGAATAATTGTCGTTTCAACCTTCCCCTTAATTACCATATCTTCATAGGGCGTCCATTGGGCGCTTGTGTTCATATGCTCGCCTTGAATCGCCCATTCTTCCCGAGGTGCGACAATAACAATGTCGGCGTCACTGCCTGGAGACAGGACGCCTTTCTTTGGAAATAAGCCGAAAATTTTGGCGGGATTCTCCATTAAAACACGGGCCAAGGTGAATATTGATATCCTTTTCTTGGCTACTCCTTCACTGAATAAAATGGGCAAAAGTGTTTCGACACCGGGTGCACCGCAAGAATTTTCGAAAATCGACGGTCGCTTTTTTTGCTCGATGGGCCACGGTGCATGATCCGAGCCGACACAGTCTATCTCACCTCGACGGAGTTTATCCCAAAGGCGATCGGACCCTGTTTTTTTTCTAACGGGCGGATTAATGCGGAGTTTGGCTCCTAACCTGTCCATATCTTCTTCAGAGAATACGAGATAATGAGGGCATGTCTCTAAGGTTACCCGGCACCCTTCATTCATATAGCATCGTGCCAGATCAATTGAACGTGAGCAACTAAGGTGATACAAATGGAATCTCACTCCAGCTGCTCGAGCTATTTCTAACCCCCTGAGAACACTTTCCGTCTCCGAAACTTCAGGTCGTGTCTCGCAGTGAGCGCGTGGATAAGTTTTGCCCTCTTTAATATATTTTTCAATCAATCGTTTAATGATTTCATCGTTTTCCGCATGAATTCCGGCCGTTAACCCAGTTTTTTTTATAATTGAAAAGGCATCAAGCAGGTTTCCGTCATTGATTCTAGGAAATCGGTCTGGATCTGTATCGAAGAGAGAAAGCTTAAATCCACATACACCCTCTTTCTTGAGGTCATGGATGTAGTCCAAAGTATCGTTTTTAACCGATCCCAAAAGAGCCACATCGATGTAACTTTCCGCCTCTACTAATTCAATCTTTTTTCTGAATGCTTCCGGAGTAGCTATACCTGCCGGTGGTTCCAGCGGCATGTCGATTATGGTTGTAACACCTCCGGCACATGCAGAACGGGTTGAATTTGCAAATCCTTCGCCCGGATAGCTCAGTGAATGTACATGACTATCAACAGCGCCAGGCATCACCCATTTATCTGCGCCATTAATGTGGGTTTTCGCTTTAAACCCCTCGGCCTTTTTAATGATACATGATATCCGCTCTCCATCCACCAAAATAGTTCCATTCTTAATGGTAGTATTGCCAAGGAAAATATTACCTGTTACGGCTAAATCATAGATATGCCCACTCAAACTGTCTCCTCCCTGTCAATCATGAGAATGGTTTCTGCCAAGACTTCAGCTCCCAGGCAAATATGTTCAAATTTGCTCCATTCTTCCGGGCAATGACTTTTTCCGTCTTTAGAAGGGATAAAAATCATGCCGGTAGGCGCCATAGAAGCCATATGACTCGCGTCATGCCCTGCACCGGACGACATTTCTTGATAGGAGATGTGGCAACGCTTGCATGCCCCAACAATCAGTTTCACCATTTTTGAATTAAAAACTACAGGATTCGAACTTATTTCTGATTCAAATTGTATAATAGTTCCCCTTTCTTCCTCTATCTTTTTTAAAGCTTTTCTAAATAGAGAGACAGCTTCCATGGCCATAGAGTCGACCAAGCTTCGAACTTCCATTATGAGTGTAACATTACCAGGAACAACATTTGAAGAATTAGGAAAAATCTCTATTCTGCCAATCGTGCCCACCACTTCATCAAGTTGTCGACATATTTTTTCAAGGGCCAATATTACCTCCGAAGCTGCGGTTAAAGCATCATTTCTGACTTCCATGGGAGTTGTACCCGAATGATCGCATTTTCCCATCACTTCAACTTTACCTCTATGTATTCCGCATATTCCCGTTACTACACCCATAGGAATTTTTTTTGAAAAAAGGATGGGCCCCTGTTCAATATGAAGCTCCAGGAAAACGCGGATATCATTAGAAGATCTTTTAGCTTCAATTATTTTTGCAGGGTTTCCCCCCATCATCTCAATAGCCTTTCCTAGATTCCTGCCTTCATCGTCTTTTAGGGAACCAAGGAGATCCTCTGAAAGTTTTCCTGCCATTCCCCGGCTACCAATGGTGGAAATACCAAAAGGGGAAGGCTCTTCTGCTAAAAAGATCACAACTTCGATAGGGTGGATGGTTTCAATATGTTTTTCCTTAAATAGCCTTGCAATTTCAAGCCCGGCAACAACACCGGCGGTACCATCAAATCTGCCGCCGCCTCTTACCGTATCTATATGCGAACCAATAACTATGCTAGGTGCTTTTCTTTTCCCCTGCCTGCGGCCAATGAGATTACCGGCATCGTCGATACTAATCGTAAGGTTGGCTTCTTCCTCCATCAATCGGGCCACATGCTTTCTGGCCCGGCGATCTTCTTTTGAAAAAGAAATACGCGTAAAACCAATTTCATGTGGTGTTATAATTTTAGCAAGATCATTGACATCACGGGTAACTCTTTCGAGATTTGCTTTTATTGCTCCCATCTTAGATTCCATCCAATTATAAAAGTCCAACCCTAATTGAGCGAAAACAATGCTCAATTAGGCGTTAATTGTTATTTGTTATTCGTTATCAGAATTTGATGATCGTCTTATTTTATAATCTATGATTGGTGAAATATAAAAATGGATTTTATTCCTTTTAAACCATTAACAAATAACAAATAACGAATAACTCCCAATTGGTTTTTTAACTCAATTGGGGTCCAACCTTCTTACTTTTCCTTTAGCGCTGTCAAAACTCGCTCGGGTGTAAGAGGGAGTTCTTTGATCCTTTTGTCTGTGGCATCGCAAACAGCATTTACAACGGCTGCAGCAGTAGGGATAGTGGTTGCTTCCCCGATACCCCGTGCTCCAAAAGGACCGAGCGGTTCAGACACTTCAACAATTATAGGTTTAATTTCAGGCATGTCAGCAGAGGTAAACATTTTGTAGTCTGTAAATGAAGGATTTAAAGTTTCGCCACGGTCCAAAACAATTTCCTCGGTCAATGCAAATCCCAGGCCCATTTGAATTCCCCCCTCAATTTGTCCCTCGATACTTTTTGGATTGATTGCTTTTCCAACGTCATGTGCTGACCAGATATTCAATACCTTTACCAATCCTGTCTCGGTATCCACTTCTACTTCAGCCAGTTGTGTGGCAAAAAGATAAATATCGACAACATGTCCCTGACCGGTTTCCGGGTCCATGGGCACGCCCGTTGTATGATAAGAACCGCTACCTACTATTGTCTGCCCGTAAGGCCGATGCATCTCCAGAACGAGTTCTTTGAGACTCCCCAGGGGTTCTTTGCTTCCTGATACAAACACCTGGCTCTGGACTATTTCCAATTCATCTTCCGAGACTTTCCATTTTTTTGAAGCGCCTGCCAGGATTTGCTTTTTTGCCTCTCCTGCAGCTTTCTTAACCGCATTTCCGGCAATATAGGTTAGTCTGCTTGCATTGGCGCCGAACAGATCAATGGGTGAAAGGTCTGTGTCAGGTTGATCGACCCAGATGTCTTCATATTTTACCCCCAGTTCCTGTGCGGCGATCTGCGCCAGTATAGTCCTGACCCCCTGGCCGACATCCGGTGCCCCGGACATCACTATAACCGTGGCATCTTCGTTGATTTTGGTAATTGCGCTTGAATAATCATGTCTTCCGCCGCCTCCGCAAGTATATATCATGGATGCAAGTCCGAAACCGCGGTTCTTGCCTTTTGCTTTTGTCTGATATCCTGCTTCCTCCCGAATCCTCTTTAACGTTTCCCGAATTCCTATACTAATACATTTCTGGCCGTTAGCAGTAATGTCACCATCCTTTAAAGCATTGATCATGCGAATATCAAAAGGATCGACTCCAATTTCTTTTGCTATCATGTCCAACTGGGATTCACCGGCAAAGCAAACCTGAGGCACACCAACGCCTCGCATGACACTCCCCACCTGTTTGTTTGTGTAAACCCCAATACTATCGATCCAGACATGGTCAATGGAATAGGGTCCTGAGGCCATTAGAGTGGCGTATCTAAGAACACCCTCGCCCAGATCATTGTAAGCTCCCAAATCCTGAACAATAATGATCTTTCTGGCCAGTATCTTTCCCCTGTCGTCCACTGCTGTCTTGTAAGTCATGTGAAAGGGATGTCGCACCGTAGAACCAATGAATTCTTCTTCCCTATCAATCGCGATTTTTACCGGACGTCCGGTTTTTTTAGCCAGAAGGGCACATGAGGGTTCCACCATCAATTCCTGCTTTCCTCCAAAAGCGCCTCCCACATTCGTGGCGATTATCCTCAATTTATTCATGGGAATCTTAAGCCCTCTAGCCAATGTAACCCGATTGTTAAAAGGAGCCTGGGTGCTGGACCAGATAATAAATTTCCCTGAAGCGTCAACTTGTGCGACAGCCACGTGAGGTTCAATTGGGCAATGATCTACCATCTGTGTTTTGAAAGTATCTTCAAAAACATAATCGGACTTTTCAAAAACCTGGTCTACTTTACCCTTTCTGATCCTACGCCTGCAGGCGATATTTTCATAAACGTCTTCATGGATTAAAGGAGCTCCCTGTTTCATTGCTTCAAAAGGATCAAATACATTGGGAAGCTCTTCATACTCTACATCAATTAGTTCTAAAGCCTCGGCGGCGATGTCAGAATCTATTGCTGCCACGGCTGCAACTACGTCTCCCCTATAGCGGACTTTGTTTTTGGCAAAGAAGCGCCAATCGTCAGTGTAAAAACCGATTTTGATATCAGGGGCATCTCTCCAGGTTATCACTGCTTTTACTCCGGGAAGCTTCTCTGCCCTACTGGTATCGATGTTCAATATTCTGGCATGGGGATATTTACTTCTAAGTATTTTTCCGTGAAGCATCCCAGGAAGATATATATCTCCGCCGAATATAGCCTCTCCTGTTGCCTTCTGCCTACTGTCAAGCTTCTGAACAGAGACCCCTACAACTTTATGCTTCATCCTGTAATTGTTTCTCTTTCTCACGGTTTTACTCATCTCCTTTTCCTTTAGGAGGATCAGCAACAGCCATAATGGCTTCAACGATCTTGGTATAGCCGGTGCATCGACAGAGGTTTCCCGCCATTTCATACTTAACTTCTTTTTCAGAGAGAGAGTCGTTCTTGTCCAGCATTGCTTTGGACGTCATGATCATTCCCGGCGTACAGAAACCGCACTGAATCGCTCCTTTTTCAACGAAAGATTTTTGTAACGGATGAAGTTTTTCTTTTCGGGCCAATCCCTCTATAGTTTCGATAGATTGGCCATCCGCGTCCACGGCTAATATCAAACAAGAATTGACCGCTTTGCCGTTTACAAGAACAGTACAACTCCCACATTCTCCCTGACCGCAACCTTCCTTGGTCCCCGTCAACCTCAACTCATCCCTTATCACATACAGCAAGGTCCATTGAGGCTCCACTTGTAATGAGTGTTCTTCATCATTAACCGTGAATGTGATCATTTTACCCATTTTCGACTCCTGTTAAAAGTTTATTGATAGCACGCACGGTAAGTGTCGAGACCATCTCCGTGCGATAACCGGCGGAAGCTCTAACGTCTGAAATTGGATTCGCTTCCCGGCTTACTGTTTCTGCAACGAGATCCATAGAAATCTCGTCAATCTTTTTTTCGACAATCAACTCCTCTGTCTTTTTAGCCCGCACAGGCACAGGTGCCACAGCACCAAGAGCAATCCTGACCTTCTGGCATCGATCCATCGATTTGGCAAATGAAAGCGCTACAGCCACGCCTGCCATGGCTATATCCATTACTCTTCTCGGTCCATGTTTTAAATAGAGCTGCCTGGTTCTTTTGGGAGGAAAAGGGACAAAAATTTCCGTTAGCATTTCTCCTTTTTTAATGTTAACACTACCTGGACCGAGAAAAAATTTATCAAGTGGCATTGCCCTGTTTTCCGAGGGACCTGCTATGGAAACGTTTGCTTCCATAACCAGCAATCCCGGAGCCATATCAGCTGAAGGAGCGGCATTGCCAAGGTTACCTCCCAGTGTCGCAAGGTTCCTTACCTGAGTGGAGCCGATAAATTTAGCTGAGCTGCTGATTATGGGCAATCTTTTTTGGAGCCCCGCATGATTGACGATATCTGACAGCCGAGTAAGCGCCCCTAACCGATATCCGTCTTTATCTTCGACTATGTAATCTAATTCTTTGATTTTCTTGATATTAATTACATGGCCGGGCGTTATGGCGCCCTTTTTCATCTGGACGATCAAATCAGTTCCCCCGGCTAAAATCTTAGCCTGGCCCTCTAATTTGGAAAGCAACATACAAGCCTCTTTAACTGTTTCGGGTTCGTAGTACTCGAATTTCTTCATATGGTTATCCTCTCATTTCGACCTTTCGTCTGAATAAATATCTCTCAAGTTTCGCAATAATATATTTCCGGAGTTCAACTTAAATTATCCCTATAAATCGTATGGCGGTTACCCCGCATCGTTTTAGGGGTGCGAAACTTGCGTGAGCTATTGCCTCGATTCTTTCTCTTTGAGTGCTGATAACAATTTTTCGGCGGTTATCGGCAAATCTTTTATTCTGACACCTACGGCGTTGTAAATAGCATTGGCAACCGCGGCTGCAACCGGATTGGTTACCCCCTCACCAATTCCCTTGGCGCCAAAGGGTCCCGTAGGTTCAAAGGTTTCGGCAATTATGGTTTCTACATCAGGCATATCATAGAAGGTCAGTATCTTATAATCATTAAAATCAGGCGTCAGAATTTTCCCCGTACTTCCTTCAAAAATGGTATCTTCCAGCAATCCATATCCCAAACCCATGTGAAGACCACCGATTATTTGCCCTTCAACGCTGTCTATGTTAATTGGAGTGCCCATATCAGCTCCGCTTGCCGCCCGGACGACCTTCACGCCTCCGGTTTGAGTATCCACGGTCACTTCGACAAAACAAACGATAAAGTGTGGCGGGCAAGCATCGGGTCTCAATGATACCTGCCCCATGGCACTCCCCCAGCCACTTGTTTGTGCCATCTGGACTACTTCTTTTATAGTCAAGGCTTTTTCTAAATTCCCAACAACAAAGATTTTGCCTCCTTTAGCTACAAGATCTTTAATGGGTGCTTCTATCATTTTTGAAGCCCACTCAAACAACACCTGCTTTACTTTTTCTGCTGCTTTCACAACAGCCCTGCCGGCCCCGTAGTTCGCTCGACTTGCGTGTGTAGGAACGTCAAAAAGGGTTGTGTTAGTGTCACCCATTTCGACAATTACATCATCATAGTCTATGCCCAATGTCTCAGCCACCATGGCAGCATGGGCACTATTGCACCCGCCTCCCGTATCGGTGGTGGCAATCAACAATACGGCGGTCCCGTCTTCATTCATTTTTACAATGGCGCCTGTGTAATCCATGATGAACTTTGATGGCTCAGGTGAACCTGCACCAGAAGTATGGTAGCCCCTTGCCATACCAATACCTTGCTTTACCCAGGGTATTGCAGTATCGTGATCATTTCGTTTTTCCCAATGCATCTTTTTAGCTGCTTTGCGAAGAAGCACTTCCGTTCCGCAGCTTTGGACTTCACAGATGACATCCGGTCCTTGTCCATAAAATGTGTCCCCTTTTGTAATGTGGTTCTTTAGTCTCAGTTCAATCGGGTCCATGTTCAATTTATCTGCAATAATATCCATCTGGGATTCGACTGCAAAGTGGACTTGAGGATTTGCGGCTCCACGCATTGCCGTCAAAGGTGGTGTATTGGTATAGACTGTCTTTCCTGTGAATTTCATATTTGGGCAATTGTACATAGAAAGGGACCAGCCTGCAGCCAGGACCATCTTAGATTGACCACTGACGGCATAGGCTCCGGTTTCATCAATCACATCCATTTCCTGAGCTATGATTGTTCCGTCCTTTTTTACACCGGTTTTTAAGGTTATAATCATGGGATGCCGTCCGCAAGAGAGGAACATTTCTTCCCTGGTCTTTTCTCCACGAACAGGTTGACCGATCAGTAAAGCTAAAAAAGCACAAATCGGTTCTATCCAGCCTGTGTGAATGTGGGCGCCGAATGAACCGCCAAGATAGACACGATGACAATTGATTTTATGAAGTGGGATGTCAATAGAACTTGCTATGTTCATACGCATGGCATGAATCCCTTGGGTTGTTCCATAAATATCTAACTTGCCACCCGGACCTGGTATACAAATGACGGTTGTCCTTTCAAGGGGCGCACAATTGGGTCTTGAAGTCTTGAAAACGTTTTCAATGACCAAATCAGCCTCCATAAAACCCTGATCCACGTTCCCTATTTCGAGTTCACGTGTTCCTATTATATTGTTTTTTATTTGGACGCTGTTGCTCCCTCTCATTGCTATGTCATGAATGACTGGAGCCCCTGCCTTGACAGACTCCAAGGGATCAATGAGAGCTGGTAACGGCTCATACTCTACTTTAATCAATTCTAGCGCCTCATCAGCAATGTCAGGGGTTGTCGCAGCAACCGCTGCCACGCGATCACCGTAATGTCTTACTTTTTTTTCGAGAAGAAAACTGTCATAGTACATAAACTCAGGCATATGAAGAAACTGGTGCATTGTGGGGATATCGGGAACATCTTTATGGGTGATAATTGCCTTTATGCCTTTTAGCTTCGATGCCTTGCTAACGTCGATATTTTTTATGTTAGCGTGGGCGTGGGGGCTTCTCAATATTTTTGCATGGAGAGTATCAGGGAAAAAAAGATCTCCGGAATATTTTAATTTTCCAGTTGCCTTTTCAACTGCCTCAATCTTTTCGAACCTTTTTCCGACAACATCAAATTTTTGTTCCGCCATGGGTGCATCCTATTGTTGTCTAATTATTACAAAGTGGTTCCTTAAACGACCCCATTGTTAGTATAATAACACCAAAAAAATTGTTTATGGTATTCGGAATATAGGATCATCCGGTATAAAGTTGACGTAAAATTTACCTTTGGAACGGCCTAGTTTTCAAACAGCTAAAATTTTGCATATTTAAAGAATTAATTATCCGAAATTGTCGGCTACGCAATCCCAGTTGACCAGAGTCCAGAAAGCTTCGACGTATTTCGGGCGGGCATTGCGGTAGTCAATGTAGTAGGCATGCTCCCACACGTCACAGGTCAACAAAGGAGTTTGTCCTTCAGATAATGGGCAGCCTGCATTGCTGGTGTTGACGATGGCAAGAGAACCGTTGCTGTTTTGAACTAGCCAGGTCCATCCAGAACCGAAGTTAGTGGCCGCAGAAGTAGAGAATTTTTCTTTGAATTTAGCAAAAGAGCCGAACGCACTGTTGATGGCGCCAGCCAAAGCGCCGGTAGGCTCACCGCCACCGTTGGGGCTCATACAGTTCCAGTAGAAAGTATGATTCCATACCTGTGCAGCATTGTTGAACAAACCACCAGAAGCTTTCTTGATGATGTCTTCCAGTGAGGCATTTTCAAACTCAGCGCCCTTGATCAGATTGTTCAGATTGGTTACATAAGTGTGGTGATGTTTTCCGTAGTGATATTCCAATGTTTCTTTTGAAATAAAGGGCGCCAGGGCGTCCATTTCATAAGGTAAAGTGGGTAGTTTGTGTTCCATCGAAATCTCCTTTTGATTAATAAAAATAAGAAGTTGCTTTTTCAATACAGATCAATCGAAAATGGTGAATTGTGTATCGGCTTCAGCTTCAGCACAACATATTGAAGCACTCATTAACACAAACAATAACCTTCCGAATAACCAAAACAGGCGTTATTGTCAATATCGATGTTTTTGCGGTGGAATTGAGATTTTAGGCAAATACGAGTATAGCTCACCGGTGTGTCTAAAATCGCCCCGTTCTTTGAGCGGAACGGGTGGAATTTTGAAAGGGATATTATTTTAGTTGACAAATTCTTAGGTAAAATGTAAACAGCTCATATTATGGATATCATTTTACCTGAAAATCTTATCCCTCGTGAACTGCTCGTTGAGGTTATTGACTTTCTGGATGAGGAAAATATTATTCTTTTATCCGGGGCAAGACAAACCGGGAAAACTTCACTATTATATTTATTGATTAAGTATTTATGGAATAGTGGTTTCCCGCAGTCTCAGACCGTCTATTTTGATTTGGAAAATATATATGATTTTACTCTGTTGAATAATCTAAAAGACTTCAATATTTTAATAGAATTGTTGAAAAAAAAGGGTGTTGATCAGACAAAAAGAGTCTATGTTTTTATAGATGAAATACAGCATCTATCTAATCCCTCCTCATTTTTGAAATATCTTCATGACCATTATAAACCCAATCTTAAATTCATTGTAACAGGCTCTTCATCATTAGAAATTAAAAAAAAGTTTACGGATCGATTAACCGGAAGAGTGTACAATTTTTTAGTTAAGCCACTCAATTTCAGGGAATTCCTACGGTTTAAAAATGAGGATGAGCTGTATACATTGCTTGAAGCGTTTACTTTTTCTGATTGGCTTTCAGAAAGAACGCCGGAAAATAAAATAAAAAAAATAGATCTTACCCAAAAAAGAAAACTTTATGATCTTACCGAGGAATACTTGACTTTTGGCGGATATCCAGCAGTAACACTGAAAAAAAAGCCCCAGATACGGCAGAAAGATCTACAGGAAATTTATTCATTGTATATCCGTAGAGACATAAGAGATCTGGGTGAAATCGCAGATATTACAGGCTACAACCGGTTGGTATCGATACTCGCTCTCCAGATCGGCAATCTTGTCAAAGAACAGGAACTAGCATTAACAAGCGGCCTTTCCAGGCCTACGGTTAAAAAATATTTGTTTTTATTGGAAAACACCTATGTGCTCAAACTCGTACCGCCATTTTTTACAAACAAAAAAAAAGAACTTGTTAAGGCCCCCAAAATTTTTTTTGAAGATATCGGAATTAGAAACGGTGTCTTAAACAATTTTTCTGCCTTAAACCAGAGAACGGATAATGGTGCAATCTTGGAAAATTATGTTTTCAACCAACTTAGCAAGCAGGAAGAACAGCCTGATAATATACGGATATGGCGGACACAGAATCGGAATGAAGTCGATTTTATTTGGCAAAAAAACATTAATGAACCCTATCCAATAGAAGTTAAATTTAAATATGATTCAAAACAGCCGGTTCCTCCGGGCCTGAAAAGCTTTTTAAGTGTCTATCAATCCGAAAGAGCCTTTGTGGTTCATCTTGGAGGGTTTTACACACGAAAATTCAAAGATACAATTATTTATGCAATACCCGCCTGGGCTGTTTAGTCTTGATAATTCCAACCCTTTTTTCACAATTTTGGAACAAAATCCAAATAAAACCGTGATAGATGCAGATTGATGATCTCAGAATCCTTTTAGGCATTTCCTCAATAAAAGATCCCAGTCTTCGTTCACCATGGTTTGAATATCCTCAAAATCGTGTTTCTCTAAATGTTTAAACCTGCTCTGAATCTTGAGATATTCTTCAACCGGCAGACTTCCTTCGCAGTTGAGAGTATATTTTATACCGTCTTCCACTTCGTATAAAGGGAATATATTAGTTTGAACGGCAAGCCGTGCGGCCTTTACGGACATTTCAGAGGGAACACCCCAGCCAGGCGGGCAAGTTGCCAAAACATGCATAAATCTTGCTTGGCCTTTCATGTCTTTGGCTTTTTTGAACTTGCGCATCATGTCCTCGGGAAAAGCAATGCTGGCAGTAGCTGCATAGGGGATGCGGTGGGCGGCAAGGGCTTCAATAATATTCTTTTTTCGTGTTTTTTTCCAGCCTTTTCCCGGAGTTGTGGTTGTTCGAGCCCCGGAAGGCGTGGATGAACTTCGTTGAATGCCTGTATTCATGTATGCTTCATTGTCATAGCATACAAATATAAAATCTTCGTTACGTTCTACGGCGCCGCTTAGAGCCTGGAAACCGATATCAAAAGTTCCCCCGTCGCCGGCCCAGGTCATAACCGTGGTTTCGGAATCGCCGTTCATATCAAGGGCGGCTCGAACACCGCTTGCCATGGCGCCTCCTGTGGCAAAAGCTGCTTGAAGTATCGGCACTTTAAGAGATGACTGGGGATAAGGGCCCGCGAGAATACCCCAGCAACAAGCAGGGATCACAACCATGGTCTTTTCGCCCAGGGCCCTTAACGCAAACTTCATGGCAAGCGCCGCCCCGCATCCCGGGCATCCCACATGGCCGGGGTAAAGATAATCATTGTCTTTTTTATTATTCATTGTTTTATTTTTATAAATGCTCCTAATCCGGATAAACAGGAAGAGTTAGTCGTTATTAGTTATTAGTTATTGGTTAAAGGTCGTTTATTGAAGATAGATTTTCATTATCCTATTAACGAATAACGAATAACCAATAACTTAGAAAGCATAGTTATAATACGGGCAAATTTTGCCAAAAAAAGCACAAAATTCACAATTAAGCTTCTACTCAAGCCCAACCCATACGCTTTCTTCCCCTGGTAAATCACTTTTTTTTGTCATCCGGTAAATCTCTTCCAGTGTCTCTGTTGTAATATCTCGCCCTCCCAGTCCTGCAATATAGCCGAAAACCGGAGGATGCTCAGGATGGTTGTATAGAGCCGCTCTGATTTCCTGGGCAAAAATACCACTGGCGCCAAAAGAAAAATTCCTATCAATTACAGCAACCTTTTTAGCAGGCTCAAGAAAATTACGGACAAGATCCGTGGGAAAAGGCCGAAACATCCTGAGTTTAAGCATTCCCACCTTCTCTCCCTTAGAGCGGAGATCGGAAAGCACCTGCCTGCAGGTGCTTGTTACCGTTCCTGTTGTTACCATAATAATTTCCGCGTCATCACAGCAGACTGCTTCAACCATACCGTATTGCCGAGAAAAAATAGCGGCAAACTCTTCCTCTATCTTTTCAAGCTGTTTTGGAACCTCTTCCATGGCCAACTGAGTGTTGTGTCGCATATTCATATAGACCGCAGGCGAGGCCATCTGACCAAGGGCAAATGGATTTGCACAGTCGAGCTTTATGCGGGGTGAAAAGGGAGGAATGAAGCTGTCAACTTCATCCTGGGAAGGTACGTCAACCGGCTCATGGGTGTGTGAAAGAAAAAACGCATCCATAATGACCATAACCGGAAGATTTATTAACTCTGCCAACCTAAAGGCCTGAAGGGTTGTATCGAAAACTTCCTGGCCGTCTTCACAGTAGAATTGTATCCACCCGGTATCTCGCTGTGAAAGGCTGTCGGTCTGATCTGCCCATATATTCCATCCCGGCGCCAGGGCACGGTTAACTTCGGATAAAACAATCGGCAGGCGGGCGGACGAGGCCCAGTGCAAAAGTTCATGCATATAAGCTAATCCGTGGGATGAAGTAGCAGTGAAGGTTCGAGCGCCTGCGCTTGAAGCACCGATAACGGCCGCCATGGCTGAGTGTTCACTTTCCACGCAAAGAAAACGGGCCTTCATTGTTCCATCTGCACAATATTCTGATAGGGCTTCCACAATATGGGTTTGGGGAGTAATGGGATAGGCCGACACCACCTGCACTCTTGCAAGCCTTACAGCTTCAGATACAGCATGGCTGCCTTCCAAAACTTGTTTCATGTGGTTTTTTCCTCTCCCAGGGTCATTGCGTTACGGGGGCACTCAACAACACAAACGCCGCACCCCTTGCAGTAATCAAAGTTTATTTGTCTTGTGTCTTCAAGATGAACCGCTACTTCAGGGCAAAAGAGTCGACAATTATCGCAATCGTTGCAGATGCCACAGTTGAAACATCTTTGAGCTTCTTCAATGGCCGAATTATTTGAAATAATGCTATCAACTTCAAAAAAAGATTTTTTGCTCTTTTCAGAGAAAACAGAGGATGTATTAATTCTGTTTATGGGTTGAAAATAATCCTTATTTATTTCTTTATATGATACTGCAAAAGGATTTCTTGTTTTTCGAGCGCCGCCCCTGTAAATTTCCATGGAAAGTGAAGGGCCGATTCCCACCCGACAATATGTGATAATATCTTCTATAGCATTCCATCCTTTTTGAAAAAGAGTATCGAGCGCTATGGCAGCCTGCTTTCCGGAAGCGATTGCATTTGCCACACTCTTTATCTCGTTAGTCAAATCACCGCCATAAATTAAAGGCAGCTTTTTATCCATAAGCACACAATGGCTAAGGTTTAAACGCTTATCTTCAAAATTTTGTTTGCGATACCAGCCTTCTTCCGGCTCTGTACCCAGGGCGGTAAAAATCTTTTTTATGCGAAGTTCCTGTGTTTTTGATCCGTCAGGCACCATAATGGCTCTTCCTGATTTGCCGGTACCTTTAACCTTCATTTTTTGTAAGGTCAGAACATAATCTTTATTATCTTTCATGATCCGGATCGGTGAAAGCTGTTCCATAAGTTGAACGCCTTCTTTTATTGCCATTTCCACTTCGCTAAGGAAGGCCGGCATGTCTTTTTTACGCCGGCGGTAAACAATAACAGGTTTTGCATCCAGCCGGAGCAGGGATCTGGCAACATCAATAGCAGTATTCCCTCCTCCGATAATTGCTACCGATCCATGAACCGAAATTCTTTCTCCTTTACGGATTTTGTAAAGAAAATCGAGCCCGTCTGATGCCGTCTCTTCTCCCGGAATGTTCATCGTAATGGATCTGCCAAGGCCGCAACCAATGAAAACAGCATCATACTGATTTTGAATATCTTTAAGAAGACTCTTTGTAATTGGTTTTTCACAGTGAATTTTAACGCCAAGATCTTCAATTCTTTTGATTTCGTTCTTGAGAAGTTTTTCTGGCAATCGATATACGGGTATTCCCCAACGCAGTATGCCGCCGGGTTCTTTTTTGCTTTCGAACACATCGCATTCAAAGCCGAGACGGACCAGGAAATAAGCAGCGGTAAGACCTGCAGGGCCGGCTCCTGCAATCAAAACTTTTTTTCCTTTAGAGGGAAGCTTTTCTATATATGGTTTTATCCCTTTGAAAGAAAGATTGTTTCCAAGGAATTTCTCAAGAAGGTTTATTGCAACAGGTTCGTCTAATTCCGCACGGTTACAGGCGCTTTCGCATGGATAAAAACAGACATGGCCGCACACAGACGGAAACGGATTTTCTTCCAGGATAGTTTCCAGCGCCTCCTTGAACAATCCCCTGGATGCAAGCATTTCAATTCGGGGAATATCTTCACCAGCAGGGCAGGCCACACTACATGGCGCTGTCTTTTCATCGTATTGCGGACGCATAAAGCGCCAGGAACCGGTTTTGTTGACCTCTGTTGTGATGTTAGAGCGTGATATAAATAGCGGTATTTGTTTTGTGTTTATCATTTTGAAGCCCTGTCCGGATAAGCCGGTTGGAGCGAAGCGGAAATCCCGCTTTGCCAGGGAAGAGTTAATCGTTATTTGTTATTAGTTATTAGCTGAGGATCTATTTTCATCATCCAATAACAATTAACGAATAACCAATAACTTAAAACAATTATGTTACTATTCCATAAATCTGCACAGTTGCAAACGCCTGCTTTGCAGCTTCGATATTTTGACGGGGTTTGTCATGGATTTCATTTTCTATGGCCGCAGCAATTGAATCCATGGGCGGAATTTCCAAAATCCGCGCAAAAGCGCCTATCATTGCCGTATTAATAATAGGATGTGTGCGTGTACCCAATCTGTTTTCCATTGCAATGTGTGTGGCGTCTATAAATGCAAGTCTGTATCCTGAGAAAGTTTCGAGATTATCGGGCAGGCCGGGGGAATTAATTAATATCCAGCCTTCTGGATTGAGTCCTTTGACGACATCAACATTATGGAGAAGTTTTATGTCCTGAACGAAAACATGATCCGGAGTATATACATTACTGCGTATTAGAATCTTTTTATTATCCAGTCTCAAAAAGGCTTCTACGGGTGCTCCGCGTCTTTCCACGCCAAAGACAGGAAAAGACTGAACATAATAACCGGCATTGAAAAAGGCTTTTGCCAGCAAAATAGAAGCTACCACAGTACCCTGACCACCACGACCATGAAAACGTATTTCCTGCATAATCATTAAAATTCTAAACTGTTTGGTGTTCTTGGAAAGGGTATGACATCTCTGATATTTGTTACACCTGTTACTAACATTAATAGACGTTCAAACCCGAGCCCGAACCCGCTGTGTGGAACAGTTCCAAACCTTCGGGAATCAAGGTACCACCAATAATTATTTTTAGACAATCCAATTTCATTCATTCGTGTTTCCAGAACATCAAGGCGTTCTTCACGTTGACTTCCGCCTATTATTTCTCCTATTTTTGGCACGAGAACATCCATGGCTGCAACTGTCTTATTGTCATCGTTTAAGCGCATGTAAAATGGTTTGATATTTTTGGGAAAATCATAAACCGTTACGGGTTTTTTGAAGTGATGTTCAGTTAGATAGCGTTCATGTTCCGACTGTAGATCTTTTCCAAAAGACACTTCATATTCAAATTGTTCACCTGATTTGTTTAATATTTCAACAGCCTCTTTATATGAAAGCCTTGTATAATCTGATGACGCGACATTTTCCAGAGTGGACATTAACCCTTTATCTACAAACCTGGCAAAGAGTTCAAGATCATCAATACACTCGTCCATTAAATATGACGTCAAATATTTTATCATTTCTTCGGCAAAGTCCATATTTTCTGTAAGGTCACAAAAAGCCATCTCCGGTTCAACCATCCAAAATTCAGCAACATGCCTTCTTGTATTGGAATTTTCAGCCCTGAATGTCGGGCCAAAGGTGTAAACGTCTCCTAGGGCCAGGGCCAGCATTTCCGCAGATAACTGGCCGGAAACAGTCAGATTTGTTTCTTTACCAAAAAAATCGTGTGAATAGTCGACAGTCCCCTCTTGTTTCGGGGGATTCATGAGATCAAGAGTTGTTACCCTAAACAATTCGCCTGCGCCCTCGCAATCCGAACCTGTTAAGATGGGTGAATGGATATATCTAAAACCTTTTTTTCTGAAAAATTTATGAATGGCATAGGACAATTCCGATCTTATACGAAAGATAGCTCCGTATTTGTTGGTTCTCGGCCTTAGGTGTGCAATTGTACGTAAAAATTCGTCACTATGGCGTTTTTTTTGAAGTGGGAATGTATCAGGAGCAAGGCTTAGTAACTCGATAGTTTCAGCTTGAATTTCCCATTTCTGTCCTTTCCCCATGGAAGCCACAAGATTTCCGGTTATGGTTGCCGCAGATCCCGTTGTAAGTTTTTTAACATCTTCATAATTATCTAAAGATGTGTTGGCAACTACCTGCATATTCTTAAGACAAGAACCGTCATTTATTTCAATAAAAGAAAAATCTTTCGAATTACGTATTGTTCTGATCCATCCCTTAATAAGGACTTTGTTTCTTGGCTCGTCCGATTTTAAAAGGTTATTTATTTTTATTCGTTTCATGAGTAATTCCTATTCACCGCAGTCGCAAAGAGCGCAAAGAAAAGAAAAAAATCAATCGCTACGCGATGTTTTTAGACCCTAAATGCCCGCAGGGCATGTTTCTTATTGTTTTCCGTCCTCTCAGCGGAAAACAATAAAACAAATGACCTCTGCGTTCTCTGTGCCTCGAATGAGCGAAGCGAATGGGCGGTGAGTTATCGTATTAAAACGGAGGCTATTTCAAGTTGATTGCGCTCGAAAACAACCATATCCTGTCTAATTTATACTAAATTGTCACAAGCTCATACTTACGGCTGCCAAGCCCAAGGCTCTCGGCATAGTCGAACTGAAATTCCCAATCTATTTTGGGATAAACACCTTTGAATTTGTCCTCACCGGGTTTAATATTTGTTTCAAGGCAAGAATCAGGGAGCGCCTGTTCCCTGTTTACAAGATCAACAGATGCCTGGTCAATGGCAACGGGATCATTTGACGCGACTACTCCGATGTCCCTTACGATTGGAGCATCATTATAAGGATAACAATCGCATGCCGGTGAAATATCGGTAATAAAATTAATAAATAATGCTTTATTAGTTTTATTTTTTAAAACCCCAAAAGTGTATTCTACCATATTTTCCATGAAAAGGGGGATCGATTTGTGCGGTTTGGTCTGTATAGCCTTATTAGGGCAAATAATAATACATTCTCCACAGCCGACACATTTTTTAGGATTAATTAACGATTTTTCATTAAGCAAGGAAATGGCTTTTTGTGAACAGTGTTCAACACAGTCCCCGCAACCAATACATTTTTTCTTTTTTACTTTTGGCGCCATCCCTGAGTGCTGTGCCAGCTTTCCCCTGCGCGATGCACATCCCATTCCCAGATTTTTTATGGTTCCTCCAAACCCGGATAGTTCATGGCACTTGAAATGGGCTACAGACACTAATGAATCCGCCTGGACAATTTCAGTCCCTATATATACGCGTTTAAAACGCTTTTTATTGATATATACGGGAGTTCCGCTTTTGCCTCTTAATCCATCTGCAATAATAAGAGGTGCATCCACAACAGAATAGGCAAATCCGTTTCTAATAGCTGTTGTGAGATGACTCGGGGCATCCCCTCTTGTCCCGGCATACAAAGTGTTGGCATCTGTAAGAAATGGAACGCCACCCTTTTCTTTAATGGAATCAACGATCTTTCGCAAAAATACCGGACGGATAAAAGCGGTATTTCCGGATTCACCAAAATGGAGTTTAATAGCGACAATATCTCTCTCTTTGAAAGCTTCAGAAAGACCCGCAGTGTTAAGGAGTTTACCAATCTTGCTAATAAAGTTTTCTTTATATTTGGCCCTTAAATCGATAAAATAGACTTTGCTGTTCATCATATTCTCCGTATTTTTTAACCTCCAGACATCGTCAAACAGTTAAGTGGTTGAGTAAGAAAAGATTTATAAATTTAAGAGTTTTGCAGCATTTTCGCCGTGAATTTTTTCGATTATCTGTTTTGGTAACCGAGCTTGTTTAAATTCATTGAAATATCTTGAAGGCCTTATAAGCGGAAAATCACTGCCAAAAAGGACCTTCTTCGGTCCGACAATCTGTATCGCAACATTATATACATCATGGTCATAAAGAAAGGGAGATGCCGCCGTATCAAAATATACATTTTCAAAATGCTCTTTTACATCCTTTTTAAGCAGATTGAAAAAAAATAGCCCTCCTCCCCAATGGGCAAGAACGATTTTGTTTTTAGGGAATCTTTTTAAAATATTGTAAATCTGGTACATAGTTATGGGCGTTTTACCTGCATAATTATGACCAACCGGTTCATTGGTGTGAATTACAATAGGCATATCCTTATCAAGACAAATTTCCATTAATGGCTCAAGTTTCTTCAGAGCCTTTTTTTTTATGCCTGACTGATAAAATGCGAGTTCACCGATTCCGGCAAGACCTCCTTCAAGACATCGCCATGCTTCCTTGACGGCCTTTTTGTTAAATGGATCAATACAGCAAAAACCGACAAGACGTTGCGGATACTTTGCTACAGATTTCATGATAAAATCGTTATGCATTTTAAATGTCTTGGATTTCTTCCATGGAAAGCCAAAAACGACCGATATGTCAATATTTTGTCTGTCCATTGAAGCAATAAGCGTTTTTGCACCGACAAGATGAGATTGTGGTGAACTATATAAAAGTTTGAAAGCCGGTTCTGAACGAAAATATTTTTCCCTATTATTTCGTATTGCTCTGGGGAAAATGTGAGTATGAAAGTCTATTATCATATCTATATCTCCGTATTTACTAGATCAGACCTCGTTAAGCAGTTAAGTTGTTGTTTTTATGGTGATATTTACCGTTTTCACCGCAAAGTCGCAAAGAGCGCAAAGAAAAGATACTTTTCTTTTGCCGCTGGGGAGGACGGCAAAAGAAAAAAATCAATCGCTACGCGATATTTTTTGATCCTAAATGCCCGCAGGGCACGTTTCTTATTGTTTTCCGTCCTCTCAACGGAA
>CAZLRK010000028.1:0-30523 GCA_964561845.1 uncultured Desulfobacterales bacterium | reverse complement strand
ATGTATGCGTGCTTGTCCCGATGTAGTTTATCGGGGTGGTTAAAATTTTCGCCTGTCTTGAACTTGAACAAAATTGAGCATTTTTCAAAGATCTCGGTGTATTAAAGAAAAAGACTTTGCCTGAGTATATGGTTGGCATGGCTTTTGCTGTTACAATTATTAGTTTTAAAATTCGTCGTCTGTCGTCTGTCATCCGTCGGCCGTCGGCCATAACATGGTGTGCCTGTGCAATTTGTTAATATTTGTGCCATAGCTGTGGCATTGGCCATGGATGCCTTTGCCGTTTCAATCGCTACAGGCGTAAGCTTGAAAAATGTCAGTTTCCGCCAGGCATTTCGCCTGTCCTGGCATTTTGGTCTGTTTCAGGCTCTGATGCCGATTGTTGGATGGAGCGCAGGTTTGACTGTTCATTCATATATTGAGCGATATGATCACTGGGTTGCATTTGGTCTGCTGGCGTTCGTCGGCATAAATATGATTAGAGAGTCCTTAAAACATGATAAAAGCGAAAAGCAAAAAAAGGACCCGACAAAAGGTGTGACGCTGGTGATTCTCTCAGTTGCAACCAGTATTGATGCATTGGCAGTCGGGTTCAGCATATCGATACTGCATGTATCAATTTGGACGCCGGCCGTTATTATCGGCATAGTTGCAGGAATGTTTACAATCGTTGGCTTGCAAATTGGCAAGAAAATCGGATCCGCCGGCCGGCTGAGTTTTTATGCTGAAGCAATCGGCGGAATCGTTCTTCTTATTATCGGCTTTAATATTTTGCATGAACATGGAGCGTTTTCTTTTTTATAAATACAATGATGAATTCGTAAAAAGTCGAATTCATCATGTGTTTTGTTTTTAGCATTTTGTGTTCTGTTTAAAAATATCCGCTGATATACCAGTATATTAGATTGCTAAACACTAAACACCAAATACAAAACACTCTCGTAAAAAGGTCGCTTTTTTGACTTTTTACGAGAACAACAGACAATTGGAGGTGAAGAAAATGGAAAATAAACAAGAAAATTTTGAATGTGCCCATTGTGGTCATACCGCAGAAGGTCAGTTTACAGGTGATATCTGTCCTGAATGTGGCTTGACTTACTGGAAGTGCGGCAATTGTGGATATCTTATTACAGCCTCTGTACCACCGGAAACATGCCCGCAGTGTAAAGAGAAATGCGATTTTCTCAATGTTACCTGTTATACACCGGAATGCGGCGGGCCTGGCAATATTGATTCAAGGTTGTAGTTATAAATTATTTGTAATATTTTAGCTGTTTGAAAACTAAGCAGCTTCAAAGGTGATTAAATTTTAAAACGTGTAAAACTCTCACTAATACACTCAGACAGTTACACGATAAAAAATTTAACAACCTTTAAAGCTATATAGTTCTAATTACTTTCATAAGGCTCAAATGTTATAATTATTTTTAAAAAGAGAGGATAAAATAGATGGAAAAGCCGGTTAAGATATATACGCTTAGCACTTGCAGTCATTGCAGGGCCACCAAAAAGCTTCTGAATGACTACAAAGTGAAGTACGATTTTACGGACGTTGATTTGCTCGAGGGAGAGGAGAGGACTGCTGTTCTTGAAGATATTAAAAAGCTGAATCCGCGCTGTTCGTTCCCAACCATTTGTATTGGAGACAAGGTTATCGTAGGACATAAAGAAAAGGAAATCAAGGAGGTGCTTGGATTATGAATGATGTTGAAAAATTGTATGAAACGTTAAAAAAATTTCAGGAATCAAAAGGTTATTATTTCAACAAAGACAAGCAGAGGGTACTTGAACTCCTTGAGGCGCTTTTGGTGAATAAAGATCGGTATGGATATATGTCATGTCCGTGCAGGCTGGCATCGGGGAATCGAGAAAAGGATAAGGATATTTTTTGCCCGTGTGTGTATCGAGAACCTGATGTAGAGGAGTATGGAAGCTGCTACTGCAATCTTTATGTGTCAAGAGAATGGAACGAGGGAAAGATTTCTGATGAATATATTCCCGAAAGAAGGCCGCCGGAGAAGATGTTTTCTTAAACCCCAATTGAGTAAAAAAACAATTGGGAGTTATTCGTTATTTGTTAGCCGACTTCGCCATAGTAGCCTCGGCTACGACGGCTGAATTGGTTAATCGTTTAAAAGGAATAAAATTCGTTTTTATATTTCACCAATCATAGATTTACAAAATGAGACGACCATCAAATTCTAATAACGAATAACAATTAACAATTAACGCCTAATTGAGATCTTTATTTTCGCTCAATTAGGATTAAAGCAGATGCTTAAGAGGGGTGGTGAATTGGAGTAAAACTGAGAAGCTCGATCTTTTTATCCAGTATCTTGCCGTTCCTTTTTATCTGAATCTTTTGTGTACTCCCCATTTCACAATAAAACAGCGCAAGTTTCAAGTCTGCAAGTGATGTTATGGGTTCTCCCGCGAATGTTTTTATAATATCTCCTTTTTTCAACCCTGCTATCTTGGCCGGACCTTTATCAATCACGCCTGTAACCACCAAGCTTTGCTCCTTTTCTTCAACCTGTACACCAAACTTAGGGGATTTCTTACCCTTTAGCTTTGTGGTAAATAGTACATAATCAGCAATACCATCTTCAATGTCTTCATCCTGCACAACTACTGTATAAGGTTCGTGGTTGCGCCTATAAAGGCGCTCGGGAATTCCATACTTATGTCTTACATGGCCATTGCCCGCTAAAATAACCAGTTTATGTTCGGGATTGTTTTCCATGAACTGTTGGGCGGATTCCGCCATACTTTCATCCCACAGAACCTGTGCTTCTAAAAAGAAATTAAAATCCTGCAAATTCTTATTTTCCGTGTGAAAAGCAAACACCTTATGCAAATCACGCCGATATTGTTCATTAGAAAAATCTAATTCACGGGGTAAATGTTTCTTTTCTTCATCTGTTAGGCTGTGTAAACCTTTATGGGCAACCTTACGGTTAATGTCCCCTTCGATATTGAGGGCTATGAGAGGGATATTTTGTTCTTTGAGATAATCAATAATCGGCTTATACAGATTGTATTCATAGCGCCACCTATAGAAATATTCGGTTTTCTTTAAAAATGTACGCTCATCAATCCGTCCGGCCATATAATCATCTACATATTTTTGAAAAGGCTTCTGGAACATTTCCATACCGACAGCCGGTTTGTATCCGGCTTCATGGATTTTTTTGATAATTTTAAGCTGGTTAAAATGGTGGGCGAATTTGTCATGCTGCTCGCCCACATAAATAATTCGACTTTCATAGAGTTTGGGTAGAATATCATCCAGGGACGGCATCTTATCGGGCTTTAAAGCCAGGGTTACGGGTCGGGTTAGCACTGTGATGCCATTGTCTGTATCGGCAATCGCTTTGAGAGTGTTTTTTCCATTGTTAAATGCCAGTTCGGTGTACTTGCCGTAATGGGGTATTTTTCGCTGCACAGCTTGGGCCTCTGTCCTTGTTTTAGCGTGTAATAACATGATACGTTCTTTTTCATTGTACGGATTTTTATACACTTTTAACCTCACGCCGTTTTTCGGGATAACCTGCTTGCCGAACAGCACATCTATAAGATTATTATCAAATCCAGCAATCAGAAAAGAATTTTCCTTTATCAGGGAAAAATCTATTTTATCAGCGGATATATAAGTGATGTTTTTAACCCCGATTGCGTCAATAATAGGTTGGTACATGCTGCGTTGCTCATCCGAAATAATAGCTGTCAGCTTTTCTTTACCCATGATACCGGCCAGAACTGGTGGAATTTCTTCAGGATTTAATTGCCGCATGAGTTCGTAGTTTTCATCGATCATAACTTTACCAGGTGGTTCATCCAATACCAGGCTGATTTTTTCTTTAGATTCTTTCACTTCAATAATGCGTAAACTTTTCATCCTTTCGTGATATAGGGTAATAGTTAGCTGCAGCGGATAAGGTGCGGCCTGTTGCAATAGGATGAAATTCAGCTTAAGTTGCCCCTTTTCCACGATCAATTCTGCATCTTCAACACTAAACCGGGGAATATCTTTACGATTGAGCCCTTGGCTGAAATATACATTTAGATCATCTCCTGTAATCTTTTCAAAAGCCCGTTGTATATCTTGCCAGGAAGCTTTACGAAAAGTATTCTGCTGAAAAAATTCTCTTAAGGCAGCAAAAAAGTTATTATCACCATAACGTTTTTTGAGCCCATGAAACAACATTGCCGCTTTTCCGTAACCAATAACGCTTTGTGCTTTGTTGTGACGGCTGTAAAAATCACTAAGCGGCATGGAATTGTTTTCATTCACATAGGCGCCGTAATTCACCATGATCTGTTTGCGATATGCGACATCTTTTTTTTCCAGGAGGGCATATAGATGATCAGCCAGATAATTGGTTATACCTTCCGCCCAATTGCCATATGCAAAATCAACATAAACGGAATTACCAAACCATTGATGTAGGATTTCATGTCCAAGAGAGGTTTTAACAATAAAAGGCAAACGCAACACTTTGTTGCCGAGCAGGGTATAGGTCGGCATGGAATACCCCGTGGGAAAAATGTTTTCCACGATGGCAAAATGTCCATAGGGATAAGGGGTAAGCATCTCCCCGTACATTTTCAGATATTTTTTTGCATAAGCTATATACGTGTCTATAAGCTGTGCATCTTCTTTGAAAAAATAAGCTTCAACGGCAATATTATTGATATAGTCCTTTTTGAGGACATACCGGGTTGAAGCTGCCAGATGCAAAGCATCCAACGGATGTTTAAACTGAAAATAAAAAGTTTTTTTATCGCCGTGTTCCTTCACAGCGACTGCCTCAGCCTCTGATATGGCAATAAACTCTTTTGGTAAAGTCACAGAGAGTTTATACTCAGCTAAATCATCAGGCTGCGGATACCATACCCCATTTAAGAATACGTTCTCTTTATTAATGAAGTTAATATTCTTATCTGCAAACACTGCATCATAGCTTATTCGCCTCTCTTTGCCGGTTTGTAATGTTAGATTGATGCTTTCATCTGCGGCGGCAGAAACAACCTTATCATCCACCTTCAGATTGCGCAAATTCCGCACGGACAATTTTATTATATTATTGGTATCCGATTTTAAGTGTGCAGTGGCGGTGATTTGCTGCTCTGAAGTGTTTACCTGAACATCAAGTGCATAATAAAGAGTGGCACCATGGGAGATAACAGGTAGAAAAACGAGAAACACCATGGTCAATATTTTTTTTAGCCACATACCGTATATCCTTTTCTTTTCCTTTCAAAGTTAAATTTATTAATAACGTTCAAAAGTGTGCGCATAATTGCTTACCCAATAAATAGGATCCATTTAACCATCATTCGGCAATGCATATTTCCAAAAGACGATATCAATTTACCTATTAGGGGGTGATCAAATATTTGGAATTTAACAGACAGTTTCTTGAACAATAAGGCTTATGTAGCGCAAATCCCAAATATTTAATCTATGTGAGCAGTCGAGGAATTATACAGTGATATCGTCTTTTGGAAACATCCATTACCTTTTCAAATTTAACCACTTACAAAGAAATGCGCACACTTTTGAACGTTACCAATTTATTACCACAAAGCACACAAAGAAACACGAAAATATTTTTATCATTTATTTTGAAATGATTATCTATTATAGCAAATCTTATGCCATTAAGTAAAATAATGATATGACCTGTAAAATTCTGAAATGAATTTTACAATTTTATATTGTTAAAGTAATTTTGGCATGATTCTTGACATAACTATTATGATATGAAACGAAATTCTTATAAAATATGATTAAAGGGCACTTATTAAAAATTTAAAAAGAAAGGATAAAGACAAATGGTTTATGATTTTAGCGCAGATAATATTTTTGAAATGGCTGAACAGATGGAGCGAAACGGAGCAAGCTTTTACAGAACATCGGCTGAAAACGCTGACGATACTTCCGTGAAAAAACTTTTGCTTCAAATTGCCGCAATGGAAGAAGCCCATGGAAAAACATTTGCCGCTTTAAGGGCCGATCTGACAGATAAGGAAAAAGATTCAACTGTTTTTGACCCGGAGGGTGAATCTGTTCTTTATCTTCGGTCAATGGTAGACACAAAGGTCTTTTTTAAAAAAGAGATCGATGTTTCATCGATGGAAGAGGTCTTCAAAGCCGCCATACTGGCCGAGAAGGACTCCATCGTATTTTATCTTGGCCTGAAGGATTTGGTTCCGGATAAACTTGGCAAAGATAAGCTTGATGCAATTATCAAAGAGGAGATGGGGCATATAAGAATTCTCAGCAGTGAACTAATTTCTCTAAACAAATAGATTGATAATTTTGCCTGAATTTGTCTCATGATACAATTGTGTATCAATAAACAATGTGAGACAGTTCCCATTTTATTCGCCTTCGCCTGAATATCCTGTAGCTTGCTGCAGGGATGAAAGGCGTGGCGACCCGCCGAAGCCCGAAGGAGCGAAGGCTGGTTGTTGGCTATGGCGAATTCCGCTTTGATACCCCGGAACTTGCTGCGGAGAGATTCATTATAATATACAACACATGAAAAACCTATGTTTTGATCCTTTTTTGGGAAATATCCACCAAATCAATGTCTCATTCTTGAAGTGCTCTCCTATTACATGTTTATATAGTGCTTTAATAACACAAAGATATTCTTGATTATTTGCTAATTTACCAAAAATTTACTTAGTTGGCATGAATCTTGATAGTCTTAATGAAGATGATGGAAACTAAATAATTTAAACGATCTGCATTCCAGGAGGATATAATACGTGAAATCCTGCGACCGTAATATTAAAAAAACACTTAATCTTGTGGAAGCAATGATAAAAGTTGCTGATAAGGGCGACATTGAACGAGAGGATACTGGCTGTGGTATTCTATACGGAATGTTGCGGGATTCTGCCTATAAACTTAAAAAATTGGCAGAAGAGGAAAAAGAAGCTCATATTAGTAAAGGCTGGTGGAAAAAAGATCTTTAATAACAAAGATCATTAATTTTTATTATTAACAAATAAATATTAAACAGGAGGAATAAGAAAATGGCAAATTTAAAAGGTACTCAAACTGAAAAAAATCTTTTAACTGCATTTGCAGGAGAATCTCAGGCAAGAAACCGTTATACCTATTTTGCAAGCCAGGCAAAAAAAGATGGTTATCTTCAAATGGCGGAAATATTTGAGGAAACCGCGAATCAGGAAAAGGAACATGCAAAAAGGCTTTTTAAATTATTGGAAGGCGGGGAAGTTGAAATTATAGGAGCCTTTCCTGCGGGTGTTATAGACACAACCCTTGAAAATCTGAAGGCCAGCGCTGCAGGTGAAAACTTTGAGTATACTGAAATGTATCCCGGTTTTGCAAAGACAGCACGTGAAGAAGGGTTTGATGCAATTGCTGCGGTTTTTGAGGCGATTGCTGTAGCGGAAGAACAGCATGAAAAGCGATACCTTGCCCTAGCTGGCAACATTGAAGCCGATCGTGTCTTTAAAAGGGGAGAAAAGGTTACTTGGCGCTGCAGTAACTGCGGATATTTACATGAAGGAAACGAAGCACCTGAAGCATGTCCGGCCTGTGCACATGCAAGGGATCATTTTGAATTACTGGGGGAAAATTACTAAACTTTTTTTGGACACGGATGAACACAGATAATAAGGATTTGTAATATTTTAGCTGTTTGAAAACAAAGCAGCTTCAAAGGTAATTAAATTTTAAACAGTGTAAAACTCGCGCATAAGTGAGTGTAAAGAAAGAACAGTGCATGTCTTTTTAATAAAACAGCTAAGCTATAAATGCCGATTAGCCATTAAAACACATAATGCAAGCCCCTGTTATTTCTTAACTCTCACTAATACGCTCAGACAGTTACACGATTCAAAATTTAATTACCTTTGAAGCTTGCTAGTTCTAATTGTTTTCAGAAGGCTAAATTAATACTAAGGATTTTAATAAATAATAATCTGCGTTTATCTATGAAAATCCGTGTCCTAAATTTTATATAAGGAGGAAATAAAAATGGCTGAAAGATTAGAAGTATACAAATGTGAAGTATGTGGAAATATCGTTGAAGTACTGCATGGAGGAAAAGGTGAACTGGTATGCTGCGGGCAACCCATGAAACAACTTATTGAAGGTACTGTTGATGCTGTAAAGGAAAAGCACGTCCCGGTTATTGAAAAAATCGAAGGCGGCATAAAAGTAAAAGTTGGCGAAGTGGCGCATCCCATGGAAGAGAAACATTATATTGAATGGATTGAAATTATAGCTGACGGTAAGTCCTATTTTCAATTTCTCAAACCCGGAGAAACTCCGGAGGCAACCTTTAAAATAGAGGCAGACCAAATTACAGCGCGTGAATATTGCAACCTTCATGGCCTGTGGAAAGGATAATTAAAGGGAGACGCTCATGGATGTAGTACTACTGTCACGACTGCAATTTGCGGCTTCCACCATGTTTCATTTTTTGTTTGTCCCTTTAACATTAGGGCTTTCCGTATTGGTAGCCATTATGGAAACAAAGTATGTCAGAACCGGAGACGAAATGTACCTTCGGATGACAAAGTTTTGGGGCAAGCTCTTTCTAATCAACTTTGCCGTTGGAGTAGTTACGGGTATAACACTTGAATTCCAATTCGGCACAAATTGGTCAAGGTACTCTGCATATGTTGGTGATATATTCGGTTCGCTTCTTGCTATAGAAGCTTCTGTTGCCTTTTTCCTGGAATCGACATTTATCGGTGTTTGGATTTTCGGATGGAAAAAAATATCAAAAAGGGCACATGCCGTTGTAATGTGGTTGATTGCAGCCGCAGGAAACATATCAGCAATTTGGATTCTTACAGCAAACGGATGGATGCAGCATCCTGTTGGCTATACCATTAAAAATGGTAGGGCGGAACTAACCGATTTTGCTGCGGTTATCTTTAATAAGTTTGCTATTCTTGAATTTTTTCACACTGTACCGGCGGCTTTTATTTTAAGCGCATTTTTTGTTATGGGAGTTAGTGCTTATCACCTTCTGAAAAAACAGCATATCGAATTTTTTACAAAATCGTTCCGAATGGCCTTGGTATTTGGGCTGATTTTTTCTATTTTTGTCGTCATTGAAGGGGATATGCATGCGACACACGTTGCTGAAACTCAGCCTGCCAAACTGGCGGCCATGGAGGCGCACTGGGAAACGACTACAAGAGCCCCTCTTCATCTTTTTGCCATTCCTTCTGAAGAAGATCAGAAAAATATTATTGAAATCGGTTCCATACCAGGCCTTCTCAGTTTTTTAGGTTATCATGACATTAACGCCGAGGTTAAAGGGCTTAGGGATTTTCCCAAAGATGAAAGACCACCGGTTTTAATAACCCTGTTTTCATTTAGAACAATGGTTGCACTGGGAACCCTTTTTGTTCTTTTAACTATTATAGGCTGGTTTAAACGAAAACGTCTGCTTGAAAGCCCCGGTTATTTGAAGATTATGCTGTGGGCAATCCCGCTGCCTTATATTGCCATAGAATTAGGTTGGGTCCTGGCAGAAGTTGGCCGCCAGCCCTGGATTGTTTATGGCTTGATGAAGACTTCGGAAGCAGCATCTCCGGTGGCGAGTTCTCAGGTGCTAATATCTTTGATAGCATTTATTTTAGTCTATGGAATTCTGGGAGCGGTCGGTTTCTATCTGATTGCTAAAAATGCAAAAAAGGGACCGGCTTAAGGATTGTCAATTGTCGATTAATGATTGAAGATTTGGTAAAATATTTAGCCTTTAATCTTCAATATTCAATCTTATTGGGGGTAAAAATGATTTTACAATCAATCTGGTTTTTTTTATGGGGCCTTTTATGGGCCATATTCTTTATGACGGACGGATTCGATTTCGGAGTAGGAACGCTATACCCATTTTTAGGAAAAACGGAGGAAGAAAAGCGGGTGATGATCAACTCCCTTGGTCCGCTTTGGGACGGCAATGAAGTCTGGCTCATTACCGCCGGAGGAGTTACATTTGCGGCTTTTCCACTTGTATATGCAGTGATGTTTTCATCCCTCTATTCCGCGTTGATGCTGATCCTTTTTGCTTTAATTTTGCGCGGTGTTTCCTTTGAATTCAGGGGAAAAGTTGACGATCCGCGCTGGCGAAAAATCTGGGATGCGTGCATCTTTATCGGAAGTTTCGTGCCGGCGCTTCTATTTGGAGTGGCGTTTGCCAATATTTTTAAAGGAATTCCCATAGATCAAGAGGGTCTTTACCATGGAACAATTTGCACTCTTTTATATCCTTACGGACTTTTGGGCGGAGTTCTTTTTCTTCTTCTTTTCCTCGTTCATGGCGCTCTATGGCTTGCAATCAAATCAGAGGGTGATCTTCATGAAAGAGCTTCAAACATAGCAAACAAACTATGGCCGGTTGAGGTAGTTGTAGTAGTCATTTTTCTGATTTGGAGCAAGTTTTCAACGCGGCTTTACGACAACTACCTGGCCCATCCTGCCTTGTTCCTTGTTGTCCTAATAACTGTTGCTGCTCTTGTGGCCATTAAGTTTTTTCTTTTAAAAAAGAACTTTTTCAAGGCTTGGTTTGCATCTGCCCTTACAATTGTCGGGGCGACGTTTTTCGGTGTCATTGGACTCTATCCCAATCTGTTTCCTTCAAGCATCAATCCTGATTTCAATTTGACGGCTTTTAATGCGTCTTCAAGTCCTCTTACATTAAAAATTATGCTGGTTGTGGTATTATTGTTCATACCCGTTGTAATTGGATATCAAATATGGGCATATAGCTTATTTAAAGGAAAGGTTACTAAAGAAGATCTGTCGTATTAGGAAGCATATTAGGCGCTTATAAAGGAAGAAATGCCTAAAATTTTAAGTAAGAGATATTTTATGAAATCGAAAACAGTTATATTATTAATCATTTTTACAATGGTATTTACTACTGCAATAGTTGCCGCGGTTAAAAACGAGGGCGCCAAAGATATTGAAATTTACGGGGGGTCAAAGGGGAAAGTACCCTTTCCTCATTATATGCACCAGGACAATCTTAAAGACTGCAATATCTGCCATTCACTTTTTCCGCAGAAGCCGGATTCAATTAAAGACTTAAAGACCAAGGGTCAACTGAAAAAGAAACAGGTGATGCGAAAGTTGTGCATCAAGTGCCATAAAGCAGAAAAAAGAGCAGGAAACAAGGCAGGTCCTATTACATGCTCTAAATGCCACGTTAAGTAAGGCTTAAACTATTGCTTCCGGTAGTCCGCCGGATGGTATCCGTTCACAGGGTATTAGAATGTTGGAATGAACAGTGATCGGTGACCGGTGATAAGTGATCGGTGACCTGTAATTAAGTGATTCGGATAGTGAAAAGGGGTAAGTAAATGCATGTAAAAGGTTTTGCTGATAGTTTCTGCTCTCAATATAGCAACCAATCACCGATCACTGATTACTGATCACTGATTACTACTTTCTATGAAAATGGTAAATACGCAAGGAGATTTATTATTATGCTGGTATTGGGATTACAGGGCAGTCCGCGTAAAAAGGGAAACACGGATTTTCTTATTAAAACATTCTTAAATGAAGCCGAAAATTTAGGGGCAAAAACCCATTTAATTGAAGTGACTAAAAAAAATATTAATCCGTGCCTGGGATGTGGCCATTGTGAGAAAAAGGGATATTGCATCATTGAAGATGATGATATGGATATTGAAGTTTATCCTCTACTTCGTAATGCCGATGTGATTGTTGCTGCCACTCCAATATTTTTCTACAATGCCACTGCCCAGCTCAAAGCACTAATCGACAGGAGCCAGACCCTCTGGGCCAGAAAGTATAAGCTGAAGCTGACGGATCCCACCAGAAATTATAGGCGTGGATTTCTTCTTGCCTTGGGTGCTACAAAGGGAAAGAACCTTTTTGAGGGCATAAACCTTACGGCAAAATATTTTTTTGATGCCGTAGGGGCTGACTATAACGGAAATCTTACATACAGGCGCATAGAAAATCCTGGGGACATGGGAAAGCATCCAACTGTACATGAGGATGTCCAAGGGGCAGTTAACAACCTTTTAAAACCGTTATTGCATAGGAAAAGAATCTTGTTTGCCTGCCGAGAAAATGCCTGCCGCAGCCAGATGGCAAGTGCGTTAGCACAATATATTGCCGGAGATAAAATAGAAGCTTTATCAGGTGGGAGTAAACCGGTGAATGAAATAAATCCTGACATGATAAAAGTCATGCAGGAAAAGGGATTGGATATGGCCTTTCGAAAACCGCAATCGATTGAAGATGCTATATCTGGACAACCTCCCGAAATCATAGTTACAATGGGTTGCGGAGAAGAATGTCCTTTTGTCCCAGGAGCAAAAATGCTCGATTGGGATTTGCCTGATCCTGCGGGTAAACCCATAGATTTCATGCGAAATGTCAGAGACGAGATAGCGGTGAGAGTAAAAAATCTTATAAAAAATATTACAAAGTTGAATGGGACCCCAATTGAGTAAAAAATCAATTGGGAGTTACCCTTCGACTATGCTCAGGGTGGTGAGCATGTCGAACCATTCGTTATTTGTTAGCCGACTTCGCCATAGTAGCCTCGGCTACGACGGCTGAATTGGTTAATGGTTTAAAAAGAATAAAGTCCGTTTTAATATTTCACCAATCATAAATTTATAAAATGAGGCGATCATCAAATTCTAATAACGAATAACAAATAACAATTAACGCCTAATTGAGTATTATTTTCGCTCAATTAGGGTGGGAGCATATAATGGCGTTACCGGAAGAGATTTACCAGTGCCAAACTGTAAATTGCGGATATATATACAATCCTGACAAAGGCGACAGAAAAGGAAAGATTCCCAAGGGAACGCAATTTGTCGATCTGCCGGATGACTGGAAATGCCCGATTTGCGGCGCCGGAAAAAAAATGTTCAAGCCGCTTGCCGGGTCGGATTCCGCTGTAGCAGTGGGTTAACTTCAACAATCGGAGATCTCCGATAAATAATAATTAATAATCAACAATTAATAACTAATCATAAGGAGGAGAAGAACAATGGATAAATATGTATGTACGGTTTGTGGTTATGTTTATGATCCTGCAGAAGGTGATCCTGACAATGGTGTGGAACCCGGCACAAAATTCGAAGATTTGCCTGATGACTGGGAATGCCCTGTTTGCGGGGCTTCAAAGGATGAGTTTGAAAAAGAAGAGTAAGAAAAGAAAGGGGACACATGAAACCTGAAAAAATAACAGATGGTGTTTACAGCGTAGGTGTTAGAGATTGGAATATCAGTGATTTTCACGGATATTCAGTTCCTTTCGGCACAACCTATAATGCCTTTTTAATTGTGAACGAAAAAATTGCTCTTATCGATACCGTAAAAAAGGAATTTATCAATGAACTTATGGAAAATATATCTCAAATTGTTGATCCAAAGAAAATTGATTTTGTAATCAGCAATCACACGGAGATGGATCATTCCGGAAGTTTACCCCAGGTAATGCATAGGATCGGAGAAGAAAAGCCAGTATACTGTTCCAAAATGGGATATAAAAACCTTTCAAAACATTTTCATAAAAAATTGAACTACCAGGCTGTTGAAAATGGCGGTGAGCTGAGTTTGGGGAGTAAAACCCTGACATTCCTCGAAACGCGAATGGTTCATTGGCCTGACAGCATGTTTACCTACTTGAAAGAAGATAAAATTCTTTTTTCCAGTGACGGGTTCGGCCAGCATTATGCAGGGTATGAAACATTCGATGATCAAATCGGCGACTCCGCCATGTACCACGCTAAGAAATATTTTGCCAATATTCTTCTTTTGTATTCATCCAAGATTTTAAAACTGATTGAGACCGTAAAAAATCTTGGGCTTGAAATTAAGATTATCTGCCCTGACCACGGTATTATTTGGAGGACTGATCCTGGCAAGATCATAAACGCCTATGGGAAGTGGAGCGAGCAGGAACCCGAAAAAAAGGCAATAATCATATACGATACAATGTGGCACAGCACAGAAAAAATGGCCGATGCCATAACTGCGGGGCTTATGGAAGAAGGTATCGAAGTAAGACCCATGCACTTAAGGAAGTGGCATCGAAGTGATATTATGACCGAGATTCTCGATTCAAAAGCAATAATTGTTGGTTCTCCTACCCTGAACAATCAGTTGTTTCCAACTGTGGCAGATATGTTAACCTACATAAAAGGATTAAAACCAAAGAATAAGATCGGTGGAGCATTTGGCTCTTACGGGTGGAGTGGTGAAAGCGTCAAGCTGATAAAGAAAGAGCTTGAAGCGATGAAATTTGATGTCATGGAACCTGGGATAAAGATACAGTATGTTCCTGATCAAGAGGGCCTGAATACCTGCTTTGAATATGGAACGAAGATTGGCAAGGTGATCAATCTTCAATCATAAATCATAAATATGAAGATTCCTGTAGTTGAACTTAGTGAATGTATTCTCTGCGGAGTATGCGAAGAAGTGTCGCCCTCTATCTTCCATACCAGCGATGCCGGATTTGTGGTAGTTACCGAATTACCGGTCTATCCAAAAACTGACGTGGAAGAAGCTATAAAAAACTGCCCGGCCGATTGTATATATTGGGAGGATACTTAATTCAGACATCGTCAAATAGTTGAGTGGTTAAGTGGTTGAGTAGGAAAAGAATTATAATTAAATCAATATGTTAATATTTGCAAATTGTTGTATGTCCAATTATTTTGCAAAATGGTTATTATGCTTATCATTACAACTACTTAACTACTTAACTACTCAACTACTCGACGACTTAACGAGATCTATAATTTGAGTTGCGGGTTGAATGAAGTGGCAGGGAGAAAACTTAAAAAGCAAATCCTCGAACTTCTCAACCAAGAGGATTTTGGGAAAAGCCTGAATGCTATCTGCGCGTTACCGGCAAGGCAGGTGGTAAACTCCCTGTTTTCATTATTTTACAACAAAAATGAATTAATTAAATGGCGGGCCATTACCGCCATGGGTGCAGTGGTGGCAAACCTTGCAGAAGTCGAGATTGAATATGCAAGGATTATCATGCGACGCCTTTTGTGGAATTTAAATGACGAATCAGGAGGTATCGGCTGGGGTTCGCCTGAAGCCATGGGAGAAATCATGGCACGAAACAATATACTCGCTGGGGAATACTCAAAACTACTTATTTCTTATATCAATCCCAACGGGAACTTTCTGGAACACGAAGCTCTTCAACGAGGTGCATTATGGGGACTTGGGAGACTTGCCCATGCCAGACCTCAATTTGTAAAGGATGCAGTTCCCTTTCTAATTCCTTTTCTGAAATCAAAAGATGCTTATCATCGCGGGCTTGCAACCTGGACAGCCGGTGCATATCCTGAAGAATCCATAAAATCTTTGCTATCAAAACTAGCTAATGATAGAAAAAGAATAGTGATTTTTCTCGACATGGAATTGGTTGAATGCACGGTGGGGCAGATAGCTGTAGAAACGCTAAAAACAATGTAACTAAATATAAATCAGGGATCGGGGAGTTTTTTTATTCAATCGCTCCATGGATAATCGTCACGAAGAACATACAAACTCATGTATAAGGACTCGTAAAGAAAGAAAAGTGAAAGACATATTAAAACAATAATTTAGTTAATTAAACAGTTTTATTTATTTAAAAATTCCATGCAGAACGCTTTTCTTTCTTAACGATTCCTAATACCTTCAGACAGTGTATGCGTTTCGTGACGATCACCCATTCCGCTTAAACTGGAGATAAAAGAGAATAACTCCCCGACTGCTCATATAAATATATTATTGAGGACCTTTCCTAATGGATCCAAATATGCTCATACCTACACCTGACGCTATTCCGGTACATTGGGGTTGGTTTCAATTATTCCTTATTCTTACATTTGTACTTCATCTCTTATTCATGAACACTATGCTGGGTATCGGCATAATTGCCCTGATCACTTCGATAAAAAGCAAGCCTCAAAATTTGACAACGGCTAAAGAGATCAGTAAAAAGTTGCCATATACAATTGCTTTTGCTGTGAATACCGGAGTAGCGCCTTTTTTGTTTATCCAGGTGCTGTATGGCCATTTCATTTATACAAGCTCCGTGCTTATGGCTGTTTACTGGCTTTCCATATTTGTCATATTGTTGATAGCATACTACAGCGCCTATATTTATAGTTTTAAATTTGAGACATTAGGTGCCGGCCGCATTTTTTTTATTGCATTATCCGTCATCATTCTTCTGATTGTAGGTTTTTTCTTTTCCAACAACATGACGCTTATGCTCACTCCCGATAGATGGACTCGCTATTTTACGAATCCCGGCGGCACCATTTTAAACTTCTGTGAACCCACGCTATTTCCACGGTTTTTGCACTTTGTTATGGCATCAGTAGCTGTTGGTGGTTTATTTTTAGCTTTGGTCTTCAAATTAAAAAATAAAAACTCGGAGTATAGAGGGAAAAAGATTGCCACATGTATGCGTTGGTTCAATTATTCCACCATAGTCCAAATTTTAATCGGAGTCTGGTTTCTCATATCATTGCCCAGGGATATTATGGCCATGTTTTTTGGTGGAAATCTGTTTGGAACAATCCTTTTCTTTTCAGGCATAGCCGGAACAATAATTGCCTTAGTATTTGGGTTTCAAAGAAAGGTCTGGCCCTGTGTAGGAACAACTCTGTTTACCATTATTATTATGGCGTTCATCCGGGATCTTGTTCGAAGGGCCTATCTTGAACCATATTTCGTTATATCAACACTCAAGGTTGTACCTGAATACTCTCCCTTAATTCTTTTTATCGTGACACTGGTTATTGGATTGTCTCTTGTTGGCTATATGCTGAAATTGGCCCTCCAGAGCAGAAGGGAGGCTTAAGAAATGAACTATCCGGTTTGGGAACTATACTTTGCCGGTGGCGGTCTCCTTATGGCAATTATTGCCGTTGTTCATGTTTATGTGGCCCATTTCGCCGTGGGAGGCGGGCTTTTCCTGGTGCTAACCGAAATAAAGGGATATAGGGAAAATTCTAAAAACATCCTTAATTATACTAAAAAGCACAGCAAATTTTTTCTTCTTTTAACCGTGGTTTTTGGCGGAATTACCGGCGTAGGTATCTGGTTCACTGTATCGCTCTTAAGCCCAGGTACTACATCCACACTTATACACACCTTTGTGTTCGGCTGGGCAACTGAATGGGTATGTTTTGTTGGAGAAATCGTGGCCCTTTTTATCTACTTTTACCGATTTGGGAAAATGGATAAAAAGGCTCATCTAACAATCGGTTGGCTCTATTTTATCTTTGCCTGGCTTTCTTTGTTTTTAATCAACGGTATTATAGATTTTATGCTTACCCCGGGTGATTGGCTTAGGACCAATAGATTCTGGGACGGCTTCTTCAATCCAACCATGTGGCCCGCGCTTTTCTTCCGCACATCCATTTCCCTGATGTTTGCCGGTATTTTTGGTTTTATTACGGCTGTATTTATTAAAGATACAATGTTCAGGGAAACCATGGTGCGTTATTGTGCCAAATGGCTTCTGTTTCCATTTATTTTCATGCTCCTGTTTATTTACTGGTATGTAATGGCGATCCCTGAAGCGCCCAGAGCTATGATAATGGGCCGTTCATCGGAAATAATTCCCTATGTTAAAATATTTGTCTGGATTATTCCTGTGATATTTATAGGTGCTCTCCTTATGGCGATTCGTCTCCCGGGATATGTTAAAAAGTCCATGGCATTTGCTTTGCTTATTATAGGGCTTGTTTATATGGGTTCCTTTGAGTTTATCCGTGAAGCCGGTCGCAGACCCTTTCTGATTTATGGACACACCTATTCCAACTCTATTCTTTTAAACGACGAAAAAAAGATAAATGAGAAGGGGTTACTCAAAATCGCAAAATGGATTGGGCATCGTGATATAAATGATGAAAATGCCCTTAATGTCGGGAAGGAGATTTTCAGAATTGAATGCATTTCATGCCATTCCACTGGGGGACCTTTAAATGATATATTGCCTTTAACCAAAAAATATTCAGTTTTTGGCATGGATGCTCAGCTCAATGGCATGGGTAAAATAAACGATTATATGCCAAAATTTATTGGAACTCGCAAAGAACGCATGGTACTTGCACGGTATATCGTGGAAGGATTACATGGAAAAAAAGAACTGTCGGTTAGTATAGAAGAAAAAGACCTTCCTGTTGAAATTCCCTCCTTTAATGAGGAAAAGGACGAATATGTACTTCTGGCCTGGAACAGCATGGGAATGCACTTTATTTCGGACAGCGATCCATACTGGAACCTTATGCCGCCGGGAAACAATCTGTATGCTCAGTTGATACGCCGGGGAGAAACCCCTGAAATTATCCTCGAAGATGTAAGGATAACCTATACAGTAGAACCGGGTTTTGAGAAGCCGTCAAGGCATGTAAAATTCTGGGATTATGCCGAACACTTTTTTAATAAAAAATTACCTCAGGATATCGGCTTGTCCGGCAATGGGCTTAAAGGGGAAATGAGACTTCATGAAGACCAGATGGCATTTGTAGGGGCAATGATTCCGGTTGTTCCATATTCTGATAACGGATCATTCAACCCTTACCCTGTGTTTATCATTGAAGCTATAGACAAAAATACAGGGAAAATACTGGCCAAAACCCGTGTGGTGGCGCCAACCTCTACTGAAATGGGTTGCAAAAATTGCCATGGAGGTTCATGGCGCGTAAACGGCCAAGCAGGTCTTTCCCGTGAAACTTCAAAAGATATATTGGCTATACACGACCGTATCAGTAAAACAAATCTTTTAGAATTGGCCGAGAAGGGTAAGCCTGTCCTTTGCCAATCATGCCATCCTGATCCCATCCTTGGAGACGGAGGAAAGTCGGAATTACTAAATTTATCGGCAGCCATACACGGATTTCATGCCAACTATCTGGCTAACAGAGACGATGAAGCTTGTACTACCTGTCATCCGTCTTCTCCAAAAGGCAACACCCAATTCTTTAGGGGAATACACAAGGAACTTGATATGAATTGTACCAGTTGTCACTGGAAAATGGAGGATCATGCTCTAAGTCTTTTAAAAGCAGAAAAAATTGCAGGGAAAAAAGGGGCGGACCGGTTAATGCGATATCTTTCCCCAAGATCGGTAGACACAATTAAACAAATTAATCCAAGAATTCCGTGGTTCAATGAACCGGATTGTATGAACTGCCATGTAGATTTTGAGCAGCCTGAAACCGATGAATCCGAATTTAACCTCTGGACAAAAGGCGTTGAACAACTATATAGAATGCGGACAGATGATGTCGGTATTATGTGCGAGGCATGTCATGGGAGTACACATGCCGTATATCCTACAAGAAATCCGTATGGTAAAAACAGGGATAATATTATCCCATTGCAGTATCAAAATAATCCCTATCCCCTAGGGGCAAATAGAAATTGCAAAGTGTGTCACACAATAGACATGGAAGAAGAAGTCCATCATACTAATTCTCTTGCTATGTTTAGAAATACGTTTTAAAAGTTAAAATACTTAAAGGGTATGACAAGTAAATAGTTACTGACGGAGGTTTAAAGCTATGGAATTTAAACTCAATATGGCATCCCTTTCGGAACAGAAAAAACTTGAACCCCTTGCTCAAGAAAAAATTTATGACGTGTTGATAATAGGAGGGGGGCCTGCAGGCTTGACCGCCGCGGTCTATTGCATGAGGAAGGGTATTTCAACTGGGATTATTATAAAGGCTATCGGAGGCCAGGTTGCTGTAACTGCAGGAATTGAGAACTATATGGGATACAGGCACGTAAATGGGATTGATCTTGTTGAGAAATTTAAGGAACAGGTATCACAGTTTGGGATTGGCTATGAAGAAGGTAGCAATGTCGCATCAATAACTTATAATAATATCAAAAAGGTTCATTTGGAAGACGGCAGAGTCTTTTCTGCAAGAGCACTTATTATTGCCACAGGAAAAAATCCGAGAAGGCTCAATGTACCTGGTGAGGATGAGCTTATCGGGAAGGGCGTTGCTTATTGTGCCATTTGTGACGCACCCTTTTATACAGGGAAAAAGGTTGTAGTGGTGGGCGGAGGAAATTCCGGAATTGAAGCGGCAATAGATCTGGCTAAAGTCGCAGAGCATGTTATAGTTGTCCAATTTCTGGAAACTTTGACTGCTGACAAGGTTCTTGTTGATAATCTAAATAAATTTGTAAATGTCGACTTTTTATTTCAACATGAAGTGGTAGAGGTTAAGGGAGACACTAACGTAAAATCGGTTGTCATTAAAAATATACAATCAAATGAAATAAGAGAACTCGATGTAGAGGGAATCTTTGTGGAGATAGGCCTTATACCTAACAGCGATGTTGTGAAGAATCTTGTTGAGCTTAATGAATTGAGTGAAATAATTGTCGATTGTTCCTGTAACACCAGCAAGCCTGGTATGTTCGCTGCAGGTGATGTTACGTCTGTACCGTATAAACAGATAATAGTGGCCGCAGGGGAGGGGGCAAAGGCCGCCCTTTCTTCCATTGATTACCTCATCCGGATAAGCCGGAAGGGTTAATGGTTTAAGCGCTTGAAGTACTTTTGAAAGCATTTAAAAATAATCACGAAAACACGAAAGATTGAAATCACGAAATAAAATTTTATTTTTCGTGTTTTTGTAATTTCGTGCTTTCGTGATAAATTTCTTTTAATAGAGTACTAAGAAAATATTAAAGTAAATGAACTTAGGGCTCACTCAAAAATAACTTCACATTTTAGACGCCGATGCATCCCGCCCGGCTGCGTTGCGAAAACTCAGAATATCCAGATATGCTTTCGTTTTCGCGCCTTGCCGGCCGGACGCCTCAACGCCTAAAATTGCGAACTTATTTTTTCGTGAACCCTTAGGAGGTAAGAAAATGTCTATGTTTGATGAAAAGGTTCAACAGCAGTTAAAGGATGTCTTTAAACAAATGAAAAGCGATGTAGCACTGGTAAATTTTACGCAGGAATTTGAGTGTCCAGCCTGTAAAAATGTCAGAGAGTTTGTCGATGAGACTGTAGCGTTATCCGATAAACTGAAACATGTGGTGTATGACTTTCAAAAGGATAAAAATAAGGTCGAAGAGTATAATGTTGACAAAATACCGGCAATTGTTTTTCTTGATAAGGATGGAAATGATACAGGAATAAAATATTACGGATTGCCGGGAGGTTATGAGTTTACTTCTTTTGTGGGAAGCCTTATTGAAGTTTCAGGCCAGAAAGAGGAATTGCCGGGAGACCTTGTGAGTAGAATTAAAAATATTGATAAGGATGTTCATATACAGGTTTTTGTGCTGCTAACCTGACCGTATTGCCCCGGTGCAGTTAGCGCCGCTCATAGACTCGCTCTTGAAAATAAAAAAATACGCGCGGATATGGTTGAGGCATCAACTTTTTCACCACTTGCCAACAAATATTCAGTAAATGGAGTTCCTAAAATCATTATCAACGAGGAACATGAGCTTGAGGGTCAGCAACCGCTCAGCAATCTTCTGGAGATTATAGAGAAGATATAAACCTAAAGCTTAAGCATCCAATATGCAGTTTGTAAGCGGCGTTGCCACACAGGTCAGGATGTAGCCGTTGTCTTTATCTTCCGGTTCAAGACCTTCTTCAGTTTCCATAGCCACATTCCCTTTAAGGAGACGGGCTTTACAAACTCCGCAGCTACCTGAGCGACAGCCATAATCCAGGTCTACATCCTGTTCTTCGGCAATATCCAGCAAAGACGTTTTACCGTCAGTGGAGACGTTTTTGCCCGAGCGGGCAAATTCTACTGCCAAAGAAACGGTCGGGGTTTCTTCTGCCTGCGGTGGTTGATCGAGGCTCACCGCAGCAGTTTTTGGAGGTGTGATAGATTTTTCTTCGGCGGAGGTTCGCACCCCGCTAAAACTTTCAGTATGAAGGTCAGATACTTTAAACGGCTGCCCCAAAATCGGTTCACCCAGAATTTTCTTGACGGCTTCCATGAAGCCAGGAGGCCCGCACATATAGATATGACGCTCATGGATATCAGGCGAAACCATCTCAAGCATTTGCCGGGAAATACGCCCGGTTAAACCAGTCCACCCGATACCGGAACTCCTGGTATTGGTGATTATCACTGGCTCGAACATTTTATAACGGGAAGTAAGCAGCTCGATTTCATTGCGGAATATGATGTCGTCTGGAGTGCGGGCCGAGTTAAAAAAACGGATGTCTACATTTGCAGACACATCGCACAACCATCGAACCATCGACATTATGGGCGTGACTCCACTTCCCGCCGCAACAAAAAGAATTTTTTGCGCAATCTTACCAGGTATAAGACAGAACTTTCCTTTGGGACCAGCAATATTTACTTTATCACCGATTTTCAGATTGTCCGGCAACCAGTTTGAAACCAACCCGCCAGGCACACGCTTGACAGTGATCTCAAGCACAAAAGGCCGTGAGGGCGTTGAGGAAATCGTATAGGAACGAAGTACTTTCTTGTCGTTGATGTTCAGTACAAGCGTGCAGAACTGACCAGGCCAATAGACAAACCGGCATAACGGATTCCCCTGAAAACGGAAGGTATAGACATCATGTGTTTCCTGTATTATATCAGTAACGTAGAGAGGCGTATCCAGGCCCTGCCAAATAGGAAGGTCAACTTTGGTGTTGATTAAAGTTGTATCCATGTGTAATAAATCTCCTTTCAACAGCTTATAATTATTTCTTTTCCACGGAAGCTCTTGATGGAGGCGCGTTTTTCATCAACAATGCTCAATCGGGATGTTGCGCTTAAGCAAAACTCCACAAACCAGTCTGTGGAGAAGTTGAGCAGTTTACACTTTTTTTCACCACCCTATGTTTCCTGGTGTCAGGTTTCAGTGTTCAGGTTTCAGATTTTGTATAAGCCCTTAGGGCTCACTCAAAAATAACTTCACATTTTGGACGTCGATCCATCCCGTCCGGCTGCGTTACGGAAGCTCGAAATATGCTTGATATTCCTGTGCTTCCGCGTCTTGCCGGCCGGGCGCCTCAACTTCCAAAATTGTGAATTTATTTCTTCGTGAACCCTTAGGTTAAATGTCATATTTTTCACGAAGTATCCCAGAAAATTTTTGCACACTGGAAAAAGCTTTTTCCACGGTTCTCTCCTTGTCCGGATTAACAAGACAGCAGGTGGCCGGCGAAAGCATACTTCTTTTCAACATATAGGGGATGTCAATCCCCTTTTTTCCCAGAATGTGCCATACATTTTCCAATCGAGCCGTCAATGAATTTATATCCTCTTTTTCAAAGGATTCAAAACCTGTGGGAACTATTCCCCAAACAATAACACCGCCGTTTTCCAAAAAACGTTTAATCGATGCCGCGTACAATGAGAAAATTTCTGCGTTTGTGTAAATATCAAGAGAAAGGACATCAAGATTCAATCCCAATAAAAAATCCCAATCCGGGTTACCGCAAAGATGTATGCCACGCGGTCGATCAATCATTGAAAAAAACAAGTCAAGGTCTTCTTTTGCTTTGAGATCATTATAGCCTGCCAGGGCAGAAAAAAGATACTGAAGTCCGGGTTCATCGACAAACATAAATGCATTTTGATTAAGCGTTTTTAGTCTGTTGAGTTGTACATTGATTCTTTTAGCCATAAATTCGAGCATAAACGAACGTATGGTGTCATCAAAAAGGATCGGGCGTTCGTTCTGATCCAGAATATTGAAACCAAAACTAACCGGCCCTTCAAGCTGTCCCCTGATGGCAGGTCTGTCTGACAAATCCATGGATAGAAACCGATGATATACAACAGAATAGCTTTCGCTGATATCAAACCAGGATGGATCATCAAAATGCTCCAGGATTTCTTCCAGTTCCATAATAAATTTATCCATCGAAAACTTCAGTGTACGATTATTTACATCGAGCAGGATGCCAGGGAAGTGCTCAGCCGCCTGAACATACATATCTTCATAGTAGCTATAATTCGGCAACTGTGGCCAAAACGGTATATCCATACTCAACGCTACATCCAGTGCGCGATCTACATCTGTATGCGGCATTACCGCCATAGCTGTTGTTGATAGATTACCAGGGATAGGCACCTGTATATCCTTTCTTGAATCAGTTTAAGCAAACGAAAGAAAAAAATAGTAAGGATAATTATCTTAACTGGGTATTCCCTTTACTTCTGAAATTAAATATCGCCCGGATTTGCCGGAAGAGTCTTATTATCTTTCCCAAGAAACTCTCCGCTTAATATTTTTTCCTCCTTTTGCCAAAATTTTATTCACATGCGCTGTGATCGATTGCTATTTCCGGGCAGGTCTCAACACATGTACAGCATTCAACACACTCATCGATATTGACCGGCACAGTCTTACCATCTGTCAGTTCGTAAACTTCTGAAGGGCATGCATCCGCACAATCACCGTGCCCCTGGCACTTGTCATAATCAACTTGAATTGTGACCGTATCGCTTTTCCAGGTTTTAATATCCATTGGCTTTACTTCCTCACAAACTTATCTAATACATAACAATGGCGGTTTTCCGAAGAATGCTTTTACCCATGGAAAACCGCCGTCCGTTAAAAACAGGGGCAAATTATTTACCGCTCATCATAGCTTCGATATCAGCCTCAACCTCGCTGATAGGTTTGATATCAAACTTTTCCACCAGAACCTTGGCCACATTTGGAGACAGAAAAGCCGGCAGGGTCGGTCCCAGACGGATGCCCTTGACCCCGAGAAAAAGCAGCGCCAGCAGTACTGCCACAGCTTTTTGCTCGTACCATCCGATATCAAAGGAAATCGGAAGATCATTAATGTCGTCCAGTCCAAAAACTTCTTTGAGCTTCAAGGCAATAACTGCCAGGGAGTAGCAGTCGTTGCATTGCCCGGCATCAAGAATTCTGGGGATACCACCTATGTCGCCGAGAGCAAGCTTGTTGTAGCGATACTTGGCACAACCGGCGGTTAAAATCACCGCATCCTGCGGCAGTGCTTTGGCAACTTCAGTGAAATAGTTTCTGGCCTTTTGACGACCGTCACAGCCGGCCATGACCACAAAGCGCTTTATGGCGCCGGATTTGACCGCATCAACAACTTTGTCCGCTAAAGCAAGCACCTGGTGGTGGGCAAACCCGCCCACTATCTTGCCAGTTTCAATTTCCTCGGGCGGTTCACATGTTTTGGCCAGTTCGATAATTTCCGAAAAATCCTTTGCGCCGCTTTCAGGTCTGTCCTGTATATGATTAACGCCAGGATAACCGGTCATCCCGGTGGTAAAGATCCGGTCCTGATAAGTATTGTTCTTTTTTATAGGGGTAATACAGTTTGTGGTCATCAGAATCGGACCGTTGAAGGATTCAAATTCCTTGTTCTGGTGCCACCATGAGCCACCGTAGTTGCCCACAAAATGATCATACTTTTTAAATTCGGGATAGTAATTGGCAGGCAGCATTTCACCGTGAGTATACACATCCACGCCGGTGCCTTCGGTCTGCTTGAGCAACTCTTCCATGTCCTTCAGATCATGCCCGCTGATCAAAATCCCCGGATTGCTGCCAGTTCCTATATTAACTTCGGTTATTTCAGGGTTTCCATAGGCGGACGTATTGGCTTCATCCAGAGTGGCCATGGTGGTTACCACAACTTCCCCTGCTTTCATTACCATAGCTATCATATCGTCCACTGACAGTTCTCTGGTAGTAGAAGCCAGAGCTTCCATAAGAAAATCGTAAATTTCGTTTTTTTCAAACCCTAAAATAGCGGCATGATCCGCATATGCGGCAATACCTTTCAAGCCAATGATCAAAAGCTCCCTTAAGGAACGAACATCTTCATCTTCTGTTGCAAGAACACCTATCGATTTGGCTTTTTCCTGAAATTCTGCCAAGTCATCCGAGATCCAGGTTGCAGAATGATGTAATTCTTCATCAAAATCCTTGCCGTATTTTTCATTGTAAGCGGCCAGAACTTTATATTTAAGCGCCTCTCTCCGATTTAACCCCTCTTTGATCAGCTCAATAAATCTGTCATTGTCCCAGTTGGCATTGGTGATGGTAGTAAAAAGCGCCTGTGCAACGAACAACCCGTTTTCCTTATTTGAGATACCGAGTTCGCTGGCCTTTTCGCTGTAAACAGCAATACCTCTTAATACATAGATCAACAGATCCTGAAAATTTGCGGTATCCTCTGGTTTTCCGCAAACGCCCTTGACGGTGCAGCCGGTGTTTTTGGCTGTTTCTTGACATTGAAAACAAAACATAACGTACCTCCTTTAATTTTTAAAATTTAGAGCATTTAGGTTGTTATAGGTGGGCATTACGCTATTAGCACCATAGCACATGCCTTAACCATTTTGAATATCTTTTACTATTGTTTTATAGGCACTGTCCTTGATATAAATCAAGTCCAGGCGATATTTTTTAAAAAAAGAGGAAAATAAGTACGCAAGATTCCCGAGTTGATGAGGATGATTTGAGCTTGACATGAAGCCGTCTTATCTCTAAACTCTTTTGTGAAAAAAAACTCTTATTCAAAGATTTTCGGTATGAAATGAAACCTGTTGTCGACATTTTAAATCAGGAGGGGTTCTTAAAGAACCTGTTTAAGGCGATCCCCTGCGGAGTACTTATAGTCGATCGTAACAGACGGGTTCAAGCGGTGAACAACGTGATGGAACAAACTTTCGGAATTTCCATGGTAGAGGCAATTAATAAAACGGGAGGTGAAGTTCTTAGATGCGTCCATGCATTTAAGAGCCCAAAAGGGTGTGGTTTTGCCGACGAGTGTCAGACTTGTCAAGTTCGCAAAACTGCACTTAGGGCTCTTGCCGGAAAACAGATACACAGGAACAGGGCAAAGGTTCAATTACTAACTAATGGGAAAATTTATGAACAGGTATTACTTGTCAGCGCCGCTCCAGTCGAGCATGGAGGCGAAGGTTTTGCGATTATCATTCTCGAAGATATAAGCGAATTGAATAACCTGCGTCGGCGACTGAAGAAGGAACAGAGCTTTGCCGGGATTATAGGATACGATACCAAGATGCAGGAACTGTTCGAAACAATAAGAGAGGTTGCCGAAGTCAATGTTCCTGCTCTTATCCAGGGGGAAAGCGGCACGGGAAAGGAACTGGTAGCCTCGGCGATTCATAATGAAGGCCCTCGTGCTAACAAACCATTTGTGCCGGTCAACTGCGGCGCCCTGCCGGAAGGATTGCTGGAAAGTGAGCTTTTTGGCCACGTGAAAGGTTCCTTTACCGGAGCCCTGCGGGATAAAAAAGGCCGATTTGAACTGGCCAACGAAGGTACCTTATTCCTGGACGAAGTAGTTGATATGCCAAAGGTTGTGCAGGCAAAACTATTGCGTGTGCTTCAGGAAGGAACATTTGAGAGGGTAGGTGCAGAGAAAACCATTTCCGTTGACGTGCGTATTATCAGTGCAGCCAATCGCGATTTAAAGCTTGAAGTAGAAAAGGGCAATTTCCGCAATGATCTCTACTACCGCATCAACGTGGTCCCCATTTTTCTGCCGCCGTTAAGAGAGCGAAAGAATGATATCCCTCTTCTTATTAACCATTTCATCCACCAAATTGAAAAGCATGGGAAACAAAATCCTCCCGCTATTTCCGACACTGCTATATCCCTTATGATGGATTATGAGTGGCCGGGAAATGTCAGGGAGCTTGAGAATGCAATTCAGTTTTCCATTATAAAATGCAAAGGAAAGGAAATATTACCTGATGATTTGCCATTAGAGCTGAGAAACTACAAAAGTACCATGCCTAAGCGCGGTCCATCAAAAAAGCTCGATGTTGATGCTGTAAGAGAGGCTCTGAAGAGAACAGGCGGTAATAAATCTAAAGCTGCCAGGTTCCTCGGTGTAGGAAGGGCAACTTTATACCGATTCCTGAATGATTATCCGCTCGACGTGGTATAAAGTCGCTCTATAATCAAGACTGTATCTTAATTTCAGTTTACTTCAGCGCAGCCAGCCCCTTAGTAAGCTCCATCAAAACTCCTAATCCCTGTTTGATTTCACTGTTGCCCATGGCCCACGGCATACCGAAGGGTCCAACAGGCTTTGCTTGGGAGAGATCCACCCTGGCGGGAAGTTCTGCTGCCTTTTCGAGAAGGTCCAGAGCTTCGGGCGCTGTGAGTTTTTTTGCTATATCAACTAAGCGCACTAATCCATCCCCAATTTGCTCCATCTCTTTTGTAGTAAAAGATTCTCCAATCTTTTTTGTAACTTCTATGGAAAAATTCAACAATCGAAATACGCCTTTTTGTTCAAGATCATCCATAAAATAGATTATCTGGGGAATGGAACTTTTAAGTAAAGGCTCTGCCGTAATGGCGAAATCAATAAGGTTTTTGAGTTGATCCAGAGAAAAGTTCAGGTTGTTGACATTTCTCATTGCTTTTTTAATGAGGAAAAGCAGGTCTTCCAATTGGAAATCGGCTTCAACATCCGCTAGTTCAGCAATAAGTGCCTGAACCGCTTCATTTACCCGGGGGGCCAAATCTTCCCTAAGTTCTCTGATAGAATTAGCTGAGTTAGTTATGGGAGTAATCTGATTTTCCAGGCGATCAAGTCGCTCTAAAATCAATTCTTCATTTGTCATGGCCGTCACCTCCCTTTATGCCGTCGCTTTTCTAACTTTACCGGCAAGGTTCATCTGGGGTTCCAGGGGCAGATCAAGACCCTTCATCATCAGATTCCAGTAAACCCACCTGAACATCATTTTGCCCCAATGATTATTGAGGCTCTCTTCCAAAAGGCTGAATGGCCCCATTCCGGGAAAAGGGAACTTGCCTGGCAGAGGTTCTACATCGTAGTTAAAATCGAGGAGAATGGCCTTTTCAAATCCGGAAGCCAGAAAACAGGTGGCATGGCCGTCAAACTTGGGTAAGGCTTCATGTCCGTCTATTTCCCGAACTAGATTTTCAACCAGGGTATATGCCATATAATGAGCCACGGAACCGGCCTTGGACGTGGGCACATTGGTTGTGTCGCCTATGACGAAAATCCGATCTGCATTTTCCGCTTTCAAGGTCTTATTATCTGTTGGTACAAATCCCACAAGATCACTGATTTCAGAATCGATGAGGGCTTTATCTCCCATATTGGGCGGTATGGCCACAAGTAGATCGTAACCTACTTTTTCACCTTTAGCTGATTCAATAGTTTTTTCATTTGCATTCACCTGGGCCAGATCAAAATGGGGTGTAACCTTAATATTTTTTTTAGAGGCGAATTCAGCCAGAGTCTTGGCTGCAACCGGTTTTGTAAATACATTATCCAGGGGTGTCACAAATTCGATTTCTACCTTGTCTCTTACTCCATTTACCGTAAAAAACCAGTCTGCCATGAAAACGAATTCCAGAGGAGCAATGGGACATTTGTATGGAATTTCAGCGATATTCAAAACCACCTTGCCGGAATCAAAATATTTAAGTTTTTTGCGTAATTCAATAGCCCCATCCAGAGTATAAAAATCGAAAATATCCTTTCTCCATCCGTCTTCCATGCCTTCGATTTCAGAGGGATATATATCGCATCCGGTGGCTATAACAAGCCAATCGTAATCATACCGGCCTTTTGCCGTTGTCACCTGTCTTGCATCCTTATCAATTTTGACTATATTATCCACCACGAACTCGACACCCTGGGGAATAAATTCTTTTTTGGACTTTAAAATATCATCTTTCGAATAAATCCCAAAGGGGATAAATAAATATCCGGCTTGATAATGGTGCACATCATCTCTGTCGATGATTGTGATCTCCCACTCGGATTCTAACAACTCTTTTCGGAGCATGTTGGCGACAATAGTACCGCCGGCTCCGGCTCCTAAAATAAGGATTTTTCTCATGATGATATCCTCCTGTTTTTGTTGTTAACCATGATGGCTTCGTAAAAAGTCCATTATCTGTGTTTCGCATCATTGCAACATACTATAAGTACGCCTTATGACACGAAATATGCGCGTTTTGAAGCTGGAGCTTTTTACTTTGCCATCTCAATTTTGACTTTTTACGAGATCATCCTAACTATCGTATCATTTTTAGAAAAAAAAACCCCGCCTATGGCGGGGTTTTTATTTTGAAAATAAGATTATGAAAAAGAAATCAATGTTTCCAGGAAGAGCGTCTCGTTGTGAGAGCTTCTCTCTGTTTTTTAGTATGGAGCAGAGCTCATAACCGTACTGAGTTCCTCGATCTTGTTGTTTTTCATCCGGTAATTATAGATATCTTCCATATCTTTGTAAACCTGAAACATCTGAAAAAAGCCGTGCCAGTGAGCATAGTCAGGGGCGTTCATTGCAGCACCCTGGCGGGCCCGTCTGCCGGTGTGATGCCACAGATAGTACATCATTTCCTGAAATCCGTCCTTCCATGGATCCTTTTTCAGCAGGCCTTTGTCTGCCAGCTCTTTTTTCATCTTAACAGCACCGGCCCACTGCTTGTTGTATAGTTCAACAATATTGTCCAAAGATATCCTCTGTA